>JBFYZZ010000347.1:0-15394 GCA_041309225.1 Deltaproteobacteria bacterium | reverse complement strand
CGCGGCCCGCGCGGCGGGGCCGGGCACGTTCGTGCCCCACCTCCTCGACGCGCTCGACGCGCTGGACGAGGCGGCCTGCCTCGCGGGCGTGCGGATCGTGGAGGACGCGTGAGGGGTCTGGACCTCGGCGTCTACGTGGTGACCGATGCCGTCCTGGCCGGCGCGCGGGGCGTGGAGGCCACCTGTGGCGAGGCCGTGGCCGCGGGGGTCCGGGTCCTCCAGCTCCGCGACAAGGCCGCCAGCACGCGGGACCTCGTGGACATGGCGCGCCGCCTTGTCGCGCTCGCGGGCCGCCACGGCGCCGTCCTGCTCCTGAACGACCGGTTGGACGTGGCGCTCGCCGCCGGGGCGCACGGGGTCCACCTCGGCCAGGACGACCTGCCGGCGGCCGACGCGCGCCGCCTCCTCGGGCCGCGCCGGATCCTCGGCGTCTCGGTCCGCACCCCGGACGAGGCCCGGGCCGCCGAGGTGGCAGGAGCGGACTACCTGGCCGCCAACCTCGTGTTCTCCACGGCCACCAAGACCGACCTCGAGGGCCCGATCGGGCTCGACGGGGTGCGCGCCCTCCAGGCCGCCACCCGGCTCCCGCTGGTGGCCATCGGCGGCATCGACACGTCCAACGCCGCGGACGTCGTGGCGGCAGGTGCGGACGGCGTGGCCGTCGTCTCGGCGGTGATGGCGGCCCCCGACGTGGCGGCGGTGTGTCGGGCGCTCCGGGAGGCCGTGCGTATCGGCCGCGCCCGGCGATCGGCCGGCGGAGGGTAGCCCCATGGGCAGCGGCCCCGGTGGTCTCGGCGAGTTCGACGTCATCGAGCTCTTCCGCTCGGGCCGCCCGCCCCGCCCCTGGGTCCGCGAGGGGATCGGGGACGACTGCGCCGTCCTCGACGTGGGCGGGGGACGCGTGCTCCTGGTGACCACGGACATGCTCGTGGAGCAGGTGCACTTCCGGCTCGACGCCGGCACTCCGCGGGCACTCGGCTGGAAGGCGCTCGCGGTGAACGTGAGCGACGTGGCGGCCATGGGGGGCACCCCCGAGGCCGCCTTCCTGGCCCTCGGATTCCCCGGCGACCTCGCGTTGGAGGCGCTCCTCGGGTTCCGGGACGGCCTCGCCGCCTGCGCAGCCGCCCACGAGGTGGACCTGCTCGGCGGCGACACGGTGTCCTCGCGCCGGGACATGGTCCTCTGCCTCACCGTGGTCGGCACCGTGGCGGCCGACGAGGTCGTGCGCCGGGCGGGGGCCCGGGCCGGCGACGTGGTCGTGGTGGGCGGCCCGGTAGGCGACTCGGCCGCCGGCCTCCACCTGCTGCTCGCCGAGGCCGGCGGCCGGCGCGTCGACCTGGCCGCCGCCCACCGGGAGCCGGTCCTTCGGGCCCACCTGGAGCCCCGACCGCAGGTGACCCTGGGCCGCGCGCTCGCCGCCCGCCACCTCGCGCACGCGATGATCGACGTGAGTGACGGCGTGCTCCTGGACCTCTCCCACGTGTGTGACCGGAGCGGCACGGGCGCGGTGGTGGACGCCGAGGCCCTCCCGATCTCCGCAGCCTGCCGGGCGGCGGCGGCGGCTCTCGGGGGCGATCCGCTCGCCTGGGCGCTCGGGGGCGGCGAGGACTACGTCCTGCTCGCGGCCGTGCCCCCCGACCGCCTCGAAGAGGCCGTGGACGTGGCCCGCGAGGACGCCGGCGCGGTGCTCCGACCCGTCGGCACGATCGAGCGCGAGCCCGGCCTGCGCCTCCGCCGGAACGGCCGGGTGGCCCCGATCGCACCGTGGGGCTGGGACCACTTCTCACCCGGATCCACCTGACCCGGGCCCGGCGCGCGACCACGGCTCGGGCGCCGCGGGGAGGGGGGTGCCCGTGCGGACGGCCTCCCGGACCACGAGGTAGAGCGCGGTGTACAGGGAGAGGAACTCCCAGAAGGGCTTCTCGTTGTACTCGAATTCCACGAACGACCACGCGGCGTACCCCAGCATGGTGGCGGGCATGGTCCAGGCCACCACGTGGAGCAGGCTGTCCCGGGTCCAGTTCGCGAGTCGGCGCGCCATCACGAGCACGGTCACCGCGAGCCAGCCGAAGAGCAGGATGCCGGCCACCCCGTAGTGGGCGAGGAGCCCCCACGCGATGCCGTGGGGGTACCGGTACACCGACTGGTAGAGGTACCACGAGTAGTCCTGCAGGCGCGTGACGTAGCCGCCGGCTCCGATCCCGAGGCCCCACGTGTCGTGGAACATCCTCAGGCAGACCTGCCAGTTCATCCCCCGGACGTTGCCCCACGTGTAGTCGAGGTTGTCCCAGATGCGCAGGAAGGCCCGGGAGGTGGCGCCGAGATCCGCCACGACGGCCACGGTGAAGATGACCACGAACAGCACGAGGAAGCGGAGGAACCACTTGCGGAACAGCGGCTGTGCCAGGGCGGCGAGCAGGCCGCCGATCAGGATGGCGTACGTGCCGCCCCGGGACCCGGAGCGCATCTGGGACACGAAGACGAACAGCCCGGCCGCCACCAGGACCCACCGCCAGAGGCGCCGCCGCTGGACCAGGGCCAGCCCGAAGGTGGTGTGCACGATGAACATGAGGGTCATGGCGTACCAGTTGGGCTGCTGGCCCAGACCCGTCTCGCGCCCGCCCCCCGCGGCCGCCTTCCAGGGGCCGCTGTCCTCGATGCCCAGGACCTCCGAGGCGATCCCCAGGGCGCCGATGGCCACCGAGGCGGCGATCCAGGCGTAGAGCACGAACAGGAAGTCCCCCGGGGTGCGGACGAAGGTGAGGATCACCGTCGCGTTGGCCAGGACGACGCACAGGGTCAGGATCTCGGACAGGCCCTCGCCGCGATCCGCCGACCAGGCCAGCGAGAGGCAGGCGAAGCCGAAGAAGGCCAGGAACGGAAGGAGCCACGGCCAGGACGTGACCACCGCCCGCCTGCGCTGGACCACGTGGACGGCGGCCGCGACCAGGGCCAGGAGGAGGATCGGCTCGAAGAACCCGATGTTCGTGCGCCCGATCCGGAGGAAGGCGTTGGCCGAGGTGTCCAGGAGGCGGGCGGCCACGAGCAGGGCGACGCCGAGCACGGGCCGCTCCAGCACCGTGAACACGACCGCCACGCCCAGCACCAGCGCCACCGCGACCCGCCACTCCCACGCCAGGACCAGCGCGAGGACGGCCTGGACGACCAGGATCCCGAGGAGCACGTACCAGGCCCCGCACCAGCGGAAGGCGCGCTCGATGCGGGGGGAGAGGCGGGCCACGTCGCAACCTCGCGGGGTCGGCGGCGGCCGTATCCGGGGTCCGGGGGCGGAGCGACCCCGCTCGGGACCCGGCACGGATAGGCTGGCCGCCCGGGAGGCCGCCGGCATGTCCCTCTTCGACGCCCACTGCCACCTGCAGGACGCGACGCTCTTCCCCAGGCTCGAGGCCCTGCTCGCGGACGCCCGCACCGCCGGGATCGGGGGGTGGTCCTGCTGCGCCGTCACCGAGGACGACTGGGACACGGTGCTCGCGATCGCCGACCGTCACGCGGGGGTGGTCCCCTCGCTCGGCCTCCACCCCCTCCACCTCCGGGACCGGCGCCCGGGCTGGCAGGATCGCCTGGCCGCGCGGCTCGCTGCCCGGCCCGGGGCGGGCGTGGGCGAGGTGGGCCTGGACCGGGCCCGGGAGGGGCTCGTGCCCCTGGAGGAGCAGGAGGCCGTCCTCCGGGACCAGGTGGCGCTGGCCCGGGACCTGGGGCGACCCCTCACCATCCACGGCGTGCACGCCTGGGCCCGGGTCATCGAGGTGCTGACCCCCTTCGGCCGCCATCCGCCCGGTGTCGTCTGCCACGCCTTCGGCGGCCCGCCCGACGTGGTGCCGCCGCTCGCGGCGCTCGGCGCCTCGTTCTCGTTCCCCGCCTCGGTCACGCGGTACCGGTCCAGGCGGATCCACCTCGCGGCCCGGGCCGTCCCGGCGGACCGGCTGCTGGCCGAGACCGACGCGCCCGACTTCGCCCCCCTCGGGGCGGACGGCGCCGGGCTCCTCCGCGGACCCGACGGCCATCCGGTGAACGAGCCGCGGACCCTCCGGATCGTGGTGGACGCCCTGGCGGCGATCCGGGGCGAGGATCCCGCCGTCACGGCCGAGGTCACCGCCCGGAACGCCCGGGCGGTGTTCGCGGCGGGGTCGGATCGGTGAGCGGCGGCGCCTTCGCCCGCACCACGCTCCTGCTCGGGCCCGAGGCCACGGAGCGGATCGCCCGGTCGGCGGCCGTGGTCGTGGGGCTCGGCGCGGTGGGCTCCTTCGCCGTGGAGGCCCTCGCGCGGGCCGGGGTGGGACGCCTGCGCCTGGTGGATGTCGACATCGTCCAGGAGAGCAACCTGAACCGCCAGATCCTGGCGCTCCGATCCACGCTGGGCCTGCCCAAGGTCGAGGTGGCGTCCGCGCGGGTGGCCGACATCCACCCGGCCTGCCGGGTGGAGACGCTGCGCGTGTTCGCCCACGCGGACACGGCCGCGCGCCTCCTGGAGGGCCCGCCGGACGTCCTGGTCGACTGCACCGACGCCGTCGGCCCCAAGGTGGCCCTGCTGCTGGCCGCCGTGCGGGCGGGTGTGCCGGTGGTGTCGGCCATGGGTGCGGCGCTCAGGCGGGATCCCGGGCTCGTGCGGATCGCCGACCTCTCCGAGACCCGCATCTGCCCGCTCGCCCACGCGGTCCGCAAGCGCCTGCACCAGGAGGGCGTCCGGAGCGGCGTCCGCTGCGTCTTCTCGCTCGAGCGACCCGCCCGCGCCGTCGTCCCGGGCACGGCCGAGGAGCAGGGCCTGGTCCGGGGCCGCACCCGCACCACCCTGGGTTCCCTGTGCACGATCCCCGGCATCTTCGGGCTGGCCGCAGCCGGGGAGGCGCTGGCGGTGCTGGCCGGCGCCACGGCCCCTGTGCCGGCACAGGTTCCCGGGACCCGGGTGGGCGGATAGGTCGGCTCACGCCTGCCCCGCGGGCCCCATACCCACCGAGGACGCCATGATCCGCCTGCTGCCCCTCCTCGAGAACCAGATCCGCTCCATCCCCAGGCCCAAGCCCACGCTCGTGTTCCCCGAGTCGTCGGATCCGCGGATCCTGTCGGCCGCCTCCCACCTCACGGGGGTCGCCAGCGTGGTCCTGGTGGGCACCACCCGGGAGGAGGTGCGGCGTCGGATCGAGCAGGCCAACCTGCCGCTCAAGGGCTCGCTCAAGCGGTTCCTGGGATCGGTCCGGTTCCTCCGGCCGGCCGACGAACCGGTCCTGTGCGAGGAGTTCCACGAGGCCTTCTTCGAGGCGTCGACGGGCAAGCGCTGGGCGGTCCCCTACGAGGTCGCGGGCACCCTGGTCCGGGAGCCGGTCATGTTCTCCTGCATGGCGGTCCGCCAGGGGTACGCCGACGCCGTGCTCGGGGGCGTGGCGCATGCCTCCCGCGACTTCTTCCGCCCGGCCCTGAGGCTGCTGCACACCGAGAAGGTCGCCTTCGAGGTCGGCCTCTTCTCGCTCCCCGACGAGCATCCGAGCGAGATCTACCAGAAGAACATCGTGGCCTTCGCCGACGTGGCCATCAACCCGGATCCCACCCCGCAGGAGCTGGCGGAGATTGCCGTCGGATCCTGCAAGATCGTCCGCGATCTCATCCCACCCGACATCCTTCCCCACGTCAACGGTGCCTGCCTGTCCTACTCCACCCGCGGCTCGGCCTCGGGCGAGTCCGTGGAGCGGATCCGCAAGGCCGGCGCCATCATCCCCGGACTCCTCGAGCAGCTCGTGGCGCTCGACCCGGTCTACCGGTCCATCCGGATCGAGGCGGAGCTCCAAATCTCCTGCGCCATCTCGATCGCCGCGGCCCAGTCCAAGCTGCGCGACGCCCTCAACAACCCCGACTCGCCGGTGGGGCGTGCGAACGTGCTGATCCTGCCGTCGCTCGACTCCGGCAACCTCATGTACCACCTGTACGCCACGCGCTACCCGCACGCGGACAAGGTCCTGATGGTCGGCGGCATGGGCGCACGGGTTCTCGACTTCTCCCGCAGCGCGTCGGTCGAGGACGTGACCCTGGGCGGCGCCGGCACCGTGCTGAGGCTGAAGCGCCGGGCCGACTGGAAGGGCACCCCCAAGCCGGCCTTCTTCCGGAGCCACCGGATCCTGGTCGTCAACCCGGGCTCCACGAGCACGCGCCTCGCGCTCTTCGAGGGGGACGCCCGGGTCTTCGAGGAGGAGGTCCAGCACCCGGTCGCGGAGCTCTGCGCCTGCGTCACCATCCAGGGCCAGCTCCCGATGCGCCGTGCGGTCCTGGAGCGGTTCCTCGCCCAGAACGGCGTGGACCTCGACTCCATCGACGCCTTCGTGGGCCGCGGTGGGCTCGTCCGCCCGGTCGTGTCGGGCACCTACGCCGTCAACGACGCCATGCTCGCGGATCTCGCCGAGGCCCGCTACGGCGAACACGCCTCCAACCTGGGCGCGCCGCTCGCCCACGCGCTGGCCGCCCCCCGTGGCAAACCGGCCTTCATCGTGGATCCGGTAGTCACCGACGAGATGGACGAGGTGGCCCACCTCACCGGCCTGGGAGGCTACACCCGCCGGGCCGTCTGGCACACCCTCTCCCAGAAGGCGGTGGCCCGGCAGTACGCCGACGACAACCTCGCCGACTACGAGGACCTCAACCTCGTGGTGGCCCACCTGGGCGGCGGCATCTCGGTGGGGGTGCACGTCCGCGGCCGGGTCACCTGGGTGTCCAACGGCCTGGAGGAGGGGCCCATGAGCGCCGAGCGCGCGGGCACCCTCCCCAACGACGTGCTCCTGGACCTCTGCCTCCACCGGGGCCTCACCGAGAAGGAGGTGCGGCGCCGCCTCGTGGGCCAGGGCGGGCTCGTCTCCCACCTGGGCACCTCGGATCTGAGGGAGGTGGAGCGGCGCGTGGAGGCCGGCGACGCGAAGGCCGCTCTGGTATGGGAGAAGCTCTGCCAGGAGATCGCCGCCATGGTCGCCTCCTGCGTCACGCGCTTCGGGGGCGAGCGGGTGGACCGCGTCGTCCTCACGGGCGGCATGACCCGCTCCGTCCGCCTCGTGAACCGCGTCACCACCCTCCTGCGCCCGATCCACGTCGGGGTCACCGTCTACCCCGGAGAGCTCGAGGGCGAGGCCCTCAAGGACGGCGCCATCCGCGTGCTCCGCGGCCAGGAGCGGGCGCTCGTCTACTGACCGCGGGGACGCCCGGCGCCTCCCCGCGACCGGCGGGCTATCCTGGAGAGGACCGGAGCCCCGGTGCCTCGCCCGTCCGCCCTCACCGCCACCGTGGCCTGCCTCGCGCTCACGGCGTGCGCCCCCTCGACACCCGCGAGGCCGGACGTCGTGCTCTTCGTGGCCGACGCGCTCCGGGCCGACGCGCTTGCGGCGTACGGCCACCACCGGCCCACGTCGCCCCACCTCGACGGCCTCGCCGCTCGCGGCCTCGTCTTCGACCGGGCCTTCTCGCACGCCTCCTGGACCCTCCCCGCCTTCGCCTCGCTCCTCACCGGTCGGCTCCCCTCCGACCACCGGGCCGTGCGCGATCCCGGGAACCGCCTCAGGTTCGGACGCCTCGCGGCCGACGTGCCCACCCTCGCCGCCCTCCTCCACGACGCGGGCTGGCGCACGGGCGCCTGGGTGAACAACGTCTTCCTCGCCCCGGAGTTCGGCCTGGGCCGGGGCTTCGACACCTGGGACTACGACGGGGCGACGGGCCCGGACGAGCGCAGCGGCGAGGCCACCGTGGACGCGGCGCTGGCCTGGCTCGACGCCGTGCCCGGCCCGGCCTTCGTCCTGGTCCACGTCATGGAGCCGCACCTCCCCTACCCTGGCCCACCGGGGCCCTTCGCCGGCCCCCCGCCGGCCCCCTTCTCGCTGCCCTTCGGGGACGAGGCGACGGTCGACGCGCTCATGCGTCGTACGCTCCGGCCCGACGACGCGGGCCGGGCCTGGATCCGGGCCGTCTACGACGAGGAGGTGCTCGCCGCCGACCGCGCCCTCGGCCGGCTGCTCGACGGATTCGCCGCCCGGGGCCGGCTGGCGGGCGCGGTGGTGGCCGTCACCTCCGACCACGGCGAAGAGTTCTGGGATCACGGCGGCTTCGAGCACGGCCACACGCTCTACGGGGAGATCCTGCGCGTGCCGCTGGTGCTCGCCGCTCCGGGCGTCGAGCCCGGGCGGGTGGGCGCCCCGGTCCAGCACGCCGACCTCTTCCGCACGATCCTGGGGCTGTCCGGGGTGGCCGTCCCGGCGGCGGCTGAGGGCACGGACCTCCGGGCCCTGGCGGCGATCCCCCGTGCGGCCGCCCGCCCGCTGCTCTCCGAGGACTGCCTCTACGGCCCCGCCCGCGTGGCGCTCACCCGAGGGGACGAGCGCCTGATCGTGAACCTCGAGACCCGCGTGGCCAACCTGTTCCAGCTCGACGCCGTCGGACAGGCGGACACCCTGGTCCCGGAAGGCCCGGACCTGGAGGCCGGCGCGGGCCCCCTCCTCGAGGCCGCCTTCGCCCTCCGCGGGGACCTGGAGCGCCGGGAGCCCCCCGCGGTCACCGCCGCCCTCGACGACGAGGCCCTGGAGCGCCTGCGCGCGCTGGGGTACCTCCGGTGACACCGCCGTGTGGCGTCGCCGGCCGTCCCCGACGGGCCACGGCCAGGGCAGCCCCGAGCCGCGCCAATCGGGCCACGACATGGGATGCTGAGGTTGATGTTTGTATGGGTGTTCGCCGATCTTCCGCGTGTTCCCCTACCCCTCCGCCCCTGCCGGGGGTGCGAGGGCGCACGCCCGGCGCGGCAACGATCCCTTCTGCGGTTCCGCGTCCTTTCCGGCCGATCCTGGCCGACGGGCACCCCTCCGGATGCCCGCGCCGGTGGGCCGACCGCGACACCGATGTCGTGGTTTCTGCGGGACGCTCCGGGACCACCAGGAAGGTGGACCTCAGGATCCGGCCTTTCCAGCATGCTCACGAGCACGCCTCTCTCCGTGGCACGATCCCTGCATCCTGGATGTCCGGAGAGACGTCAGGCTGCCAGGGCCTTCCAACGCACCCGCGAAGCGCCCTCGCCCCCCGCACCCGGCTCGGTAACGAGCCGGGTGCCGTGTCTCAGGGCCCCACGTCCGCGCCCCCGCATGGGGTCCGCCCGATCGCAGCGCCACGATCCGCCCCACCCGGTCCCGTCGGAGACCCTCCATGAGCACCGCCGAACCCACGCGGGAGTCCCTCTGCCTCGTGGTCAACCCCCGCGCGGGATCGGGCCGCGCCGGGCGCCGCCTGGGCGACCTGGCCCGGCTCGCGGCCGACGTCTTCCCGAACCTGGAGATCCGCACGACGGAGGGCCCCGGTCACGCGCGGGTGCTCGCCCGGGAGGTCGCGACCCACGGCTTCGACATCGTGGCCGCGGTGGGCGGCGACGGCACCTGCAACGAGGTGGTCAACGGGCTCCTGGAAGGCGCCCCCCCCGGTCGACCCCCGGTCTTCACGGTGGTCCCGTTCGGCACCGGCAGCGATCTCATCCGGACGCTCGGCGTCCCCCGCGACACGGCGGCGGCGCTCCGGATCGCACGGGACGGCGAGACCCGCCCGGTAGACGTGGGGTACGCCCGCACCCGGGGATCCGACGGTGAACCCCTCGGGCGGTTCTTCGTGAACGAGGCGAGTTTCGGCCTGAGCGGCGACGTGGTGGCCCGCGTCAACCGCTCCTCCAAGCGCCTTGGGGGCCGGATCTCGTTCCTCGGCGCCACCCTCACCTCCCTCGTCGCCTCCCGATCCGGCGGCGTGGGCATCCACTGGGAGGGCGAGGACGGCGGCGGGTCCTGGGAGCGTCCCTTCCTCGCCGCGTTCGTGGCCAACGGACAGTACTGCGGCGGCGGCATGTGGGTGGGCCGCGGCGGCTCGATGTCCGACGGCCGGCTCGACCTCACCATCGTCCCCCACCTGTCCCTGGTGGGCGCCGTCCCGAACCTGCCCCGCCTCTACGCCGGGACGACCGAGAAGGTGCGGGGCGCGGTCCGGGTGGCCGTGCGCCGGCTCGAGGCCCGGTCGCTGGATCCGGCCTCGCCCGGGATCCCCGTGGAGATGGACGGCGAGCAGGCCGGCACCCTGCCCCTCTCGATCGAGGTCTGGCCGGCCGCGCTCCGGGTCCGGGGACCCCGTCGGGCTGAGCGCTGACGGTCCCCGCCCGATCCGGAGACGAACCCAGGCGAACGGGTGTCCGTCCTTTGGAATCCGGGTCCGGTACGGACGGATGCCACTTCCTGGTGGAAAACCGCACGATCCGCTTGCCACCCGTGACGGCCCGCTGTTACTATCCGCGACCCTCGCTCGGGATAGGACAGTCCGAAAGCCTGAGCGGCGGATCCCGATCTTCGAACTCGTACACCTCCGTCGTCCCCGCGGGTCCCCCGGGCCCGCGCTCCGCCCCCTCTCACCCGGGTCGTGCCGACCCACCCAACCCCCACCCACCGGAGTACCCATGAACAAGGCCCAGCTCACCGAGAAGCTCGCCGAGCGCTGCAACATCCCCAAGGTCCGTGCGGCCCTCTACATCAACACCCTCGTCGAGATCATCTCGGACGCGCTCCTCACCGGCGACCAGAAGGTCACCCTGTCCGACTTCGGCACCTGGACGGTGTCCCAGCGCCGGCAGTTCACCGGCCACAACCCGAAGACCCGCACCCAGATCCAGGTGCCCGCCCGCCGGATCCCCGTGTTCCGCGCCGGCAAGGGTCTGAAGGAAGCCCTGAACAAGGACCTCGGCTAGTCCGGTCCGGGATCCCCGGGTCCAGGGACCCGGTCCGGATCCCCGTGGAGGCGGATGCGGCGATGCCGCATCCGCCTTCGTTTTTCGCAGGCCGCGACACGTAGGGCCCCCCTTCCGCATCTACTCGGTTCGCACGCCCCCTCGCGGCCCTTGACACCCGGGGGTCGGGCGGCCATGCTTTCGGCGCCTCCCGGTCGGGCCGCACGAGCGGATCGCGCGGGGGGCGCACCCGAGGACTCGATGTCCACCGCTCCCCAGCTCCGCCCCGTCACGAACGGATCCTCGGTCCACCACGTGGCGTCGGCCTGGCTCCCCACCCGCCACGGCGACTTCCGCATCCAGGGCTTCGTGGACGACGAGGGCCAGGAGTACGTCGTGCTCACCCGCGGCGACGTGGCCGATGCCGAGGACGTGCCCGTCCGCCTCCACAGCGAGTGCTTCACCGGCGACGTCATGGGATCCCTGCGATGCGACTGCCAGGAGCAGTTGGAGGCCTCACTGCGGTACATCGGCCGTGCCGAGCGGGGGGTGGTCGTGTACCTGCCCCACGAGGGGCGGGGCATCGGCCTCCTCAACAAGATCCGGGCCTATGCCCTTCAGGAGCTGGGGCTCGACACCGTCGAGGCCAACCTGGCCCTCGGGTTCGAGAGCGACCTCCGCACGTGGGAGGCCGCCGCCGCCATCCTGCGGATCCTGCAGGTCCGCTCGGTGCGCCTGCTCACGAACAATCCCGACAAGATCGACGGCCTGCGCGGCCAGGGCATCCCCGTCATGGGCCGGATCCCGCTCCGGATGAAGCCCACCCGGTACAACCGGCGCTACCTCGACACCAAGCGGGACAAGTGCGGCCACCTCCTGTAGCGGGAGCGGCTCGTGGAGCTGTGACCGGCGACACCGACTCGGGGGGTTCAGAGGATCTCGCTCCGCTCGCAGCACGAGATGCCGAGGCTCTCGAGTTCGTCGAGGATCGGGCGGTAGATCTCCGGGAACACGGGCGCCAGCACGCCGCGCGCCGGGAACGCCCCCTCGAGGATGAGCTTCACGCCGATGGCCACGGGCAGCGACACCGTGCGTGCCATGGACGAGTCGCCGTGGGGGATCCCGTAGTCCACGAGGTCCATGGTGATCCGCTCGGTCCTGCCCGGGAACACGCCCAGCACCTCGTGGTGCATCACCAGCATGTCCCGCTCCCCGGGCCGGAACGTCATCTTCGCCAGCATGGCGTCGGCCAGGATGTCGAGGGGGGCGATCATGCCGTCGGGGACGGCCACCTCGTCGTACATGCCGAGCCACCCGAGGGCCGTGACCGGGTCCGCGTCGCGGTCGACGCCCAGGGCCCGGGCCACCTCGGCGGGGAGATCCGCGCCGCGGTCCACGCCGAGAAGGGCGCGGAGCACGCCGGCGCGCGTGCCGTCGAGCAGGACGATCGGTTCGACCTCGAAGAGCCCAAGGTCCACCCAGGCTTTCCAGCGGGCGCAGTGTCCCGGGTAGCGGAGGGTCCCCCGGAACAGGGTCTCGAGGCCGTCGAGCCCGTAGGTCGCCTCGTACGAGAGCGAGTCGCGGTTGGGGTACGCCTCGAAGGTGCCGGCGCCGGGGACCTCCAGGGAGTGGACCGTGGAGAGCAGGTCCCGGGGTGCGACCTCCACCAGTTGGCCGTCCCAGCGGAACCGGGCGCCGTTGCGCACGGCCAGGAGCACGCCACGGGGCGCCCAGGAGAACTTGTAGCCGAGGGGGTTGTCGTTGGCGTCGGGGGCCGGGAGCCCCCCGCAGTAGGACTTGAAGACGGTGATGCGGCCGCCGCGCTGGCGGACGCCGTCGAAGATGCGCATGGCGGACATGTGGTCGATGCCGGGGTCCACGCCGCACTCGTTCAGGAAGACGAGCCCGGCCTCGCGCGCCTGGGTGTCGAGCGCCCGCATGGCGGGGCCGATGTAGGACGTGGTGGCCATGTGGCGGCGGTGCCTCAGGCAGGCCTCGGCCACCTCGGGGTGCCGCTGGGCGGGCAGGAGGCTGACGGCGAGGTCGTGCTGGGCCACGAGGGCGTCGAGTGCGTCGTGATCGTCGACGTTGAAGGCCACGGCCCGTCCCCGCTCGTCGTCCTGCACGAGGTCGCGTGCCCGGGCCACGGTGCGGCTGGCGACCGTGACGTGCACCCCGGGGAGGTTCAGGAGGTAGCGGACCGCGGGGCGGGCCACGAGGCCGGCGCCGAGGATCAGGACGGAGCGGTTGTCGGAGGGCATCGGGTCTCCTGGGGGTGCGGACCGGCCGGGGCTACCGGAGGTAGTCCGCCATGTACCGGAACTCGGGGGTGAACTCGCCCCGGTGCAGGACGAGGGCGCGCCGGAACTCGGGCGGCAGCGCGAGCGCCTCGGTCGGGACGTCGTAGTCGGCCCGCACCAGGGCGGGCAGGAAGGGTTCGAGGGCGCGGGAGAAGGTCTCGGCGGCCTCGCGGGGCAGCTCGCACGGGAGGTTGTCCACCGCCATCACCACCACCCCCGGCCCCTCGACACCGTCGCGGGCCTGGCCCGCGATCGGATCCCAGACGTAGCAGGGCGCGTCGCTGCCGGTGGCCTTCACGCAGCACTCCACGGACCCGCCGATGTCGCAGGAGATGTCGCCGATGACCTGCAGGCGGAGCGGCCGGTCGCCCGTGGCCCGGCGCCGGAGAAGCTCCAGGGACACCAGCCGCGGGTAGGCGGGCGTCCAGTAGACGCCGTTCACGAGCACGTCGAGGTGCTCCAGGTGCCGCCCGAAGACGGACCGGTACCGCTCGGGATGGCGGACGTACTCCTCGAGGACGAAGGGCGCGCCCGCCTCGATCGACTCCACCGTGTGCTCCTCCCGGAAGACGACCTTGAACAGGCGGTCGCGAGGGGCGCCGGCGAGGGCGCGGATCCGCGGGAGGTCCGACGGCAGGACCTCCTCCACCGGCAGGCACGCCAGCACGTGCTGGGCGCCCTGGGAGACGTTGCCGTACCCCGCGATGCCCACCACGAAGGGGGAGAGCGCGGCCGGGAGGCCGTCGGCACGGATCCGATCGCCGACCTCCCCGATGGCCCGGCAGGCGTCCTGGAGATCCACGTAGGCGTGCGCCGGGCGGATCGCCTCGAACGGGTTGGCGTGCCCGAGCCAGCGGTAGCGCGGACCCACGGCGGCGAGGGTGTCGATGAGGCCCGCCGCGCCCGCGAACCAGGAGAAGAAGATGAGCCGCCGGCCCTGGGCGTCCACGACCCGCTCGTAGTCGAGCAGGGTGCAGCGCTGCTCCACGAGGCGGCGGAGCATGGGCATGTTGGCGGGCTGGCCCTTCACGGTATGCGAGAAGAAGAGGTAGGTGCCGCCGGGCCGGAAGAGGGCCGCAGGGATCTCCTTGACCGCGACCACGAGGTCCGCGCCGAAGCAGTCGTCTACGAGGGTGGCGCCGGCGTCTGCGAAGGCGGCGTCGGAAAAGACGCGACGGGGGAAGTGCTCCACCTCCACGGCGATCCCGTGGTCCGAGACGAGCCGCCGGACCGTCTCGGGCGTGACCGGGACGCGGCGCTCCCAGGCGTTCTTGTCCTCGCGACGGATGCCGAGGGTACGAGGAGGCATGGACGATCTCCCGCAGGACCGGCGGGCGGACGGCCGGCACCCTAGGGGACGGCATGGAACCCCGCAAGCGCGGGAGGGCTAACCCATGACGCCGGGCAGGCCCCCCCTCTCCGGCCGCCCCCGGGATACCAGGGTCGCATGCTCCCCGCCCTGGTGCTCCTGGCCTGCGCGTCCCACCTGGCGACCACCCCGATCCCGGAGGCGACGCCCACGGACGGAGCGAGCACCCCGGCGTCACCCGAGGCCGGCGGCCCGGTACCGCTCGATCCGCCGGCGACGCTCGTGGCCGAGCCCTGCACCCCCCGCCCGTACGTGCGCGAGATCGTCCTGGAGCCCGGTTCCCGGTTCACGGCCCGCGACCTGGTGTCCCCCTGCCCCCCGAACGTGCTGTGCGTCTGGTCCGGCATCGTGGTCCGCACCGGGAATGCGACCTGGCACGACGGAGCCCTGGCGCTCGAGGTCACCGTCCGCGTGGACGGACCGCCGGGCGCCCCATTCCCCGATCGCCTCGTTCCGGCCGGACCGGGCACCTACCACGACGCCGACGGCTGTCCGTACCGGGTTCAGACCGAGGGGCCGCGGTAGACCACGCGGGACGCCGGCGTCTCCCAGATCTCCACCTGGACCAGGCCGGGCAGGGAGGCGGCGATCCGGTCCCAGATCCAGGCCGCGATGTGCTCGGCGGTGGGATTGGGGAGGCCCTCGACCTCGTTGAGGAGCCGGTGGTCGAGCCGGGCGACGACGGGCGCACAGGCCGCCTCCACGTCGTGGAAGTCCACGACGAACCCGGTGCGCGCATCCACGGGGCCCGCCACGTGGATGGCCACCCGGTAGGAGTGGCCGTGGATGCGTGCGCAGGCATGCCCGGGGGCCAGCGCGGGAAGGTGGTGGGCCGCTTCGAAGGTGAATTCCTGGACGATCTCGGCGTGCATGGGATCCTCGCCGGACGGGGGTCGGCCTCTCCCCTACCTCGCGCCACCGGCGTCCGCCGGGCCCCGGGCCGGGACGTGGCAGGTGGAGCATCCCCCGGTGATCTCGGCCAGCAGGTCCGCGGGAGAG
>JBFYZZ010000346.1:0-4389 GCA_041309225.1 Deltaproteobacteria bacterium | reverse complement strand
TCCTCGCAGGTGCCGAGCAGGTCGAGCGTGACGCAGTCGCACGTGGTCAGGTGGAGATCCTTGCCCTGGTCCCAGCAGGCGCAGAAGGCGTTCCCCGACCCGTCGCCGTCGCAGTAGCCGTTGTAGCAGTCGGTGACGTCGTCCTCGTACAGGACGCAGGAATCCTCGGCACAGCCGGCGAGACCCGCGGTTGCCACCATCACGGCCAGGATGACGCGCAGACCGACCACTGGACACCTCCCGGGGGGAACGAGCGCGAAAGACGCTCGAAGGCGGAATCTAGCTTGGCCTGTCAGGCGGGGTCAAGAAGGGTTCGATCTCCGGTCCTCGGGCTCGCGATTACCGGAGCGGCCACCTTCGGCCGATGACGAACTGGAGCCAGCTCCCAGCCAGGAAGGAGGTCACCACGGCGAGCATGACGAGTACGCTGTAGAGTCGCTCATGGACGATGCCCGCATCCAGGGCCACCGAGGCGAGGACGATGCCCGGCCCTCCGCGTGCGTTCATCGCGACGGCCAGGTTGAAGGCACCGAGGCGCCGCTCTCCGGCGATGCGGGCGCCGGCGTACGCGCTCGCCAGCTTGGCCACGCAGGCATACGCGAGGAACGCCAGGAAGAAGAGCCCGTCGAACTGCCGGAGGAGATCGAGGCGCAGGCCGACGATCGCGAAGTACACCGGGATCGGGAAGGCGAACGAGAACCGCTGGATCGTCTCCCGGGCGCCGCTCGTGTCCACTCCCGCCCGGTTGGCCGACAGGCCGGCCACGAACGCCCCCAGGAACGGGGCGATCCCGAGCGCCAGGGCGACCAGGCTGAACGAGACTCCCAGGAGCAGCAGCAGGGCGACGGGGTTGTTCTGCCGCACAACGGGATGCCGCCGCCCCCAGTCGAACAGCGCCGGTCCCGCGGCCAGGGCCACCGCGAAGAAGGCCAAGGTGATGCCGATGTGGTAGGCGAAGGCGATCGGAGACGCGCCCTCGATCCCGAGGAACGCCGGCAGCCCGAAGGCCTCGTTCCCCGTCGGCCCGGCCAGGGCGAGCGCGATGGCCACCGCCACGTACAGGAACGCGTCCTCGACGACCGCCGCGGTCAGCACGATCCGGGCGAACGCGGTGTCGAGCAGACCGAGATCGTACAGGATGCGGGAGATCACCGGGATGCTCGTGATCGCGACTGCCGTGGCCAGGACGAGCAGCAGGGCAGCGCGGCTCCCGGCCGGTCCGAGGTGGTCCTCGACCACGATGAACCTCCCGAGCGCCAGGGTCGCCAGGAAGGGCAACGCGATCCCCGAGACCGTCAGCGCCACGACGGACCTGCCCTCCCCCCGCTCGAACCGTCTCCGGACCTGGAGTCCCGAGCAGAACATGAGGAGGAGGAGGCCCAGGTGGTACAGCGCGCCGGCGACCGTACCGGTGGAGGCCACCCGCTCCCACAGGGCGGCGTGGACATCGGGCACGACGGCGCCGAGCACCGTCGGACCGAGGAGGAGACCCCCCAGGATCTCGCCGATCACCTCGGGTTGCCTCAGGCGGCGGAACAGGTGGCCGCCCGCGTGCGCAGCCACGAGGAGCAGCGCCAGGGCGGCCAGCAGGTGCGCGAGCGCCTGGGTGTCGAGGGTCACGAACGCTTCCTGGGTGGACGATCAGCGAGCCGCCTCGAAGGTAACGTTCCAGCTGAAGCCCGCGTCGCCGGCCTCCCAGGAGCCGTCGAACGCGCCCGTGAGTCGATCGTCGGCGGTGAAACGCCCGCTCCAGGCGTCGAGCTGGGGGGCGGGAAGGTGGGGGTGCTCCACGATCACGTCGCCTTCGATCGCCGGATCCGAGGGGAACGACCCGACGAGGTCCGCCTGGAAGGGGCCGGGCACCTCCCCGGTGCACGTACAGACCACGGCGAAGGTCATGGGCGGGCTGGCCTCGTGATCGACCGGGATCTCGACATCGGCCGTGCACGCATCCTCCCAGACGACGAACCCCCACTCCCGGATGGACACCGTGGCGGTGCCCGTCCAGAGGCCGTCGTGGTCGGTATCGGCGTCGGTATCGGCGTCGGTATCGGCGTCGGTGTCGGCGTCGGTGTCGGCGTCGGTATCGGCGTCGGTGTCGGTGTCGGTGTCGGCGTCGGCGTCGGCGTCGGCGTCGGTGTCGGTGTCGGTGTCGGCGTCGGTGTCTCCGGCCTGGGTGTCCTCCTCCTCGGCAGGGCAGGCGGTGAGGGCGGAGGCGAGGAGGGCGAGGCGGAGGAGGGGTGTACCGGACATGGGACCTCCCGAGCTTGGGCTCGACGACATCGTACACCCGCACCCTGGCGCGAGGGCGTGGATTCCGTCGGACATCGCTGTCGCACCCCCACCCGGTCCTTCCGGTCGACATCCAGGACACTCGGCCTGCCAAGCCGATCGGCCTGCCTGGCCCGCTCCTTGCATCACCAGGGTTCCCCTTCGCACGGAGTCCTCGATGATCCTCCTCCCCCTCCTCCTCGTCGCCTGCGGCTCCCCCGACGACACGGCCGGATTCTGTACCGAAATCGGTTGCGTGGACGGCTACTCCCTCGACCTCGAGCACGCCCTCCCCTGGAGCGCCGGCGACTGGTCCTTCGTCCTGGACCTGGACGGCGACATCGTCACCTGCGGGACCACCCTTCCCTTCGACGAGCACGAGCCGGGCGGGTGCGACGCCGATGACGTGATGCTCGTGCGTTCCGGGACGGCCCTCCCCCCCGCCGAGCAGGAGGTCGACGGCCTCGAAGTCGGGCGTGTGGATCTGGGCACCGTCATCGTGACGGTGTTCCTGGACGGGGTGCAGGTCGCGACCGAGACGTTCACCCCCGTGTGGGAGACCATCCAGCCCAACGGCCCGGGCTGCGAGCCCACCTGCAGGGTGGCCGGCGACAGCCTGGCGTTCTGACGGGCCCCGCCGAACGGCCGGCGACGTGGCCCATCGCCAGGGTGTACGCCTACATCCCGGAGGAGAGCCAGATGGCCACCCGTCCGGACCTCAGGCTGGTGCTGTCGGCCGTGTCCCAGTTGACCGCGGCGAGCGCGATGTCGGGTGTCCCGTCGCCGTCGAAGTCCGCTCCTCCGAGTACGCTGGACCCGATGAAGTTGTCGGTGTTCATGCCTTCGCAACCGAACAGCGCCACGTCCTCCACCTCCGAGTCCCCGTCGAGCAGGGCGCCCGAGAGCACCCAGACGCGGCCCACGGCCGCGGTGCCGCCCCAGGGTTCGGAGACCAGGAGATCGCCGTAGCCGTCGCCGTCCACGTCGCCGGCCTCGGCCAGCCGGTACCCGAGCTGCCCGCTGCTGGTGCTGCCCCAGACGTGGGCGGTGGCGACGTCGAGCGGGCTCGAGGGCGCCGACGCCAGGACGCCAATGACGTCCGACCACATCCAGAGCCCACCGCCCAGGGTGGCCCCCGTGGCGTCCCCGATGCCGCTGACGACCCCGTCGGACGCCCCGTCGGCGTCGAAGTCGCCGCTGGTCGCCCAGTAGCCGAGGTACAGGGAGGTCTCGTCGCCGGCGATCTGGGCGTAGGCGATGTCGGCGAAGGCTGCGCCCGCGGCGTCCTCCACGCCGGACAGGAGCGACAGCTGGCCCTCGTAGGTGCCACCACCGGAGGTCTCGGACCAGTACGGCTCCCCCGCGAAGACGTCGCGTCCGCCGTCGCCGTCGAAGTCCTCCAGGACGATCACCTGCTGGTAGGCGTAGCTCCCGGTGAGGGGCTGGTCCGGGGACCACCAGTCGGAGAGCCAGGCGTCGAGGTCGAGGGGCCCGGCGTAGCTGCCGCCGGGGAGCACCAGGACCTCGCCGGCTCCGTGCAGCGTGGTGTACGGCCACTCGACGAGGATGTCGTCGGCCCCGTCCCCGTCGATGTCGCCGAGGGTGAACTCGCTCGCGGTGACGGTGTAGGCACCGGACGCCGCACCCAACGAAAGGGAGAGCTCGGCATCCGCGTCGGCGTCGGACAGGCTCGCATCGAAGCCCGTACCGTCGCCGTAGTAGATCAGGATCCCGTAGGTGGTGCTGTAGGAGGGCGGCGCGTTGATCTCCCCACGCGCGATCACGACGTCGGCGTGGCCATCACCGTCGATATCACCGCAATTGGCGTTGAAGCCTATGAAGTCGATGCCGTCCCCCTGGATGCGGACGTCGGCGTCGGCCATCCCCATGCTGCTCGTCCAGTCGCCCGAGTACACACCGTAGAAGATGCCTGCCTCCCCACGGTAGGACGTGGTAGGGCCGAAGGGCGAGCCCAGGAGGAGGTCGTCGTAGCCGTCCTCGTCGAAGTCGCAGGCGTGGAGGCCCAGGCCCACGAGATCGTAGGAGCCGGTGGTCCCCGAGATGAGGACGGGGGCGCCATCGAGGGTTTGAAGCTCGTCCACGTCCCCGTCGCAGTCG
>JBFYZZ010000345.1:0-6457 GCA_041309225.1 Deltaproteobacteria bacterium | reverse complement strand
GTCGGTGTCGGTGTCGGTGTCGGTGTCGGTGTCGGCATCCGCGTCGGTGTCGGTGTCGGTGTCCGCGTCCGCGTCGGCGTCCGCGTCCGCGTCCCACTCCGGGGGCTCCGTCCGGCAACAGCCGAACTTACAGCAATCCTCTCCCAGCGCGGGTAGGATCGCCGCCACGACCAGCTTCACGAGGTGTCTCGACATCGCCTTCCTCGGGACCGTGGGGATAGGTAAGATGAACGCCTCATGGGGGTACTGTACGGCCCCTCGAGGTGACGGTCAAGGCGCATCAGCGGGCGGTGAGGTCCTGGAGGCGGACGAGGGACGGCGCGTGGGGAGGTCCCGGGCAGGCACGGTGGCCGGACCGGCTCGGTGGGGCGTACCTGGAGCGGCCACCAGAAACTGAGCCGTCTGGCCACCGGAACCTGAGCCACCTCAACCCCCTGACCTCGGTAAGGCGTCGTTCCCCCGGAACGGTGCCTCGAGGATGGAGATGCTGAAGGTGACCCTGGTACACGTGATTCGACACAAGGTGATGGTGGAGCGCAGGGCGCAGCGGGCGGCAGCCCTGGAGTTGCGACTTTCGAGGAACACGATCAAACGGTACCTTGGGGCGACGTGGTCCCTGGGGTACGGGTGGAGGAGGCGGCCCGACCCCGGCCGGTCCGCAGCCTGTGCGAGGAGGAGGTGCGGCGTCTGCTGGAGACGGAGCGGTGGACGGCCAAGCAGCGGGCGACGTCGGGCCGTCTGGTGGAACTGCTGGCCGCGAAGAGGCTCGTAGCGTCGGAGCGGACGGTCCGGCGGGTGATGCGGGAGTGGCGTCGGGAGCGGCGGGAGGTCGGGATCCCGCTGTGCTACCGGGCGGGGGACCTGGCGGAGGTGGACTACTTCGAGGTGCTGGTGGAGGTGGGCGGGAGCGAGTGCAAGGCGTGGATGCTCCTGATGCGGTCGATGTATGCGGAGCGGGACTTCGCGTGGCTGTACCGGTGGGAGGTCCACGCGAGGGGGGAGGGCGGCACCAGTGCGAACTGGTTCCCGCACTACCTGCCAGAGCTGGCGACGAAGCCCCAGGCGATCGAGCGGGTGGCGCACGTGTTGTTCCCCCAACTGGGCAGCGCGTTCGAGCGGCTCTGGCGGTACCTGGAGGCACAGCGGGGCCCGTGCTCCGCGGGAAACTGCATCCGGTCGAACCCGGCAGCCTGGGGGGCGTCGGAGCTCGGGGAGACCAGGAGATCGGAACCTGTCCGGGCCCCAGCCACCTGCCGACGAGGGCCGGGGCGGTCCGAGACCGAGTACTGCGGCAGGTTCGTCGGCCGGGTCGCTGCAGCCGGCCGGCGCGGCATCCGATCGCGGCACCCGGCCGCCAGCCTCAGGCGGCGAGGCTGTAACCGTGATGAAGGCCACCCAGAACAGGACGGGCCACCAGGTGGACGCGGGTCCCGTCTGGAACCGGGAACCCCTCGGAAGGGGAGGGTGCCGGGATCGCCTGGATGCCCTGGTGCGGTCGGGCCTCGTTGTAGCACCTGGCGAACTCCCCGACGACCCGTCGAAGGTGATCCTCCGAGAGGAAGAGGAAGTAGTCCAGGCACTCCCGGCGCAGGGTCCCGGCGAACCGGATGAAGCGCATCTCGAAGTTCCAGAGGACCTGCGTGACGAAGTCGATGGCCCAGATCTCGGAGGCATGGCCCTTCAGGAACGACCTCCAGGTGGAGCGCGGCCTGGGGGGCATGTCCTCGACCATCTAGCGGCGGACGGTGCTCGGGCTGTGCTCGACGCCGCACTTGAGGCGGAGCTCAAGGGCGATCCGGTCCTCGCCCCATTCCGGGTGGTCGGCGGAGATGCGGCGGATGAACGCGATGGGGTGCCGTGGGATGGGCGGCCTGCCCGTGGTCTTCCTCGACTTCCACGTCCAGAGGGCCCGCCAGCCGGCCCGATGCCACCGCAGGACGGTGTCCGGGTGGACGATCACGAGGGCGGACTTCCAGCGGGCCCAGCGGCGGGAGAGCCAGAGCCAGAACATCCGATCGGACCGCCGGAGCCGGGGTCGTGGGACCTGCCTCTGGTAGACGGCGAACTGCTGGCGGAGGGCCAGGTTCTCGAGGAGGAGATCCGCTCGGGGCCCGGAGAGGGAGGCGACCAGGGAGACGAGGATCGTGAACAGGTCGGCCATGACCAGCCTCTTCCACGGCTCGCCAAGAATGTCGCCTGGAAGCACCCGGATCAATATTCGCGGAGCACGGGCCATGCCGGTCTCGCCACCTCGGCGACTCCAGCATCGCCCAGATCCTCCACCAGACTTCTTGTATCGCTCCTCGATTCCCTTCTTATCTGGCCCTATTCAAAATGATCGGAGACTACGCGAAGATCTGAGGAATGGAGGCTGGGTGTCCTCCCAGGTCGTCGCTAGCGCCTGCCTCCGCCACCCCGCCCACGGTGCACGGCGTACGCATGGTTCCCCAACGCCACCACCCAGTCGTAGGGGAGCTCGATGATCCGCTCCGAATACGGCTCCGTCACCTGGGGCCAGTCGTTGTAGGTGTACATGGGCTCGTCGTCGCCCTCGTAGATGGAGTCCCGTACGTAGAAGACTCCCTTGGACCGGCAACCTCCCAGGTCCTCCATGTGGTCCTCGACCGCGTCGGCGTAGTCGCTGCGGTCCTGGCGCCGGAAGTAGGCGATCGACTGCTCGACGATGGCGCAGCCTCCGGTCTCCACCTCGTCGTCGTACCCGACCACGAGGTTGGCGTGCCAGTACAGGAAGTGGTTGTAGACGATCACCACCGGGGCCCGGTGGGTACGCAGCTCGTGCTGGATCCGCGCCACGTGGTCCCAGTCCATGAGGGCGACGCCCCAGGGACTCTCGTCGGGATCGCGGAAGACGAGGGTGCGTTCCATGTCGGGTGTGGGGACGAGTTGGTCCTCCCAGTCGGAGGGCAGGTCGTCGAACCAGTTGTAGGCGCAGGAGAGGTAGGCCCCGGGAGTGGTGGCCGTGGCCCGCGCCAGGCCGGTCTCCGTGTCCACGACGTACCCGGCGGTGAAGGGGTAGTCCCGGGAGAGCATGGACCCGCCCCACCAGTCGTACCCGTAGACGATGTCGGTCAGGGGGTATGGGACGACCGACGCGGGCGTACCGTCGATGGCGTTCATGGGGAAGCGCTCGGAGAGGTCAGTTTCCCCGAGGTACTCGACGCTGGAGGGATCCGCGTGCTGGGCGAGCAGGATCTCAGCCGTGCCCGTGCCGGTCATGAAGAGGCAGGATCCGGCATCGTGCTGGTTGGGGGAGGCGAGGACGAAGGGGAGGAGTCCGTCGTCCCGACTGACCGGGTCCCCCTCGAGCGGGGCCGGGCTCCCGTCCGCCAGGGACAGGACCAGGGTGTACACCTCGCGGCCCTCCCCGGCCTTGCGCCCGAGCGTCGCGCGGCAGCCCGAGTCGAGTTCCGCGCAGGGGCGCCCGCCCAGGGGCCCGAGATCGTACCGGGAGCCGCCCCGGGCCAGGACCACGCGCCTGCCCTCGGCCCTGAGCTCGCCGCCGGTGGCCATCCAGACCCGGTGGCGTACACCGTCGGTGTCGACGACGTCGAAGCGTGCGCGGTCGTCCGACTCCGCGACCGAGGTCAACTGCGCGCCCGACGGCCGGCCATCCCGGGCTTCGGGCAGCTCGGGAAGCGACGATCGTCGATCGTCGTCGACATAGACCTCGACGCCCCGGTCCTCGAGGGCGGAGGCGTCCACGCCCGTCCTCTCGGCGGTGACCCAGACGAGCGCGCCGAGGGCCTCCAGGGGGCCCAGGTCCGAGACCGCGGTTCCGTCGATGTTGAGCCAGCGCAGGGCCGACATGCCCGCGAGCGGCGCGAGGTCGGCCACGTCGGTGAAGGCCATCCCGAGGCGCTCGACCTGAACGAGCCCCGCGAGCGGAGCCGCGTCGGCGAATGGGTTGTTGCCGATCTCGAGCGCGTGAAGGCTGGCGAGGTCCGCCAGGGGCCCGAGATCGGTCACCTCGTTCTCCCAGAGCGAGAGGTTCTCGAGGTCCGAGGCGTCTTCGAGGCCCGCGAGATCCGCGACCCCGCGGTCCGGGCACAGGAGCGTGACCAGGCCCGCCAGGTCCTCGAGGAATACCTCCCCCTCGGGGAGGCCGACGGCCTCACGCACGCAGGCCTCCAGGGCTGGATCGGCGAACGTGACGAGATCGTCGTCGACGTCCGCGGCCTGCTCGCATGCCGGGAGGAGAGCGAAGGAAAGAACCGATGCTCCGTGAATGGCTCGCATGGGTCTCATCCCGGAATCACGGACGTGGGTCGCGCAGTGCACGCCGCAGGATCTTACCGACCGGGCTCATCGGAAGCTGTTCGCGGAACTCCACCATGCGTGGTCGCTTGTAGCCGGCGAGCTTGTCGCGACAGAAATCGATGATCTCCTCATCCGACGCGGTGACCCCCGGTGTGAGCTGGACGAAGGCTTTCACGACCTGCCCCGATTTTTCGTCCGCCACGCCGATCACCGCGGCCTGAGCGACTTTCGGGTGCATGTACAGCACCTCCTCGATCTCTCGTGGATAGGCCTTGAGCCCACCGACATCGATCATGTCCTTCTTTCGGTCGGTGATGAAGATGAATCCGTCCTGGTCGATGTGTCCGACGTCTCCGGTCAGGAAGAAGCGCTGCCCGTCGAACACCCGGAATACCACCGCGTCCTCCTCGGGCTTCTTCCAGTATCCCTGCATCACCTGCGGCCCGCTGACCGCGATCTCGCCGTCCTCGCCCTGTGCCAGTTCGCGCGTGCCGGTCTCCGAGTCCAGGATCTTGAGGTCCGTACCAGGAATCGGCAGGCCGACCGACCCGAGCTTGCGCAGGTCCTTGATCGAGGGATTGGCGGTTACCAGCGGCGCGGCCTCGGTCATGCCGTACGCCTCGAACACCGTGCAGCCGGTGCGTGCTTCGAACTGCAGGGCCAGCTCGACGGGCAGGGCGGCGGCCGCGGACGCGCAACCGATCAGGGAATCGAGGTGGAAGCGATCGATGTGCGGGTGGTGGAGGAGCACGGTGAACAGGGTGGGCACCCCGTGCAGGATGGTCCCGTGGTAGTGCTCGATGGCCTCGAGAAGCTCGGTGAACGGCGGCTTGCCGGCGCGCGGGTCCGGGAGGCATATCAGCCGGGCCTCGATGAAGGGAGCCACCAGCATCACGTGCGTGTGGCCGTACACATGGCTCCATGGCACGACCCCCATCATGGTGTGGAACCCGTTGCGCCGGAACCGTTCCGGTTGGCCCCCGGGAGTGTGCACCAGGCGTACCCACTCATCGACCGCGATCACGTTGGACACCAGGTTGTAATGCGTGAGCACCGCTCCCTTGGGCACGCCGGTGGTGCCACCAGTGTAGATGATGATCGCCGGATCCTGCTTCGGATCGATCTCGCGCTCGAGTGGGCTCGTCGGTCGGCCGGTGATCGCGGACTCGAGCGAGGTGCCGAGCGGATGGTGCGCCGCAGTTGGGATCTTGCCCAACAGACCGCCGATCACGGCCTTGATGCGTGGCAGATACGGCCCGACACTGCAGTACACGAGTTGGGTGATCCCCGTGTCCGCCGCTGCCTGGCACGCGATCGGGTAGAACTCGGGGTGGTCCATCACGAACAGCACCTTGGCCCCGGAGTCCGTGAGCAGGAAGCGCAACTCGCGCTCCTTGTACAAGGGATTGCAGGGCACCGCCACGGCTCCGGCCTTGAGGATGCCAAAATACACGATGGGGAATTGCGGGATGTTGGGCATGGAGAGTGCGACGCGGTCACCCTTGGCCACGCCCGCCGCGCGAAGGAAGTGGGCCACCTGGTTGGCGCGCCGATCCACCTCGGCGAAGCTCAGGTGACGGCCCTGGAACACGAGGTAGGGCAGGGCTCCGTGTGTCTTCGCCGTCTCCTCGAGCAGCGCGGGGACGGGCTTCTCAGGAAAGTCGAGGTGCCTGGCGACCCCTGCCGGCCAGCGGTGACGATGCCAGGTCTTCTCTTCCATGTTGATTCCTCGGGGATGGTCGGAGAAAGCGATACAATCGCATGACCGGTCGGGAGGGGAGTCTACCGTGACGCCGGGGCTGCGGTCAAGGACTGCCGGAGGCGGAGGACACGGAGGGACCTGGCGTGGCCCTCGCGGCCTCGCGACGGGGTCCTGGGGACAGGTCAGATGAACGCCTCATGGTGGGGCCCTACGGCCTCTCGAGGTGACGGTCGAGGCGCATCAACGGGCGGTGAGGTCCAGGAGGCCGACGAGGGACGGCGCGTGGGGAGGGAGGTGCAGTTGGATCGCCGGCGGTCGCGGTGGGGGCCGTGGGACGTGGGGGCCCGCGGGCGGCGGAGGCGAGCAGGCCGGCGAGGACGTCGAGGGCGGCGGGGGGGAGGACGACGGTTCGGAGGCGCAGGGGCCGGCCGCAGAGGGGGCAGGCGAGGGGGTTGACCTCGAAGGTGCGCCAGAGGA
>JBFYZZ010000344.1:0-3336 GCA_041309225.1 Deltaproteobacteria bacterium | reverse complement strand
CGGCGACATCGTGGCGGCGGACCTCACCCTCGAGGGCGTGGACTTCTCGGACGAGGACGGGAACACGGTGGGTATCGAGGCCTTCACCGTCCACGCCGACTCGGTCGGCTGGTACGCGGGTTAGCCGCGGAGGAACCGGGACCTCGCCCCGAACACCTCGAGGGAGACGGCCGCGATAGAAGGATGACCCGTCCCGGAGGCCTCCCATGTCCAGCCCGTCCTCGTTTCCGAGGGATCTCCCTCCTCGAGCATGCAGCGCGAGCGTCCCCCTCGTCCTCCTGGCGCTCGCGTCGTGCTCCGGGTCGGGCGAGGGGACTCAGTCGGGAGACTGCCGCGACGGGGCCGACAACGACGGTGACGGCATGTTCGACTGCGACGACGACGGATGCGGGGGTTCCCCGGACTGCGAGGACGCGGACACCGGCACCCCCTCGTCCCGGGACGTCTCCGGCGATTGCCTGGCGTACCTCGAGTGCATGGCCGTCGTGGATCCCGACAACGCCGCGCTGTACCAGGCCACCTACGGCGAGGGAGGGGAGTGCTGGACCACGACCGCCGCGGCCGCACTGGCCTGCACCCAGGCCTGCCAGGCGGGATTGCAGGCCGCCCACATCGCGGATCCGGGGGTGGAGGCCTGCTGGACGGGCGACACGCCGGACATGCTGCTCGTATTCGGGGCGACCGAGACCTGGACCTGGACCGAATCCAGGGAGTGCGAACCCCTCGACCGCACGACGACCCGCTTCTCCGCGACGACCTCCGGACCGGAGTTCGCCATGGAGTTCGACACCCTCCTGTGGGGCGACTGGGAGTGGGAGTCGGATCACGAGTGCACGGAGGTCGGCTGGACCTTCGCCTGCCTGCCGTTCGACAACTACGGCATGGAGACCTGGACCTTCTCGGGCACGTTCGCCGACCGCTTCGAGTCCGGGGCCCTCGAGCTGGTGGTCACGTCCGACGACGGCGACCTGACCTGCTCCTGGACGGGGGAACCGCGCTGAGCCACGCCGGGCCGGCGGTGCAGGTGGTTTGCGCGGTCGATCGGGTCTCGGGATACGCTTCGGCGTGAAGGGGCCCGTCTCTTGCCCTTCGCTCTCGCCACCGCCGCGCTCCTCGCGCACCTCCTCGCCGGGTGCGACTCCGCAGAGGACGACACTCACTCCGAGGCCGACGTGGACACCGACGTCGACGCGGATTCGGACACCGGCCCGCGGGACCACGACGACGACGACTGGACGGTGGCCGCAGGGGACTGCAACGACGCCGATCCGACCATTCACCCCGGCGCTGCGGAGGTCTGGTACGACGGGGTGGACCAGGACTGCTCGGGCGGCAGCGACTACGATGCCGATGGGGACGGGTACGACTCGGACGCGCACGGCGGGGCGGACTGCGACGACACAGAGCCCACGGCGAATCCAGGTAGGACGGAGGTCTGTGGCGACGGGATCGACAACGACTGCGATGGGGACGACAACGAGGAGGGAGCGCCCGGCTGCCGCTGGTTCTACCAGGACCTGGACAGGGACGGATACGGGACATCCGGCAGGTGCCTGTGCGAGGGAGAGGGCGACTTCACCGCGTGGATGACCCACGACTGCGACGACACCGATCCCGACGTCAACCCCGGCGAGGAGGAGGTCTGCGACGACGGGATCGACAACGACTGCGACGGGGGTCCGGGCCCCTGCGGCCTGGATGGAGAGATCGAGCTGTCGACCGCCGATGCGAAGTTCCTGGGCGTGGCGGAAAGCTATGCCGGCTCGTCGATCGTGACCGGGGATGTAGACGGAAACGGCGTGGAAGACGTGATCATCGGAGCTCCAGGCAGCAGCTCCGATGACGAAGACACCAGCGCCGGAGCGACCTACGTGGTGTTCGGACCGACCGCTGGCTCCCTGGATCTCGGCGACGTCGATACGAGACTCGTGGGCGAGAACAGGGGAGACAGGGCAGGCGTCTCGGTAGCCGCGGGGGATGTCAACGGCGACGGGTTGGACGACATCCTGATCGGAACCGGACGCGAGGAGGTGCAGGCAATCATCCCGGCGTACCTCGCACTCGGGCCCATCGCGGGCGAGGTGGACCTGGCCACTGCCGACGCGACGTTCGTCGCAGAGGAGTCCTATGAGCGCTCGAGTTGGGGTGGCCGCTGGTTGGCCCTGGGAGACGTGGACGGCGACGGTGGCGACGATGTCGTCATCGGGGTTCCCTACGAGAGCACCGGTGGGACCGAGGCTGGCGCCGTGTACGTCGTGCTCGGGTCCGTCACGGGGGAAGCGAGCCTGTCCGAGGCCGATGCGAAGCTCGTCGGAGAGGAGACGTACGACAACGCGGGCTTCTCCGTGGCCGCCGGAGACCTGGATGGCGATGGAGTCGAGGACGTGCTCGTCGGAGCGAGGACGGGCCAGGACGGGTCGTGGGACCAGCCCGGCGCGGCCTACGTCGTGCTCGGTCCCGTGATGGGCGAGCTGGACCTGTCCACCGCCGATGTCGAGCTCGAAGGTGAGGATCCCGGGGACGACGCGGGCTACTCGGTGGCAGCCGAAGACATGGACGGCGATGGCGTCGACGACGTGCTCGTCGGAGCGAGGTACGAGGGAACGGCTGGATCCTTCGCCGGTGCCGTGTACCTGCTGCACGGACCTGCCTCGCCTGACATGGACCTTCGAACAGCCGATGCCAAGCTCGTGGGAGAGGTGGCCCATTGCGGAGCCGGCCGGTCCCTGGCGGTCGGAGACGTGGACGGCGATGGGCGCGAGGATCTCCTCGTCGGTTCCGAGGCTGGTTCTGGGAGTTCGGGCCTGGCTGGGGCGTTCCTGGTGTTCGGACCCATCGCGGGCACGATGGGACTCGACGAGGCCGATGCGAAGTTCATCAACGAGCCCATGGACTCCTCGACCATCTGGTCGCTTGCGTCAGGGGACGTGGACGGCGATGACGTCGACGACGTCCTCATCGGTGCTTCTTACCACAATCCCCACGCCGCGACCGGGGCCGTCTACCTGCTCTACGGAGGGGGGCTGTAGCTGGACATGGATGGTGGAACTCCGTCACCCGCGCGGGTGACCATCCTGTCCATCGTGGGTGATGGTCAGCCGTTCTAGTCCACATACCCCAGGGCCCGGAGCCCCTCGAGGGAGGTCGCCCCGCCGTCGGCGGCCTGGACCGGCGCGCGGTCTGCGAGCCGGTCGGCCAGCGTGCGATCCATGGCCGCGGCGTCGTCGGGCCGATCGGCGGCCAGGTCCCGGGTCTCCCCCGGATCGGCGGCCAGGTCGAAGAGGCCGGGCGCCCGCACCTCGGGCCGGATCCACTTGAGCCCGCCGCGGCGCAGGG
>JBFYZZ010000343.1:0-17801 GCA_041309225.1 Deltaproteobacteria bacterium | reverse complement strand
TCCTGCTCGGCAACCCGGGGGAGACGCCCGAGGAGCTGGACCGGACCGAGGCGATGATCGCCCGCCTCGACCTGAACGGCATCGCCCTGTCGCTCCCCATCCCCTTCCCCGGCTCCGCCCTCTACGCCATGGCCGAGCGCGACGGGGTCATCGACACCGCCACGCTCGATCGCTTCGCCCGCAAGGAGCTCGGGGACGGGGTCACGGGGGTCTACCCCCTCTACACCAGCGGCCACGACCGGGAGGCGCTCCTCCGGCGCATGCGGCGCATCTTCCGGCGGTTCTACCTGCGTCCCGGCCCCGTCCTGGACTTCCTGCGCCGGGACCTGGAGGAGCCCGGGCTCCTCGCCGAGGACTTGAGGTCGCTGTCCTACCTCCTCCGGCGCGGCGGATCCCGGAAGAGGCCGTTCGTCTGATGGACACGGTCCTGCTCGTCAACCCTCCGGTCTGGTTCGCCGGCGGCGTCCCGCGGACCCTCGACACGGAATACCCGCCGCTCGGGCTGCTCTACATCGCCGCCTGGCTCGAGCGTCACACGGACCTCGTCCCGCGCGTGGTGGACGTGGCCCCCGAGGGCCTCACCCTCCGCGACCTGGCGGCGGTGATCCGGCGGGAGCGGCCGGTCGCGGTAGGCATCGCGGCGATGACCCTCCAGCTCCAGGGAGCCGTGGAGGTCGCCTCGCTGGTCCGGCGGGAAGCCCCGGGGCGCCCCATCCTCCTCGGGGGGAACCACGTCAGCGGCGACCCCGCGTTCGTCGAGCGCCACGCGGAGCTGTTCGACCACGGCATCACCGGCGAGGGCGAGCGGACCTTCACGGACTCGCTCCTCGCCCTGGCGGCGGGCCGGACGGTGCCGGCGCTCCAGGCGGGCGTGCCCGTCAACCCGCTCGACGGGCTCCCCTTCCCCGACCGCTCGCTCGTGGACCGCCGGCGGTACCAGCGCCCCGAGTACCTGATGACCTCCCGGGGCTGCCCCTTCCGGTGCGACTTCTGCAGCACGCCGGCCCTGCGCGGTCCCGCGCGCCGCCGCTCCGTGGCCGACGTGTTGGAGGAGATGGCGTCGCTCGTCCGCGTCTCGCGCGGGCGCCTCGCCTTCCAGGACGACAACTTCACCGCGGACCGCCCCTTCGTGACCGAGCTGTGCGACGGTATCGCCGAGCGGGGCTGGCGGCTGCGCTGGATCTGCTCCACGCGGATCGACCTGATGGACGAGGACCTCGTGCGGCGCATGAAGCGGGCGGGCTGCGAGGCCATCCACTTCGGGATCGAGTCGGGCAGCGAGCGCCTGCGCGCCGAGGCGATGCACAAACGAGGGTACGACAACGCCCGGATCCGGGAGACGATCCGGACCTGCAGGCAGCACGGCGTGCGGCCGAACGGGTTCTTCATCTTCGGATCCCCGTCCGAGACGCTCGAGGAGCTGGAGGCGTCCCGCGACCTGATCCTGCGCTCCGACCTGTCGGCCGTCGCCATCTCGCTGCCCCTGCCGTTCCCGGGCTCCGGGCTCTTCGAGCGTGCGAAGCGCGAGGGCGTGATCGACGAGGCGTGCATCGACCGGTTCGCCCAGAAGGAGCTGGGTGCGGGCGTCACTGGCGTCTACCCGCTCTACCTCGCGGGCCTGGACCACCCGACGCTGATCCGGGCGATGCGCAGGACGTACCGGCAGTTCTACCTCCGGCCCCGGGTCGTCCTGGACCTCCTGGCACGGGACGTCGCCTCCCCGGAGGCGTGGCTCCAGGACCTCCGCTCCGCCCTGCACCTCCTCCGGAGGGGCACCTCGTGTCGCAAGCCCTTCGAGTGAGCGAGCCGGCGCTCCTCGCGGCGGATCCCCACGACACCGGGCGCTCCATGCGGGAGATCCTCCGCGCGAGCCTGGTCTCGAGCGGCGGGTTCCTCGCGAGCATGCTCCTGGGCGCCGCGACGGTCAAGATCCTGGCCACCCTGCTGGGACCCGCCGGCATGGGCCTGCTCGCGCTCCTCCGGCAGACCCACCAGACCTGCGTCACCCTGGGCACCTTCGGAGGCCAGAACACCCTCGCCCAGGGCATCGCGCGGCGGCGGCAGGCGGGTGGGCTCGGGGCCTACGTCGTGGCGTCGGGCGGCGCGCTCCTCGCAGCGGGCCTCGTCCTGGTCGCCCTGCTCCTCCTCCTGGCGCCGCAAGCCGTGAGCCTCTACCCCGAGGCCATCGCCGCCGACACCCCGGCCCTCGTGCGGTGGCTGGTGGTGCCCGTCCTCCTGGGCCTCCTGCTGGTGTTCCTGAACGGCCTCATGACGGCCTGGCGCGACGTCGCGGGCCTCTCCATCGCCCAGTTCGCGGACGCCGTGATGATGCTCCTGCTGGCCTGGCCCGCGGCCAGGCTCGTCCAGATGGGGCATCCGACGGCCCTGATCGCCCTCATGTCGTTCGCGCTGGCAGCTGGCCTCGCCGCGGGAGGCCTCCGGGTCCGGATCCGGGGCTACCTGGGGGAGGTGCGGACCGCCTGGCGGGCGGGGCTCCGCGTGCTGCCCGTTCGCGAGGTCCTGGCCGTCCCGCTGGGCGCGCTCGCGGTGAGCGGGATCGGCACGGCCACGCTCCTCGTGGTCCGCGCCCTCCTGTCGAGGCACCTGGGCCTCGCGGCGGGGGGCCTCTTCGACACCGCCTGGTCCCTGAGCCAGATGTACGTCTGGATCCTGCTCGCGTCGCTCACGACCTGGTACCTGCCCACCCTGGCCCGCATCGACGACGCCCATGAGCGGGGCGCGCTGATCGCCCGGTTCCTGCGCTACGCCGTGGGGGTCACGGTCCCCGCGGCAATCGTCCTCTCGGCGGTGAAGCCGCTCGTGATCCGGCTGCTCTTCTCGGACGCCTTCCTGCCCTCGCTCACGTTCTGGCGCTGGCTGCTCCTCTCCGACTTCCTGCGTGCCACCTCCTGGGTCCTCGCCATGGCGGCCTTCGCCCGCGGGGAGATGCGCCCCTACGTCGGGGCCGAAATGGCTTGGAACGCCGGCTTCCTCTTCCTGGCCGTCTGGGCGGTCCACCTCGGGAGCCTCGATCCTTTGGGCCCGGGCCTCCTCGTGCTCCACGCGGGCTACCTGGGCTGGTTCTTGCGCCATGCGAGGCGGCGCCACGCCTTCCGGCCCCAGGCGGGCCTGGTGGTGCGCTGGGGCCTGGGGCTGGTGGGGCTGGCCGTGGCCGCCTCGGTCGCCTGGGACGACACCTCCGTCCGGGCCCTCCCGGTGCTGGCCAGCCTGGCGCTCGCCGGCGCGTCGTTGGTCGCCGCGCCCACGCGCGGGGAGTGGCGCTGGATCGGCGGTCGGGTGCTCAGGTCCTCGTGATCCCGTGCCGCTGATAATAGCCGCGGTATCCGCTGTAGTCGCGCTGGTAGGAGGCGCCCGATCCGAGCAGGCTCCTCAGGTAGCGGGCCCCCATGACCAGGTCGTCCTTGCTCGTGAACTGCTCCCGGAGGATGCTGACCAGCCGCCGCGGGTGGAAGTAGAACTGCCGGTACATGTCCTGCAGCTCGGTCACGACGTCGTCGATGTCGAGGTCGCGGGAGACGTAGACCGGGTAGACGCCCCAGAAGCCCTCCCCGAGTTCCTTGCGAGCGAACCGATCGATCGTGGTGGGGCTGATGATGCCCTCGCCCTCGGCGATCTCGAAGAGCCGTGACCCGGGGTACGGCGTGGGGATGGTGATGGAGACCTGGTGGAGGTGCAGGTCGAAGATGAGGTCCCGCGTGGCCTGGATGGTCCGCTGGTTCTCGGTGGGGTGACCCAGCATGAAGTAGGCGCTGAAGTTGATCCCGTACTTGAGGCACCACTCGTCGACCTGGTGGATCATGGCGTTGGTGACGCCGCCCTTGTTCACGACCTCGTTGCGGATCCGCTCGTCGCCCGCCTCGATGCCGCAGGCCAGGTTGTCGAGCCCGCTCACCTTCATCGTGCGGAGCATCTCCTCGTTGACCGTGTCGATGCGGGAGAAGACGAAGTAGTGGAGCTTCAGGTCCTCCTTCCGGACCATGTGACAGAACTCCATCACCCGGTCGTGGTCGAGGGTGAAGTTCTCGTCGAGCCACTTGATGACGCCCTTGTAGAAGTCGTAGTTGTACTTGATCTCGTCGATGACCCGGCGGTTCGACGCGAAGCGCATCTTCCGCCCCCGCGTGGCCACGGGGTTGCTGCAGAAGTAGCAGCGGTAGGGGCAGGACCGCGTGCCGGCCACGTGCTGGCGCCGCCAGTAGTGCTCCCGGCGGAAGCGGTAGCGCTCCGGGATCGGGAAGACCTCCAGGTCCATGAGGGGCTCGCCCTCCAGCACGCGGGGGACGGGCTCGCCCCGGGCGAGCCGCTCGAGGGCGTCGAGGAACACGTGCTCCGCCTCGCCCACGACCGCGTGGTCGAAGAGGCCGGGATGGCGGTCGATGAAGGTCGGGTCGGCGGTGATGTGCGGTCCGCCGGCGAACATCGGGATGTCGCGGCTGATGCGCTCCCGGATCATGTTCGCGATGTCGAGGGCGCCCTGCAGCTGGGGTGTGAGGAGCGTCATCCCGATGGCCCAGGGGCGAATGGCCGCGATCCGCCTCCGGATGTCCTCGAGGCTGAGACCGTCGCCTCCCGCGTCGAGCCAGTGGACGCGAAACTCCCTGGAGAACCGGTGGATGAAGGCGCGAAGGTAGACCGCACCGAGGGGCGGGGCGTCGAGGTGCAGGACGAAGGGCCGGTCCCCGATGAAGTTCACCGGGGGGTAGATGAGCAGGACGTCCTTCATGGAACTCCCGTGCGGATCGGCACGCGCGAAGACCCTCCAGGATATCCCAGGCTCGGGTGGGTGACACGAGGGGCAGCGCCCCGGCGCGGGTTACCACGGCAGGCATGCTCCCGGCCCTCGCGCTCCTCGCCGCCCTCGCCTCGGCCGGAGCGGCGCTCCCCGCGCCCGAGATCCTGCGGCCGCTCGACGTCGCCGAGGACCGCGAGCGCTTCCTCGAGGCCGCGCGGGATGCCGGCGCGGCCCCCCCCGCCCCCCACACCGAGCCGGCCTACCGCTTCCTGGCCGACGTGATGGGGGAACTCGCGGGCCCGGTGGCCACCCGGCCGGGCCGCATCCGGCCCTTCGTGGTGGGCCGCACTCTGGGTCGCCGCCCGATCTGGGGGTTCGTCCTTCGGGATCCGGCCCGACCCGTGACCACCCGGATGCTCGTCCTGGCCAACCTGCACGCCCTGGAGTGGATCGGGACCGAGGCCGCCCTCGCGTTCGCCCTGGACTTCGCCGGGCATCCCACGCCCGGGGTGGAGGTGGTGGTGGTCCCGGTGCTGAACGTGGACGGTCGACTCGCCGTGGAGGCGGACCTGCTCGCGGAGCGTCGGGTCTTCCGTAGGGGCAACCGGGAGAAGGTCGATCTCAACCGTGACTTCGCGGTGCACCACGAGGCCACCTCCGCGTGGCGCCACCTCCTGCCTGGCTTCCACGCATCCTCGCCGGCGCCCCTCTCCCAACCCGAGTCTCGCGCGATCGATCGGCTCGCCGCCGCGGGCGCCTTTGACCTCGCGGTGAGCCTGCACGCCTTCGGCGGCTTCGTGTACGCCCCCTGGAGCGGGGCCTGGCGCCGACCCCCGGACTGGCCCCACCTCCTCGCCCTGGGCACGGCCCTCTCGTCGGGCCAGGGCGCGCGCGCCTACCGGGTGCTGCAGCTGGCCCGCTGGGGATTCTTCTTCCGCGCCCAGGGCTCCGAGATCGACCACCTCTACGGCCGCTACGGGATCCCAGCGTTCCTCGTGGAGTGCACCCGTTCGGGCATCGAGCCCCTGCGCCCCTCCACCTGGACCGATCCCTTCCGGCGCTACAACCCGCGGGATCCGCAGCCACACGTGCGGGAGGTCGCCCGCCTCCTGCGGGCCGGCGCCGTGGCGCTCGCCGCCGGAGGGCCGGCGCACGTGGACCCGCCCCTCCCGCCGTGAGGCCGATCCCCGCCGCGATCCGGCCCCTTCCCCTGAGCGGAATCGCCGGTACCCGCCGGGTGTCGTCCGGTGTCCCCTTGCCCCCTCGCATGGGCGCGAATAACGGTGCCGGCGCCCAGCCTCCCCCCGTCCGGAGGGTCTGATGATCGAGGTCCGCGGGCTCACCCGCTACTACGGAACCACACGGGCGATCGAGGATCTCGCATTCTCGATCGCCTCCAACGAGATCGTGGGCTTTCTCGGCCTGAACGGTGCGGGCAAGACCACCACCCTCAAGATCCTGGCCGGGCTGCTCCTGCCCACGGCGGGCGAGGTCCGGCTCGACGGCCAGGACCTCCTCACGGCGCCGCTCGAGGTGCGCAAGCACATCGGGTTCCTGCCGGAGGAGCCCCCGCTCTACACCGAGATGACGGTCCGCGCCTTCCTGGTCCACGTGGGGCTGCTCCGAGGCCTGACGCGCGAGGAGGCCGAGTCCGCCATCCCGAGCGTGGCCGAGCGCACCTCGATCACCGAGGTGCTGGACCAGGTCATCGACACGCTCTCCCACGGGTACCGCAAGCGCGTCGGGATCGCCCAGGCCATCGTCCACCACCCGTCCCTGGTCATCCTCGACGAGCCCATCGCCGGCCTGGATCCCGTGCAGATCGTGGAGATGCGCGAGATGATCGTCGCGCTGCGCGCCACCTGCACGGTCCTCGTCTCCTCCCACATCCTCTCCGAGGTCTCCCAGACCTGCGACCGCCTCCTCATTCTCAAGGACGGCCGCCTCGTGGGCCAGGGCACCGAGGCGGAGCTGGCCCGCCGCGCCCGGGGGCTCGCCCGCGTGGTGGTGTCCGCGCGCGGCAGCCGCGAGGACCTCGCCCGCGCCTTCGACGGCCAACCCGAGGTGACCGGGTGGACCCTCGAGTCGGAGGCCGGCGGCATCGCCACGGTCCGCGTGGATCTCTCGGGCGACCACCGCGAGGCGGTGGTCCGGCGGATGGTGGAGGCCGGCCTGGGCATCCGGAGGGTGACCGAGGCCGAGGCGGAGCTGGAACAGATCTTCCTGCAACTCACGGGAGAAGGTGTACGATGAGAGGCCTCCTCCTCGTCGCCCGCCGCGATCTCCAGGCCTACTTCAACACGGCCTGGGGCTACGTGGTGCTGGCGGCCATGCTCCTGATCGACGGGCTGCTGTTCAACGCCTGGGCCATGGGTTCCACGGCCCAGTACTCCTCGGACGTGCTCGAGAAGTTCTTCTACATCTCCTCGGGCGTCACCATGACCGCCGCGGTGATCCTCACCATGCGGCTGTTCGGCGAGGAGCGGAGCGCGGGCACGATGGTCCTGCTCGACACCGCGCCGCTCACCGACCTCCAGATCGTGCTGGGCAAGTTCCTGGCGGGCTTCACGATGATCGCGATCCTGCTCGGGCTCACGGTCTACATGCCCGGCCTGATCTTCGTGAACGGCCGGGTGAGCCTCGCGCACATCGCCAGCGGCTACGTGGGGCTGCTCATGCTGGGCGCGGTGGTCACGGCCATCGGCACGTGGGGGTCGGCCGTCACCCGCGGGCAGTACGTGGGGGCGGCCATCGCGGGCGTGGTCACCGTGGTGTTCCTCCTCACCTGGATGCTGGCCAAGGTCTCGGATCCGCCGCTCAAGCCGATCCTCTCCTACATGGCCCTCTTCGACAAGCACTTCCAGCCGTTCCAGAGGGGGCGGATCAACACGGAGAGCCTCGTGTACTACGCCTCCGTGACGTTCGCGTTCCTGGCCCTCGCCGTGCGCGGGATCCAGGGAAGGAGGTGGCGATGACCGCCGCGTCCTGGGCCGCCCTGCCGGCCTTCCTCCTCCTCTTCCTGGGCGAGCGCACGTTCGCGGGCAGCCCCTCCGTGCGGCTCATGCTCGACGGCCTGGCCATCGTGCTCATGCTCGCGGCCGTGGTCCTGCGCTGGCGCGCCCTCGCGCGGGCGCCCCGGGCCGCCCGGACGGCGCATCGCAACGCGCTGGCGTTCCTCCTGGTCGCCGTGGCGGGGGCCGTGCTGTACGGCCTCACCACCGACGCCTTCCTCGACCTCCTTCCATTCGAGGACACCGGGAAGGAGCGTTGGGACGTCATCCTCTCCGTGCTCTGGCCCATCCTGGTCGCCGTGGGCCTCGTCCCCACCGTGGCCCTCGACCGCGCCATCGTGGCGTCCCCGGTCGCCGCGCATCCGAAGCGGGTGGCCGACGCGCGGGACGGTTCCCTCGCGGCGGTCCTGGCCGTCTGCCTCCTGTTCCCGCTCAACTGGCTGGCCCAGGAGTTCAACCACCGCTGGGACGTCACCTACTTCCGCACCACGGCCCCGGGCTCCGCCACCGAGGACCTGGTGGCCAACCTGCAGGAGCCGATGCGGGTGGTCCTGTTCTTCCCGGACGCCAGCGAGGTCGCCCGCGAGGTGATCCCGTACTTCGACGCCCTCGCCGGCCCGAACCTCTCGGTGGAGGTGCTCGACCAGGCGCTGGATCCGGAGGCCGCCAAGGACCTCAAGGTCCGCGAGAACGGAAACGTCGTCTTCGCGGTTGCCGACCGGAACGAGAAGATCAAGCTCGGCACCGACCTCGACAAGGCCAAGAAGACCTTGAAGACCTTCGACGCGGAGGTCCAGAAGACCCTGCTCAAGCTCTCCAAGGGCAAGCGCGTGGCCTACTTCACCACGGGCCACGGCGAGATGGGCTGGAAGGGCACCGAGACCGCGGACCGGAAGCTGACCCTGTTCAAGAAGGTGCTGGAGGAGGCCCTCAACTTCCAGGTCAAGACGCTGGGCCTCGGCGAGGGGCTGGCCAGCGACGTCCCGGACGACGCCACCATCGTCTTCGTCATGGGGCCCAGGTCCTCGTTCCTGCCCGAGGAGTCGGCGTCGCTCGAGCGCTTCCGCCTGCGCGGCGGCAGCCTGTTCGCCGCGTTCGACCCCGACCTCGAGGAGAACGCCGACCTCGGGTCGCTCCTGGCGCCCTACGGGCTCGCGTTCCGCCCGGGCCGCCTCGCCACCGACGACCGCAAGGCCTACGTGCCCGTCACCGGTGGCGTCGTGGACCGGCAGAACATCATCACCAACCGGTACTCGTCGCACGAGAGCGTGACCACCCTCACCAAGAACCGGAGCGCCGCCTGGGTGATCCTGCCGGGTGCGGGGTCCCTCGAGGAGCTGCCCGAGCACGGCGGCAAGGTCACCGTCACCCTGCGCACGCCCGAGACGTGGGTCGACCTCGACGGCGACTTCGAGTTCGACCAGGGGAGCGAAGAGAAGAAGGTGCGGGACGTCGCCGCGGTGGCCAGTGGGCCCGCGAGCGACGGCAAGGAGTACCGGGCCGTGATCCTCTCGGAGGCCGGGTTCGCCTCGGACGCGCTCCTCGCCTTCATGCGGTTCGGGGCGCCCGCCCAGTTGGTGGCCGACGCCGTGAACTGGCTGCTCGGCGAGGAGGGGGTCGCAGGCACCACGAGCAACGAGGAGGACGTCAAGATCGTCCACACGAAGGAGGGCCAGGGGATCTGGTTCTACGGATCCACCTTCCTGGTGCCCCTCGCCCTGGGTCTCCTCGGCTGGGTGCGGGTTCGGACCCGCCGCAAGAAGGGGGTCGCATGAGGCGCAGCGTCTACGTCTACGGTGGTGTCCTGGCCGGCCTGCTGGTCCTGGCGGGCTTGAGGTGGGGCGGCCTGCTCGGCACCGAGTCCGAACCGGGCGACACCTCGGTGGTCCTGCTCAAGGCTGAGCTCGGGGACATCGAGAAGGTCGTGTACCACGACGAGAAGCAGGACGTCCTGCTCGAGCCCCGCACCGACGACCTCGGCACCTGGGTCTGGGTCACGCTCGAGGAGCGCAAGGAGAAGCTCCGCAAGCCCGAGGCCATCCCTCCTGCCGCCGAGGGCCCGGAGGCCGTTCCGGAGGCGGCCGAGGCCGCGACCGCACCCGCGGAGCCGCCGGTGGAGGTGGAGGTCACGACCACCCACTTCAAGGGCGGCGAGGCGGGGGACACGCTCCTCGCGTCCATGGCGCCCTTCAAGGCGATCCGGCGCCTCGAGGGCCTGACGCCCGAGCGGCTCGCGGCTCTCGATCTCGACGCTCCCCAGGCGTGGCTGGAGATCACCCGCAAGGGGAAGGTCCACCGGTTCGACCTGGGCGGCGAGGCCTACGGTACCAAGGACCGCTATCTCCGCGACGCCGACGGCTCCGTCTTCCTCGTGGACGAGGAGTCGGTGCGCCCGCTCCGGTTCGCGCGCAGCCGCCTGCCCGACCGCCGCCTCTCCCCGTTCGAGGAGCAGGACCTCGCAAGCGTCCGGGTCGAGTCGCACGACGGCCGGTCCGTGACGATGGCCCGGCAGAACCGCGACGACCGCGACAAGGCCTACTGGGCTGCGCCCGACGCGCCCGACCGCAAGGTGTCGGCGTACTCCAACTGGCTCGACAAGGCCCTGCGCCTGAAGGGCCTGTCCAACGTGGAGCCCGGTGAGGAGCCCCAGGCGCTCGAGACGGCCTTCCGGATGACGCTCGAGGCGGAGAAGGAGAAGCCCGTCACGATCGAGATCCTGCGCGTCCAGCAGGAGGGTGGCGGCTGGGAGTGGTACGCGCGCAGCGGCTTCACCCGCAGCCTGCTCAAGCTGGCCCGGACCCAGGCCGCGGAGGCCGCCGAGGACGTGCCGGACGTCATCACCGCCGAGCCGACCGACGAGGAGGAGGCCGACGAGGAGCCCGCTCCGCCTCCCGCCCCGCCGGCCGGGCTCCCCTCCGGCCCGACGCCCTTCCGGCCACCGCCCGTGCCCGCGGGTCCGCCCCAGCTCCCCACCGCCGAGCCCGGGTCGTCGCCCGCCCCTACACGCTGATCACGCGAGCCACCACGACGGTGACGTTGTCGGTGCCCCGGCGGGCGAGGGCTGCCGTCACCAGCGCGTCCGGGAGGTCGGCCAGCGCGGTGCGGCGGCAGATGCCCGCGATCGCAGCGTCGTCGAGCGGATCGGTGAGACCGTCCGAGCAGAGCATCACCACGTCGTCCGGCGCGAGGGGCCGGGTCACGGTGTCCGGATCCACCGAGCCGTGGAAGCCGACGGATTGGACGAGGATGTTCTTGTGGGGCGCGATCCGGGCCATCTCCGGCGCGAGGTGGCCCGCCTCCACCTCGACCTGCACGAGGGTGTGGTCCCGCGTGAGGCGCTCCAGGACCCGCCCCCGCCAGAGGTAGGCGCGGCTGTCGCCTACGTGCGCGACGTGGAGCAGGCCGCCCTCCAGGACGGCCGCCACGAGCGTGGTGCCCATGCCGATGCACCGGCGATCGAGGAGCGCCGCCTGCCGGATGCGGAGGCTCGCCTGGTTCATGGCGTAGCGCATCCGCTCCCGGATCCTGTCGTCGCGGTCGGCCACCGGCCGGGACAGCCGCGTCTCCTCGGGATCGACCTGCTCGAGGATCAATTCCCGGCAGGTCTCGACGGCGATGCGCGCGGCGACCTCGCCGGCCGCGTGCCCGCCCATGCCGTCCGCGAGCAGGAGCAGCCCACAGTCCTCGTCCACCAGGAACGAATCCTCGTTCCGGTCGCGCACGGGGCCCGGATCGGTGCGCGCGGCGGTCTCGATGATCATCGGCATGCCGGGGTGGCGGGGGCCTCGTCGTCCGGAGCAGGCTACCCATAACGTGGGTTTTCCGGATGGGTAGCGGGGCGTCCCCGCGCCCGCATCGCCCCGGCGGGCGCCACCGTGACCGACTTCAGGCCCCTCCCCACACCCGATCCCCACCCCGGCGACACCGTCGGGGAGTGGGTCGTCACCGACCTCGTCGGGCGCGGGGGGATGGCGGTCGTCTTCCGGGTCGAGCACACGGCGACCCGCGAGGTCCGGGCCCTGAAGCTCCTCCTGGTCCAGATGTCCGGCGACGGGGCGCGCGACCGGTTCGAGCGGGAGTTCCGGGCGCTCTCGAGCCTCGACCACCCGAACGTCATCCGGGTCTTTGGCACCGGCACCTGGGGGAACCGCCCCTGGTACGTCATGGAGTGGATGGACGGCCACGACCTCCGGGTGGAGTTGGAGCGCTGGCGGGACCTCCCCCCGGCCGAGCGCTTCCGGCGGGCCGAGGACGTCCTGGTGCAGGCGGCGAGCGCGCTCGCCCACGTCCACGCGCGGGGGTTCGTCCACAGGGACGTGAGCCCCTCCAACCTCATGGTCCTTCCGGACGGCCGGGTGAAGCTCACCGACTTCGGGGTCGTGAAGGGGCTCGGGGGGGACCTCACGGCGGCGGACGAGTTGGTGGGCACCGTGGCCTGGATCGCGCCCGAGCAGTTCTCGGGCGCCCGGGTCGACGAGCGCGCCGACCTCTACGCCCTGGGGGCCGTCCTCTACATGATGCTCACGGGCCGGCGGCCGTTCCACGCCCGCACCCTGGCCGGCTACCTCGAGAAGCACCTCCACGGCCGGCCCAGGCCGCCCCGGGAGATCCAGCCTGATGTCCCGCCGCACCTGGACGAGGCCTGCCTCCGGCTCCTGGCCAAGGACCCGGCCGACCGCTTCGCCTCGGCCAGCCACCTCCTCCACTTCGTCCGGACGGGGGGGCCCGCGTCGTTGGACGTCCGCAGCGGGCGCTGGCCCGATCGCACGGTGGGACGCGCGGCCGAGACGGCCGTCTTGAGGGAGGCCCTCGCCGCCGTAGAGGCCGGAGCGGGTGGCGTGGTGCTGTTGGAGGGGCCGTCGGGCAGCGGCAAGACCCACCTCCTCGAGGACCTCGCCGCGCTCGCCCGGACCCGGGGGGTCGCCGTCCTCCAGGGCATCTGCGGCAAGAGCGGCCAGCGGGCGTTCTCGGGCTGGGCGGAGGTGTACGGCACGCTCGCCGCCGGCCGGGAGGCCCCTGAGGTCCTGCGGCGGATGTTCGAGCCGGAGGACGATCGGGCCCCGGCGGTCCCGGTGGAGCGGTACGCGATCTACGCCGCCTTCCTGGAGCTGCTCAAGGGCGGCCCTCCCCGGGTGATCCTCCTCGACGGCGTCCAGCGGGCCGACTCGGGCACCGCCGGCCTCGCGGAGTACCTCGTACGCAACCTGCTCGGCCTCGCGCGGGAGCCCGTGCTCTTCGTGCTGGCCCGGTGGCCCCCCGCCCAGGCCTTCGACCCCCTGGCGGGCCTCGCGACCGCGGAGTCGACCGGCGTGCCCGTCCAGACGGTGCCCCTGGGGCCTCTCTCCGTCGCTGCGGTCGAGGACCTCCTCCTCGACCTGGTCCCCGGGGACCGGCAGGCCGCGATGCTGGCCCGCCGCATCCACCGGGAGACGGAGGGCAACACCCATTTCGTGGTCGAGATGATCCGGGGGCTCGTGGAGGAGCGGGTCATCCGGCCGGATCGGGACGGCCGCCCCCACGTGGCGGCCGACCTCGCGCGGATCGCCCGCTCGGGGCTTCCGCTCCCGCCGTCGCTCAAGGCCGCCCTCCACGACCGCGTGGCGCCTCTGGACCCCGAGGCCCGGCAGGTGGCCCTCGCGCTCGCCGTGGCCCGCCAGGAGGTCTCTCTCGAGGTCCTCTGCCGGGTGCTCGGTACCGAGGCCTCCGCCCTCCAGCCCTCCATCGACGCGCTGGCGGAGGCCGGGATCGTCCGGATCCGGAGGGTAGGGAGCGAGGACCGGCTCGACATCCGCCACAACGGCCTGCGGGACGTCCTGCTCGAGGAGGCGGACCCCGCCGGCGTGTGCGACCTGCACCGGGCGCTGGGCGCGGTGTTCGAGCGCCTGCACCGGGGCCGCCTGGGCCCCGTGCTGGAGACCGTGGCCTGGCACTTCGAGCAGGCGGACCTGCCCGGCAAGGCCTGCCAGTACCTCGTGAGGTCAGGGGAGCACCTGCTCTCCCGCTCGTTCGTGGAGGAGGCGCTCGCGGCCTTCGATCGGGCCCTGGCCTCGGAGCCCGCCGCCCGCGCCACCCTGGTGCTGGACGACGCCGATCGCAACCTCGTACGCCTCCAGCTCGGGCGGGCGCGGGCCTGCGCCCACCTCGGCCGCTGGGAGGAGGCCGACGCCGAGACGCGGAGCGCCCACCGCCTCGCCGGGGAGCTCGGGGACGCCCGCCTGCTCGGACAGACCTGGTTCGAGATGGGCCAGATGCACCGTCGCCATACCGATCTCGACGCAGCGGGCGCGGCCTTGGAGGAGGCCCTCCGCCTCGCCGAGCAGGAGGCCGACGCCCGGCTGCGCGTGCAGGCCCTGAACCGGTCCGCGGGCGTCCTGTGGGCCCGCGGGGACCTGGACGCGGCCCGCCGGGCCTGGATCCAGGTGCTGGCGCTGGGGGACACCACGCGGGACGCCCACAGCGTGGCGGTCGGGCACGCCGGCCTCGGGCTCCTGGCCGTGTGTCGAGGCCAGAGCGCCGAGGCCCGGCGGTACCTCGAGCAGGCCTGCTCGGACTACGAGGCGCTCGGCGCGCTCGATCACCTCACCGTCACCCGGGTCAACCTCGTCGAGCTGTACCACCTCACGGGCAACCTGCGTCGAGGCCTGCTCCTGGCCGACAAGACGCTCGCCCAGGCCCGGGAGATCCGGTACCAGGAGGGCATGGCCCTCGGCCTCCGGTACCGGGCCCTGGTGCTCGTGAGCCTCGGCCGCCTGGCCGAGGCCCGCGCCCACGTCGAGGAAGCGCTCTCCATCCTGAGGGCGCAGGGCAACGCCGAGGAGGAACTGGGCTGTCTCCACTCGATGGTCCGGATCGCCATCTACCGGGAGGACGCCGAGGAGGCGGGCCGCTGGCTGGCGGCCACGGAGGCCCTCCTCGACCGCTACGACGTCGAGGGGATCGCCCCCGTGGTCCACGCATGGCGGGCCCTCATCGAGGCCTGGCGTGGGGCACGGGACGCTACGCTCGCGGCGATCGCCCTCTCGGACCACGTGCAGGGCCGACGCTGGCCCCTCCACCTGTGCCGGGTGGACCTCGTCGTGGCCCGGGCGCTCCGGGCGGTGGGCGAGCAGGCGACGGCCCAGGCCCGGGCCCGGGCGGCCCTCGAGCGCGCCGAGTCGGCGGGCTACCGCCTCTACGTGATGAAGGCCCACGCCCTGCTCGGGGGGATCGTCGAGGATGCCGCGGCCGCCGCGCACCACCGGCGGGTGGGCGAGGCCCTGGCTCGCTCCCTCGCGGCCAACATCCCGCCGGAGGACGCCCCCTCGTTCCTCGCGTTCCACGGCTTCGAGCCTCCCACCCCCGTGGCCGGGGCGGGATCGTGATCCGGCGCGGTCCCACCGTGGAACCCGGGGCCGGCGACCGCGTCGGCCCCTGGATCCTCGACGCACCTCTCGGCGCGGGGGGGATCGCCTCGGTATGGCGCGCCCGCGACGGGGTCGGGCGGACCGCGGCGGTGAAGGTGCTGCGGGAGGCGAGGCGGGACACGGACGAAGTCCGGCGGTTCGTCCTGGAGTACGAGACCCTCCGGCGGCTCGATCACCCCAACGTGGTCCGCGTGCTCGACAACGGATGGCACGGCGACCTGCCCTGGATCGCCCTCGAGCTGGTCGAGGGCACCGATCTCGGCACGCTGGTGGCCTCCTGGCAGGAGCGCTGCGTGCCGGACCGCTGGGAGCGCGTGGAGCACGTCCTATGCAGCCTCTGCCACGCGCTCGCCCACCTCCACGATCGGGGCATCGTCCACCGGGACGTGAAACCGTCCAACGTGCTGGTGTCCGCCGACGGCACCGTCAAGCTGGCCGACTTCGGGGGCGTGCGGGACGCCGACCAGGCGGCTTCCGGCATCACCCGGGTGGGGCAGCTCGTGGGCACCGTGATGTTCATGGCACCCGAGGCCATCACGGGGGACGCGCGGGACCACCGCCAGGACCTCTACGCCCTGGGCGCCGTGCTCTACGTGATGCTCACCGGCCGTCCGCCCGTCGAGGCGGACACCATCGCGGGCTATCTCGCGCGGCACCTCACCGTGGCCCCGGTCCCCCCGTGCGATCTGGACCCCATGGTGCCGCCGCGCCTCGAGCGCGTCTGCCTCGCCCTGCTCCAGAAGGATCCCGCCCTCCGACCCCCGTCGGCGCGGGCGGTGCTGGAGGTGCTGGACGCCGGGGCGCGCGACCTGCGGCCGCTCCTCCACGGGCGCGAGGAGGCCCTGCGCCGGCTCCTGGAGCGCTGTCGGACGCCCGTGGGCGGCGGTCCCCCGATCCTCCTCGTGGGCCCCGATGGGAGCGGCCGCACGGCCCTTCTCGCCGAGCTCGCCCGGGTGCTGTCGGCCGAGGGGATCCCGGTGGCCGGGGGGGCGCCCGACGGCCGCTCGCTCCGGGTACGGCTCCAGGGCGGCCGGCCCTGCGGGCCGGGCGTGCTCCTGGTGGACGACGCCGAGGCCCTGGACGCACGGGACGCCGCCCTGGTCCGGCGCGTCCTCACGGATCCCGACGGCCCCCTGGTGGTCGCGGCCGTCACTTCCGAGGCCTGGGCGGACGGTGCCGAGGTCCTCCGGCTCGCGCCGCTCGGCCGGGGGGCCGTGGTGGCCCTCCTCAAGGACCGCGGGCTCGCCCCGGGCGCGGCCGCCCTGCTCGGGCGGCGGCTCCACGAGGCCCTCGGGGGGCAGCCGGGCGACGTGCTCGAGCAGCTCGACGCGCTCCTGTCCGCTGGCTGGCTCGTGCCCGGGTCCGGCGGGAGCCTGCGTCCCCTGCACCCCGTCGAGGATCTCCGGAGCGAACCCCTGCCTGTGCCGGCGCGCGTCCGGGAGGTCGTGGAGGCGCGTCTCGGCCGGCTGCGGCCACCCCTCGTCCGGATGCTCGAGGGGCTCGCCGTGGCCGGGGAGGAGGTGCCACTGCGCCTCCTCGCCCTGGCCGTGGACCTCCCGCCGGACGGGGTGCACGAGCTCGCCAGCGCGGGCTGGGTCCGGGCGCGCCCCGAGGGGCTCGACGAGGTGGTCGCGTTCGCGGACGCGCGCCTGGCCTCGGCGGTCCTCGCGCGCCTCGATCCCGCGACCCGCACGGACCTCCACCTCGCGTGGGCCCAGGCCGGCGCCGCGATCCTCCGGGGGCGGCGGGGCGCGGCCTTCCTGGCCCGCCACCGGATCCGGGGCGGCCGGGCAGCCGAAGCCTGGCCCCCGCTCGTCGACGCCCTGTGGCAGGCCTGGAACCAGGACGACCCGGAGGTCGTCGCGGCCTGCCTGCCGTTGGCGCTGGAGGCCGGGCCGGTGGCGAGCGGCGCGCTCCCGCCGGCCGAGGGGGCCCGATCCGGGACCCGCCTCAAGCTGATCCAGGGGGAGCGGGCGGCCCGTGCGGGGGACCCGTCCGCGGCGAGGGCGGCCTTCGCAGAGGCCGTGGATCTCGCGGGAATCGCCGGGGAGCCCGCGCTCGGCGCCCGTGCCCTCGCGGGCCTCGGCACCTGTCTCGCGGAGGAGGGGGATGCGGCGACGGCGGGCCCCCTCCTGGAGCAGGCCCTCGCCTGCGTGGACCTGGGTGAGGCCGGCTGGCGCGCCGTGGCCGAGCCGCTCGCCTCGGTGCGGCTCGAGCGGGGCGACCCCGGCGCCGCGCTCGCCCTGTGGGCCGAGATCGTCGCCCGGGCCGCCCCCGAGGACCGGGTCGGCAGGGGTCGGGCCCTGTCCGGTCGGGCCCGGGCCGAGGAGGCCCTCGGCCGGGACGACGAAGCTGCCGCCACGCTCGACCGGGCCGAGGAGTACCTGCGCGGCACCTCCGACCGTCGCACCCTCCTGTCCGTCCTCTGCCGGCTCGCCGAGACGGCGTGCGTGGCCGGACGGTACCTGGAGGCCCACGATCGGGCCGCCGAGGTGGAACAGGTGGCCAGGGTCCTGGGGCACGTCCGCTTCGAGGCGCTGGGCCTGGCCATCCGGGCCGAAACCCACCTCCTGTCGGGCCGCCCCGAGGCCGCCCGGCCACTCGCCCGTGAGGCCCTGGCCACCGCCCGGGCGG
>JBFYZZ010000342.1:0-16869 GCA_041309225.1 Deltaproteobacteria bacterium | reverse complement strand
ATCTGTGCCGTCGCCCCGGGTGCCGCGGAGCGTGGCGGGCAGGCCCCGGGCCGCGAGCGCCGCCAGGAGCTCGCCGGCGGCGCCGCTCCCACCGGGCACCACCCACTCCTGCAGCGCTCCGCGGCTGGGCTCCCCCGGCACGAACAGGGCCCGGCCCGGCCCGGCGGGCGTCCAGCCGGGCGGGACCTCCAGCGCCCGGGCGGACAGGATCGTCAGGAGCAGGAGGCAGGTCATCGGGGGACTCCGGCGGGCCTCCCCTTAACCCCCGGCCCCGCGACGCGGGCCCGCTCCCGGCGGATCGGCTCGTGGGTGGAAATCGCAAGAAACCCAAACAACCCAAAAGCCCTCAGTGCAATGGTTCCCTTGCACTGGAACCGGCCTCGGAGCCGGATCGCCGGGCGCGCCGCGCCGCTCCCTGGAGGGGGCGGGCGACCCACAGTCGGGGAAAAAAAAGCCACGGGAAACGGTGGCTACAGGTTTGTGCAACCCCTGGCTTACACAGGGTGAAAGGGGATCCTGACAGGGTGGAGACCGGGGCCTGCTCCGCTCTCGAAGCCCGACCGTTGACAGCCCGGGCTGCCCGTTGATCCTCGTCGCGGGTGGGGCGTACGCTCGCGCCCGCGGCACCGCCCTACTCCCTGGTGCCCGATCAGAGGAGGTCCAGATGAACAGCCATCGGCTCGTCGTCCCGTCGTCCACCCTCGTCCTGGCCTCGATCGCCCTCGGGTTCGCCGCGGTCGCCTGGGCCGCGCCCCCGCTTCCGGGGGCCATCTTCACCACCACCGTGGACGGCACCGTCGTCAACGAGAACACCCACTACAGCAAGAAGACCGACGTCTACCTCGACGGCGGGCCGGGACCGCACGCCCCCCCGGGCGCGGCCGGGCTCCCTGAGGGCGACTACTACTTCCAGGTCACGGATCCGAGCGGGAAGGACCTGCTCTCCGAGGACCACATCTCGTGCCGCATGATCCACGTGGGGGAGGAGGGCTTCATCACGGAGGTCTACGCGGGGACGAACGAGGCGTGGAACAAGGGTGCCAAGGAGTGGCTCTCCGAGGAGTGCCTGCACGAGGAGGGGATCGACGTGGACTACGGGCCGGACGGCGCCATCACGGTCCAGCTCTACCCCTACGAGGACACCCCCAACCCGGGCGGCGTCTACAAGGTCTGGATCACGCCGGTCGACGACTACATCGGGGACGAGGCGCTCTCCTGCAGCGACGAGGGCAAGACCTGCTCCATCGCCGGGGAGTACTACGAGCCGGGGAACTACCACGGCTTCGTGCCCGCGGCGTCCAAGACCGACAACTACAAGGTCAAGAAGACCAAGGTCTACCCGGCCATCATCACGATCTACAAGTTCAACGACGCCGACATGGACGGCGTGTGGGACGAGGGCGAGGAGGGCGTCACCGGCTGGGCGGTGGACGCCGTGGACCCGCTCGGTGGGGAGACCACCGAGTACACCACCGCCTACATTCTGGCGGCCGAGCCGGGCACCTACGCCTTCACCGAGGCCCTCTGCGAGGGCACGCTGCAGACGGTCTCCATCCTCGACGACGAGACGCTGTCCTCCTACCCGGGCGCCGATCCGTACGTGGAGGTGGACGTGGCGGGCACCTCGGGCGAGACCCACGACGTCGTCTACGGCAACGTGGGCTGGGCCGAGATCGACCCCTGCAAGGTCTACGACCGGAACGGCAACGGCGTGTGGGACGAGGGCGAGGAGACCATCCCCGACTGGAGGTTCACGCTCTCCGGCTACGACGTGCTGGGCAACTACGTGGAGGTGTCCATCCTCACGAGTGACGTGGAGGGCGACGGATACGGCTGCGGGGCGTTCCCCGCCGTGCTCCCGGGCAGCTACACCATCGCCGAGAGCATGCCGGTCGATGATGGGGTGTACGAGTGGTTCAGCTCGGTCAGCACGCCCATCACGGTGGAGGTGGAGTCCGTGGTCGACGGCCCCCACATCGTCGCACAGGTCACCATGTCCTCCGCGAACTTCCTCAACTACGCCTACGGCTACGCCGACTTCGGCACCAAGGGGTACTGGCACAACAAGAACGGGATGGAGGAGATCTCCGACGCCGACATCGACTACGTCAACGGCCTCGATCCCTACGACGACCCCACGGGCTACTTCGACGACGGCGACGAGCCGTTCGACGGGTACTTCGAGGACGGATCCTGCGTGGCCGCGGCCTTCTCGCACCCGGAAGGCGACCCGGTCTGGGGGGCGTGTGAGGACCGGGCCGAGATCTCCCAGTTCCTGGTGGACTCCGACGAGGGCTGGGGCTCCCAGGACCAGCTCGCCCAGCAGCTGCTCGCGTTCCTCTTCAACGTCCGGAACCGCCTGCTGTGCGACGACCCGACCGACGCCTGGTTCGAGTACGGCGGAGAACCGTACAACGCGGGCGATCTCATCGACGCGGCCATCGACGCGTGGGCCTACGGCGACGAGACCGAATGGAACGCGTACTCGTCCCTGATCGACGGGATGAACAACGCGTACGACATCCCCTTCATCCCCTGCGAGCCGCCGCCGTTCGAGTTCTGACCCGGCGGGCCTTTCCACCCCCCTCCCGCCCCCGGGCGGGAGGGGGCCGCAGCGTCCTGACGCGCCGCCGCTACCAGAGAAGGCCCGATGGGACGAGGTAGGCGGCGGGGAGATCCCCTGGGGACGTGCTCCCCGGGGCGGCTGCCAGGACGTCTGCGAACCCGTCCTCGTCCAGGTCGCCTGCGCCAGCGACGTCCCAGCCTGCGTGGCCCCCCGCGCGCCCTCGCCTGCGAGCATGGCGTCCGCGGTGGCGAGGGTGTCGTCGGGGTCCGGGGGCCCGTCTCAGTACCAGGCGCCCGGTGTGAGCAGCCAGACCGCGCCGGTGACCTTGCCTGCCTCGGTGTGGCGATCCGCACTCACGAGGATGTCGGAGAAGGCGTCACCGTCGACATCCCCTGCGCCTGAGACCCCGGACGCACGGTCGCCCGCCGCCTCGCCGGCCACCTTCCAGTCGGCGCTCGAGAGGTCCATCGTGCCGCTCGTGACGTCCAGGACGAGGTACACGGCCCCGGCGTCCGCACCGCCGGTGTCGTCGCCCGCCATGCCGACGAGGATGTCCGCGTGGCCGTCGCCGTCCACGTCGCCCGCGGCGGCGACCTGGGTGCAGGCCGTCGCGGGACCCCCGTCGCCCGCATCCTCCCCCACGAGCTTCAGGTCCGCCCCGGACAGGGGCAGGGTTCCCGCGCGCGGGCCGAGCACGAGGTAGGCTGCACCGGCGTTGGTGCCCCCAGCGTCCTGGTAGGGCGAAAAGACGAGCATGTCGTCATACCCGTCGTCGTTGACGTCTCGAGCTCCGCTCACCGTTCCGTGCCGGAGATCGTCCGAGGCTTCGGCCACGAACCTGGCCTCGGCTGTGGACAAGCTGACCACGCCTGCGGGCGCCCCGAGCACCAGCCAGACCAGATCCCCGGCCCCCGCCAGCACGAGGATGTCCTCGTTCCCGTCTCCATCGACGTCGCCTGCACCTGCGACATCCCGGCCGGCCCCATCTCCGGTGCTCTCTCCCAGCATCTTCGCGTCCGCGTCGGCGAGGTCCACGACTCCGGAGACGGGGCCGAGCACCAGGTAGGCGGATCCGAGGGTCCCCTCCATTTCGTTTCCGCACAGGACGTCCTGGTACCCGTCGCCGTCGGCGTCCAGCAGGTCCACCAGGCTGCACGCCGCATCTCCCGCTCGCTCGCCCACGATCACGGCCTGGGCCGAACTCGTCCTCACGGTTCCCGACACCGGGCCGTGAAACAGCCAGGCCGCTCCGGTGTTCGATCCCCTGGCGTCCGAACCACCGGTGCCCACGAGCACGTCGTCGAATCCGTCCCCGTTCCCGTCGCCCCCGGCCAGGTCCGCGCCGAAACAGTCCCCCATGGCCCCCCCCAGGATCCTGGCCTCAGCCTCACCCAGGTGGGAGGTGCCGGTCACTGGGCCGACCACCAGGTACACGGCCCCAGCGTCCGTGGCGCTGGTGTCCTCCCCCCCCACCCCGATCAGGATGTCGGCCAGGCCGTCTCCGTTCACGTCGCCTGCGGGCTCGGCCTTCCAGAACCAGTCCCCGTTGCGCTCGCCCAGGAACCTCGCGTCGGCATCCGCCAGCGACGACACCTCGGACAGGCAGGCGCGGACGGCCGATCCGGCCTCCCCGTCGCAGTCGTTGACCGCGCCGTCGCTGCAGACCTCGCTGGCGCCGGGGTACACGGAGGGATCCGTGTCGTCGCAGTCCCCGTGGGCCACCGTCCAGCCATCGTCGTCGGCATCGGTGGAGCCCGTGTCATCGGCGTCTGTGTCCGTGTCCACGTCGGCGTCCGTGTCCACGTCGGCGTCCGTGGCCACCACGCATAGAAACCCGGTGGAGCAGCCGACCACCAGAGGAACCACCAGGAGACAGACTCGGATCATCATGACGACCTCCCATTCGAACGGGGTTTGAGAAGCCTTGCGGAAGCGGCCGTCCGGGCTCGCCGGCCTGCAGCCCGCCCGTTGCGGGCACGTCACGGATCCGTCACCACGACGAGCTCGGCGAGGTGCGGCCACCTCGACCGGTCGAAGTCCACGGGGAGTCGGTGAAACGAGATCCAGGCGCCGTCCGGCGAGTAGGAGGGACCCCAGTGGAAGGCGTGCTCGTCGGTGATCTGCAGGAGGGTCGTTCCGTCCACGTCGGCTCGGAAGACATGGAACGGCTCCGTCCGGTTCGAGGCGAACAGGATCCGGCTCGAGTCCGGGGCCCAGACCCTCGCATTGGCGACGTTGCCTCGAAGGGTGCCCTCGTCGAGGAAGTTCATCAGCAGATCGTCGGCCGAGGCCGGGAAGAGCGCGTGGTCGCCGGTCCCGTCCACGGCGACCACACGGAGGTCGCGCTCCCCGACTTCGTCCGCGTACGCCACCCACGCCTGGTCGGGGGAACCGACGAAACGTGGCGCGCGCTCGAGCCCGACGACGAGCGTTTCGTGCCGATCCCCCTCGAGGGAGGAGGCAAGCAGGTCCATCGGGGAGTCCCAGTCAGTGCCTCGGACATACAGCAGCGGGCCCGCACCCTGGCTCGGGCCGATGGTCCAGGCCCATCGGGAGGAGATCTCCACCACCTCGGAGGGATCGTCGCAACCCGTGAGGGGACAGCGGAAGGCGGTGTACCACCCGTTGCCGTCGTGGGCGTGGAGAAACAGGTGGGAGGTGCCAGGAACCGGGAAGCCCATCACGGCGGTGCCGATGTTCTCGTACACAGGGTTGTGGCTGGTCTTGATCCCGTTGTGCAGGGTGTCGGTGAGCTGGACCCGCTCGCCGCCATCGGGTCGGATCCGCCAGATCTCCCCATCCCCCGCGTATTGCGGGGGAAGACCCTCCACGGCTTGGCGTCGGTAGTAGATCCAACCGTCCTGCCAGCCGCCGAGGCCCGTGAGATCCGTGTCCGAGGTCACCCGGTAGGCCCGCAAGAGCGAGCGGTCCACGATCTGGAGATCGCACCCCCAGGCCTGCCCCACCGGGCACTGGACGACCGCGAGGCACGTCGAGTCCGGCGACCAGGCGTGTCCACCGACCCGCCCGTTGACGAACGGCTCGGCGTCCGGGGAGTCCACGTACCGGCACCTCGAGGCAGAGCCCGTGTCCGAGGTGGCTCCAGAATGACCGCACGCGGCGGATTCTGCGCTCACGAGCGCCATGACGGCAAGAAGGACGAGCGGACGCATTGGTGCTCTCCTCGGGGCCCGGGGGGAAGGTCGTCGCGAGAATACTACCCATACGGAGATGCCGCCGTCGCCTGCGCACGTCAGATCAGGACGCTGCCACCGGCACTGGTCCGTACCTCCTGGCTGATGGTGCGAGCCTCCTCGACGCGGCCCCACCGATGGACACCTTCCATGGAGACGAACGCGCGCAGGGGCAGGCGAGGCGGGACTGCACCCACCTGAAGGAGGACCCGCGCACGGGTGTCCACCGCGTCGACATCTTCGGTCAGCTCGGACTGGAACCGGCCCAGGCCTTCCCACGAGTCCCAGGCGTGGACGCTGCCCAGGCCACGGACCTGGAGGCTGCCCCACTCGAGGTCCACGCGTCCGCACGCACTGGCCCCCAGGCCGTAACAGTAGCCGAGGTAGGCGAGTGTCGTCTTGGCCCCACCGATGGCGTGGCTGGCGGACCACTCGTTGTAGGCTAGGGCGTTCGTCATAACGAAGAACGCCGAGGGGGCGTCCGGCAGGGAATCGTACTGGTCCTCGCAGGTCAACTGGTAGTCCCAGTCCTCGATTCACCGGTGATACGCTACCCAGTACCGGATCGTCGACCAGGCCGACGCGAGGCCGAGCTCGACGGAGGCTCGCCTAAGGTTGGGGGAAGCGTCCGAGGCCTCGGCCTGCCAGGCGAGGAGCAGGCCCGCCAGCAGGCAGGCGGCAGCGGCCGTGCGTTGGACGGATGTCTCCAGGGCTCGGATCATGGAGATCATCGCGACCTCCCATTGCTCCCAGCGGTTCTGCCGACGAATCGGCCGATCCATGCGTACGGCTCGGTGATCGGGCTATGCACGCATCGGTCTGGCCTCCGACACGGTGTGACAAGCTGACTTGTATCTTTTTCTTTGACCGAGGTTCAAACCAGCGTACAGCAAGACATCCATCGGTTGCCGCTTCGCCAGGGAGACACCCAGGAAGCGACTCGCGATGCCCGAGACGGTGTGGAGCTCCCTCCGGACCCTCTGGACGCCGCTGACGAGCGCCTCGGGGGACATGCCCAGCGGCTGGAAGAGGAGTGTGTTGGAGTCGTGACCCTTCAACCACCAGTCCGGCATCCAGAGGCGCCCCGCGTCGAGCAGCCTCCGGTAGAGGGCCGTCCCGGGAAAGGGGCAGAGAAGACGCACCTGGAGGCCCTCGAGACGGTTCTTCAACGCAAACTCGATCGTCCGGTCGAAGACGTCCTCGCCCTCCCCGTCGGTTCCGAACACGAAGGCGCCCAGGATCGAGATGCCTTCGCCATGGAAGCGGCGTACGGCCTCGGTCTGGCTGATCTTGAGGGCCCGACCCTTTCGCATGCGGCCCTGGGTCGCGGGCACGACGGACTCGAAACCCACGAGGAGGCCGTGGCAGCCGGAGCGTCGCATGTTCTCGAGGAGTTCCGGATCTTCGGCGAGGGACAAGGTTCCCTGGCCGATCCAGGCGCGTCGCAGCGAGGCCATCGCCTGGAACAGGAACCCGGCCTGGGATCGTTGGAGTGCGAGGGCATCGTCTACGAAGAAGAGGTGCTTGCTGTCCGTGGCCTCGATCTCCTCGACCACGCGCTCGAACGGGCGTGCTCGGTAGGATCGACCCATCACCGAGCCAATCGAACAGAATTCGCAATCGAACACGCAGCCGCGCGATGCCTCGATGCCCGTGCTCCGTGGTATCAAGGTGAGCCGCGAGGGCTTCGGGTAGAGCCCGCGGGCCGGCACCGGCAGTCGGGCGAGGTCGGTCGGCCGCTCGGCCCTGTAGAGTTTCTGCAGCTTCCCATCGGCTGCGTCCCGCACCAGCCTCGGCCAGACCTCCTCCCCTTCGCCCACCACCACGGCGTCGGCGTGCTGCATGGCCTCCTCGGGCAGGACCGACGGGTGGATCCCGCCGAGGACGACCTTGGCCCCGCGTTTCCGGTAGGCTTCCGCGATCTGGTATGCCCTCGGGACGAGCTCGGTCAAGACGGTGATCCCGACCAGGTCGACGGGCTCGTCCGGATCGTCCACTGCAAAGGACTCGTCCACGAGGGCGACCTCGTGTTCCGGTGGGGTGAGGGCGGCGAGCAGGGGCAGGCTGACCTTCAGGACCTTGGCCACCTCGGACGTGGAGATGCTCGATGACCGATTCTGCTCCGGCGAGACCAATTTGATCTTCACGACACCCTCCGGGGAGCGGTGGCGACACCCGCGTCCGCAAGGAACGTGCCGGGGGTGTTCGAACCCGCGGGGCAGGTGGCTCGAGCCGTCTTCCAACTCGGCGGTGCGCTTCCAGAGGCACGCGATCCCCCGGGAAGCGGGCCGCCCCGCCAGGGCGTCCACCCCTTTCTTCCGCGGCTCGGCTCCTGTACCATTCGATGCGCTGACAGCCTTCCCCATGGTCCGATCGCATGGCGGATCCCCCTTACACGACCTGGACCCTGGCCTGCCCGGCCTGCGGGCGGTCGTTCACCGTGAGACACGGCTCGCGCATGGCCGCCTATGCGTGCGCATGCTGCCGTACGCTCCTGCCCGCCGAGGACGGGTCCTCGGATCCATCGTGGCCGGTGGTCTACCTCTACGGCAAGGTCACCCCCGAGCCAGCCGGAAGCCGAACGAGGGCCCATCGGCCCACGCCTCCACTCCCGGAGCGCATCGGGCCATACAAGATTCTGGACATCCTGGGCCGGGGAGGGATGGGCACGGTCTACCTCGGGTGGGACGAGACGTTGAGACGGCGAGTCGCGATCAAGATGCTTCACCCAGAGGTCTCCAGCGACGCCCAGATCGCGGACCGGTTCCTCCAGGAGGCCCGGGCCGGTGCAGCCCTGAGCCACCCGGGCATCGTTCCGGTCCTGGACGTAGGCCGCGAGGGCAGCCGCCTCTTCTTCGCCATGGCGCTCATCGAGGGCCCCTCCCTCGGGGAGGTGCTGGACGCGTTCGGGGACAGGACGGATCCGGGCAGGCCGATCCCGACCCATCCCGCCCGACGACTGCCCTTCTCGGAGGGCATCCGGATCTGCGCCGAGGTGGCCGACGCGCTGCACCACGCCCACCTGATGGGAGTGGTCCATCGGGACGTCAAGCCCGCCAACATCCTGCTGGACATCCAGGGCCGCGCGTACCTGACGGACTTCAGCGTGGCCCGTTTCCGCGATGCGTCCATCCACCGGCTCACGGCGTCCGGCCAGGTCCTCGGAACCCCCCTGTACATGTCGCCGGAGCAGGCCCTCGGACGGAGCGACGGGGTGGGCCCCACGTCGGATGTCTACTCCCTCGGGGCCGTGCTCTTCCGCCTCCTCACGGGCCGCGACGCCTTCGAGGCGGAGTCCCCGTACAGCGCCATGATCAGAAGGACGGCCGAGGAGCCCCCCATCCCACGATCCCTCGCCCCAGACGTCCCGCCTGCCCTGGAACGGATCTGCATGCAGGCCATGAGCCTGAACCCGGCCGGCCGCTACCCCACGGCGCTGGACATGGCCGAGGATCTCCGGCGCTGCCTGGAGGCCCGGCCGGTCCTGGCCCGACGGATTCCGCTTCGATCCAGGTGGCATGCCCTGCCTCGCACCCCTCGCCGGGTTCTCGCCGCTTCGGTCACCGTCGTGCTGGTGGTGGGCACCATCTCGGCGTTGGTCTGGGGCACCTCCACCTGGAGTGCGTTCAGGGCCGGACGCGTGCAGGACGCCCGGGACGAGGCGGCTGCCCTACGGTACCAGCAGGTCCACAGCATCATCGAGGAGGCCTGGGCGGATGGACGGACCCAGGAAGCCCGTACCGTCCTGGACGGCTTCCTGGAGGAGCACGCGGGCACGGTGGCGGTCGCCACCGCCTGGGGGGAGTGGGCGGACCGGCAGCCAGCCGCTTCCGACGAGCGGATCGATGCCCTCGCGCACAGCTTCGGCAACGCCCGGAGTCGGGAGCAGGCCGTGGAAGCCCTGGTGGCCCTGGGCAGGTGCTTCGCGGAGCGATGGGACGAGAGGGCGCTCTCCGCCGTACTGGACACCCTGAGGGTCCGCGTGCCGGAAGCGATGGGCCGGCGAGACGTCGAGTTGCTGCAGGCGAGATCGGCCATCGGTCGGGGCGACCTGACCCGAGCTGTGGATCACCTTCGTGCCGCCCGCTCAGGCTCGGAGGCCACCACCGATGCCGAGGCCGCGCTGCCCGTCCTCGAGGCCCTTTCCACGGGCATCGCGCTCGACCTCCGCTCCCGGGACGTGGACCTGGCCGATCTCACCGGCGCGGGGGCGGACTTCCTGGTCGCCTCGAGCGGTGGGGACTTGAGGGTCCTGGATCCCTCGAGGGGGTTTCGCGAGGTGAAGCGCTACGCCCTGCCCGTGCAGGAGGGTGATCCGGTCGGACTCCGGGTGCTCCGGATGCCCGGAGGCGACGCCCTCCTGGTGGCCTCTCACCGCGAGGTCTCCAGCACCGGCACGCTCCGGGTGCTCCTGTGGCCGGATGAGCACCCCCAGTCGGCGGCATCCTGGGAGGACTTCATCTTGAGCAGCGTGGCCACCGGGGACGTGGACGGAGACGGCGCGGTCGAGGCCTGGGTCGGCATCGCCGGGTACGGTCGGCACCTGTTGCGCCTCGATCCCGCCGCACACGGCGTCGTGTGGTCCGTGCGGCCGGCCAGCCCGGAGATCCGCACTGCCAGCAGCCACCCGCGCTCCCTGCTCGTCGCCGACCTGGACCAGGACGGCCGGTCCGAACTCCTCCTGGGCACCGCCGAGTGGAACGCCTACGATCTGCGCTGGTTCGATGCGGACAGCCACGGCAGGCTGAACCTGCGCTGGCGGCGCAAGCTGGGCGAGGTCGCCGCCCTGGCGCTCCTGGAGCCCTCCCCCGCGCACCAGGGACGACCCACGCTGGTCGTGGCCAAGGGGAACCGGTTTCCCAGCCAGGAGGTCTTCCCCCTGGAGACGCCGTACGGCAAGGACGCCGGACTGTACTTCTTCCGCGCGTCGGGGCAGGTGTTGGAGCAGGTCGGATTCGTTCCCCTGGCCATTCCGCCTCACTGGGAGACTCCGGAGTTCGACTGCTGGTGGGTGAACGTGGCGGATCTCGATGGGGACGGGCTCCAGGACGTCGTAGTGGATCTGTGGGCAGGAAAGGAACCCGGTGCCTGGGTCCTGCGTGGGCAGGCGGACGGGTCGTTCCGTGGGGCCGTTCTCGAGGGGATCAAGCCTCTCGCCACGCTCCAGGCGGACGGGGACGCGGCCGCCGAACTGGTCGTCTCGATCCCGGCCAGGGGCGACGCGATCTGGATCCTCGGACTGGAGGGGCAGGTTCTGTCGCCTCCGATCCCGGAGGAGGACGCTCTGGCCGCGGCCTCCCCCCCGCACGACCTCACCCGGAGGCATCCTGCCCTCGCCAGGCACTGGGAGAGTGCCGAGGTGCTGGCTTCGGTGGGGCTCTGGGAGCGAGCCGGAGAGACGCTTCGCAGCGCCGCACTCCTGGCGGCCGGAACCTCGGCCGAGGGGCCCGCCTCCGAGCGCGCCGCCCAGATGCTGGAGGGTGCGGGCCAGGACGCCGCCGCGGCGGCCCTCCACGAGAAGGCCGCGGAACTCGGGATCTCCGGAGCGCTGGCCGCAGCTGTGCGCACCCGCGAGCACCAGCACGCCTTCGCGGATGTGCTCCGCCTGTCCGCCCTCGCAGAGGATCGCCCGGGTGCAGAGGCCGGATCCGATCGGGTGCGGCAGTGGACCGAGGACTGGGTGCACCGCGCTGAGGACCTGGTCCTCGATCTTCGAGAGCCCCTGTCGGAAGACTGGCGCTTCGAAGATCCTCTCTCTGCCCGGAAGCGCGGGGGCGGCCTGCGCGTCCACTCGTTCGCCGACGGCCCGGAGATCGCACGGCTGCCCGTCACCTGGAGCGGGGATGCGCTGTCTCTCACGGTGGACCTCGACGTGCAGCGGGCGGAGTGGGGATCGAGCCTGGCGGTGGCGCTGGTCCCCCGGGGCGCACCGCTCCGCTTCGACGACCTCCAGGTGTCGATGCGGGTCGGCGGCGGGGGGGGGCACCTCGTGCGCGACCTGGGCTGTGGGGTCCCAGGAGGGAACGTCGGAGGTATCGGCATCCAGCGGGTCCCACGCGCGGTGACGCCGGGGCACTACACGCTCCAGGCGGAGGCAACCCCGATCTACGGGCACACACGCTGTACAGCCGGTGGAGACGTCTCCTTGGTGGGCCACGGGCCGCTCGAGAGGAACGCTCCTCCCATCCCAGCGGCGCTGGATCTGGTCATCGGACCCGCGGTCGGTCTGGAGGAGCCTCACCTCTTGACCGCGGACATCACGCGGATCACGGTGCGTGGCCTCGGTGTGAGGATCGATCGGGGAGGGGAGGGAGGGGGCGTGTCGCTGGTGGAGGGGCGCCCGGAGCAGGCCCTGCTCGAGGCCGACCGGCTGATCCGCGCTGGCCTCCTCTCTGACGAAGAGGAGGCCCGCCTCCGGTTCTTCGCCGCCGTCGCGATGGCCGACCTCGGGAGGGGGGTCGAGGCCCGGGCCACCTCGAGGCGGCTCCTCGCCAGCCAGGCGAACGACGAACTCCGGAAGCGGCTCGTGAGAGCCGTGCGGATCGGGAGCCCGCTCGAGGACGGATGGATCGCCGAGACGCTGGGCCCTGTCGGGTTCGCCCGTGCGACCGGCCTGGACGGGCGGCTTCGCGCCCAGCCGGTCCACGACGACGCCGAGGGGGCGATGCGGGCGTTGGAGCGAGCGATCGGGAGCCTTCCTACGCGAGGCGCCGTGTCTCCTCGGGAACGGGATCTCCTCGAGGTCCAGCTCCGGGGCATCCGGGGCGAGGTCTACCGGCGCATGGGGAACCTCCCGGCCGCCCGGCAGGACCTGGAGCGCGTCGCAGCCCTCGCGCACCTCCACCCCGGGGAAGGCGACGAGGCCGACGCGCCGGGCTCGGCTGCGTGGTACCGGGAGCAGGCGGGCCGCGCGGAGCGGGTCCTGGCGCTGGTGGAGGCGGACGACGGGGATGCCGGCGTATGCCTGGCCCACGCTCGGCGTGCCGTGGCCCTCTCGGCTGCACCGGAGGTCACTGCGGACGTCCTCCTCCTCCACCCCCGCATCGCGGCGTGGCGCGCTCGGGCCGAATGGTCCGCGCTCCTCGACGGCCTGGTGGGAGCGGCCCCCTTCCCGAGTCGCACCCCCTCCTCGCGCCCGTGACGGGGCCGGCGCGTCGCCTGGGCTACGTTTCCTTCCGCCTGGCGGCCAGCCAGGCGGCCACCCGAAGGGGAACCGGGAGGTCCAGGGCCTCGCACAGGGCGACGATCTTCCGGCTCTCCATGTCCATCTTCTTGAGGTGGTTTCCGCCGCTCAACAGGTGCCCCTCCCCGTGGTGCTCGAAGGCCTTCCGGATTCCCCAGCGGCTCACGGCGGCGTGGAGCGTGAATCCCACGAGCGCCTCGGCGTGTTTCCAGGGAGAGGGAGGCTCCTGGCGGGCCCCGACGGAGGTCGTCCCGTTCTCGCCGGACGTTTCGAACGCATCGATGAGGACCTCGGCCGCTCGCTCGAGGACCGTGACGGCGGACTCCACACCCTCCTGGGACTCCAGGGCAAGGGCACGCTGGACGTGGGTTGGCATGAGGACGATGTCGGTCGGCAGGACCTCGTGCTCGCCGTAGGACGCGAAGGCGTAGGCCCGATGGACGACGCTGTTGAGCTGGCGGAGGTTGCCCGGCCAGGGAGCGGCGTGGAGGATCGCCTCGGCCTGGGGGTCCAGCGTGCAGGCTCCGCCTGTACGGGTGTAGCGCTGGTGCTGTCGCGAGGCGAAGGCCCTCGCCCAGGCGCCGATCTCGTCCCGGCGGGCGGAGAGGGGAGGGACAGATACCGGCAGCACGTTGATCCGGTAGTAGAGGTCTTGGAGGAAGCGTTCCTCGGCCACCAGCCGTTCCAGGTCGGCGTTGGTACCCACGATGAAGCGGATGTCCGCCTGGCGCTCCCGGCTCTCGCCGATCGGCGTGTAGCGCCTGGCCTCGAGGAGGCGCAGCAGCCGGGCCTGGGCATCGAGAGGGAGCTTGTCGATCTCGTCGATGAACAGAGTGCCTCCCTCGGCCTGGGCGACGAAGCCCTCGTGGTCGCCCACGGCGCCGGTGAAGGAGCCCTTCTTCCAGCCGAACAGGGCTGCCTCGCGCAGCTCGGTCGAGCGGTCGTGCAGGCTGACGACGACGAAGGGGCGGTCCTTGCGGTTGGAGCGTTCCACGCACCAGCGGGCGAGAAAGGACTTGCCCGTCCCGGTCGGGCCACGCAGGAGGATGGTCTCCTCGAACCTGGCGAAGATGCCGAGCGTCTGGACGATGGGCGCCATGGACTGCCCGATCACGGGGAGGAGCGGATCAAGAGGCTGTACCTGTGGGCGCGAGGTCGGGAGACCGGCAAGCCACGGGGCGGCCAGGAGGGCGATCCTCTGCACGCCGTCGGCGGCGACCGCCCAGGGCTCGAACCTGCCGCCCACGGCAGTCGGGCAGCGCGCCTCGACGCAGATCATCCCGATCGCCGCCCCTCCCGGAACGCGGAGCGGGACGGCGAGCATGTGCGTGACGTTTCGCTCCAGGAGGACCGGTCGGGAGAGCGTGCCCTCCATGTCCACGGGCCGCTCCACCAGGCAACGCCCCTGGATGTCCGTGTACGTCCCCGCGGTGACGTCGACGAGCACGGCAACGCCGTGCTCCCGTGCGAGACGCCAGGCCGTGGCGGAGGTGAGCAGCCGCTGGCCGGACGGCGGCTCGGGCGAGCCGCCCTCGGCCTCTACGGCCACGATGCCCCGGTAGCCCTCGTCGGGGAGGAGGTGGACGAGGCCTCGGAGGATGACTCCCGCCTGGCGACGCGGGCTCTGCCGAAGGGCCCGGATCGCCTCGTCGAGGACGGCCTGGAGGACGATCGTGGAGGCATGCTCGAAGGTGCTGGCACCCTGGAGGCCCGCGAGCAAGCTGGTGAGGTCGGACATCGGTACCCTCCGCCCCGGACCTGCGAGGGAACTTCTGGCTGGTCCTCATCCTATCGCAGCCGCGAGGTGCGGCAGGCCCCCGCCCGCCGCCTTAGGGTGCCAGGCGGGAGCACATGGCGATGAGCACGCCCGCGGCCACGGCGGATCCGATCACGCCGGCCACGTTGGGCCCCATTGCGTGCATGAGCAGGAAGTTGTGGGGATTCTCCTCCTGGCCGACCTTGTTGGCGACCCGGGCCGCCATGGGCACCGCGGAGACCCCCGCCGCGCCGATCAGCGGGTTGATGGGCTCCCGCGAGATGAGGTTCATGAGCTTGCCCATGAGCACGCCGCTCGCGGTGGCCACGGCGAAGGCGAGGAGCCCGAGCGCCAGGATGCCCAGGGTCTGGGGTCGCAGGAACGCAGCGGCCGAGAGCTTCATGCCCACGCCGAGCCCCAGGACGATGGTGATGATGTTCACGAGGGCGTTCTGCATGGTGTCGCTCAGCCGCTGCACCACGCCCGACTCGCGTGCGAGGTTGCCGAACATCAGCGCCCCGATGAGCGGCGTGGCCGACGGGAGCAGCGCCGCGCACAGACCCAGCACCACGAGCGGGAAGAGGATCTTCTCGAGCTTGGAGACCGGACGGAGCTGCTTCATCTCGATGGCCCGCTCCGAGCGGGTCGTGAGCAGGCGCATGATGGGCGGCTGGATGATCGGCACGAGCGCCATGTAGGAGTAGGCGGCCACCGCGACGGCGCCGAGCAGCTCGCGGTAGAGCCTGGTGGTGGTGTAGATGGCGGTGGGCCCGTCCGCACCGCCGATGATGCCGATGGAAGCAGCCGCGCGAAGCACCTGCTGGGGCTCCGACAGCAGGGTGTTGGACGGATCGAAGAAGTCCACGCCCGGCACGTACAGGTGCACGAGCACGGCCCCGATCACCGTGGTGAAGATGCCGAACTGCGCGGCCACCCCGAGCAGCGCGGTCTTGGGATTGGCCAGGAGCGGGCCGAAGTCGGTCATGGCGCCGACGCCCATGAAGATCAGGAGCGGGCAGAGGCCACTCTCGATGCCGTAGTAGTAGAAGATGCCCAGGAAGGCGCCCATGGCCTCGGCACCCCGGGTGGTGTCGGGGACGGCGGTCATGAACTCGGCGGTCCCGGGCAGGTTGGCGAGCAGCCCCCCGAAACCGATGGGCAGCAACAGGAGCGGCTCGAACTCCTTCTTGATGGCCAGGTACAGGAGCACCAGGCAGACCAGGACCATCACCACGCTCTTCCAGCCGTCGCCCTGGGAGGCCAGGTAGATGCCGGTCTCGTGCCAGAGTTGCATCAGACCGTCGAGCAGGGCGTGCATCGCGGCTCCTCCTGCGTCGCCATCGCGACGATGGGCTGACCGGCGCGGATCTGCTCACCGGGCCGCACCAGGACCCGCGAGATGGTTCCGGGTTCCTTGGCCCTGACCTCGGTCTGCATCTTCATCGCCTCGATGATCACGAGCACCGCTCCGGCTGCGACCCGCTGGCCTCCCTCCACCAGCACCTTGATCACGGTGCCCGGCAGGGGGGAAGGCACGGGCGTCGGGGTACCCCCGGCGGGCGAGGGGAGGGGATCGTCGCCGGAGGCCGGGGCCACGCCGATCGTGTAGCGGTGACCGTTGACGGTCGCGCTGTCCCCGTCGATGGAGACGTCGAACGCATGGCCCGACACGTCCACCCGCCAGGTTCGGGGATCCCGGAAAGGTGCCTGGGCGGCCTGGGGCGCCTTGGCCGGGCTCGCCAGGGCGGCCGGCTGCTTCAAGCGCACCCCGATGGGGCGCTCCCCCTGGAGGAAGGCGATGCCCTTCGGCCCGCAGGTGGCGGCGATGAAGAGGTCCTCGTCGGAGGGGTCGGAGAGGCCCACTGCCTCGAGCGCCTTGCGGGCCGCGACGAGGCCCTTGGCCGGATTCTGGTCGTCCAGGGTCCGCGGGTCCTCGGTGGTCGGCGAAAGGTTCAGCTTCTCCGAGCAGATCCGGACGATCTCCGGATCCGGCGGGCTGGGGGGCCGCCCGAAGTACCCCAGCACCATCCGGCCGTAGCCGTCGGCGATCTTCTCCCAGGGGCCGAACATCACGTTGTTGAAGGCCTGCTGGAAGTAGAACTGCGAGACGGGCGTGACCGACGTGCCGAACCCGCCGCGCCGCACGACCTCGCTCATGGCGGCGATCATC
>JBFYZZ010000341.1:0-13293 GCA_041309225.1 Deltaproteobacteria bacterium | reverse complement strand
GGCCACGCCCGCGCCGTCGTCCCCCACCGCGCGACGGTGTCCCCCGTGAGCGCCGGTTGGGGTCCGGTCCTCCGGCCGCCGATCCCGCGGGCGGCGAAGCCCCCCGCCCCAGGCGGCCCCGGCCCCCCCAGGGTGGGGTGGGACAGGTGGCCCAGCCGGACGCTCCGCCCCGCCTCGAGCCTCGCCCCCAGGGCGCCGGCGGCCCCTTCCTCGCGCGGATCGGCGGCTGGTTCCGGCGGCTCTTCGGGAAATAGACCGCCGTGGCGGGCGCCCCTCCGCCGATGGAGGCCTTCGGCACCCGGATCCGCATCGTGCTGGTCCGGCCGCTCAAGGCAGGCAACGTGGGCATGACGGCGCGGGCCATGAAAAACATGGGCCTGGGTCGCCTCGTCCTGGTCGATCCGCGCGAGGACGCCCCGGCCCACGCCGCCATGATGGCCCCCGGGGCGGGCGACGTCCTGGCCGCGGCCTCCCGGGTCGGCACCGTCGAGGAGGCGCTCGCCGGCGCCACCCTCGTGGTGGGCACCACCGTTCGCGGCCGCCGGTACCGCTGGCCGGTCCTGGAGCCCTGCGCCCTCGCCGCGCGCGTCCTCGACGCCCCCGGGGAGGTGGCCATCCTCTTCGGCCCCGAGGACTCCGGTCTCGACAACGACACCCTGCTGCGCTGCCACCTGTTGTGCACCGTGGTCACGGATCGCGCCCCCTCCATGAACCTCGCCCAGGCCGTCCTGCTGGTGGCCCACCACCTCTTCGAGGAGGCGCGTCGGCGGGGCTACGAACCACCGGTCCGGCGGCGACGTTCCCGCCGAGGCCACCATGACAACCCCGCATCCCCCGCCCCTCCCGATCCGGGCGTGGGCGAACGGCCGGCGGACGCCGCGTTCGTGCTCGAGGCGGCCGGGCGGGCCGTCGCGCTCCTGGCCCGCACCGCCTACCTGGAGGGCCGCAGCCGCGAGCAGGTGCGGCTCACGCTCTACCACCTCCTGTCCCGGACGGACCCGAGCATCCGGGAGGTGTCCATCCTGCTCGGCATGATCGCGAAGGTCGCCTGGACCCTCGACCACGCCGGCCCGGCGCTGCCCCCCCAGGAGGGCTAGTCGACCACGTAGTGGATGGCCATTCCGCGGTTGCCGACGGCCCAGACGTCGAAGGCCGTGGATCCGTTCACGGCGTACAGGACGTTGTCGACGCCGGTGCCCAGCTTGTTCCACTTGTCGCCGTCCCACATGGCGGCCGTGCCGTTGCCGCCGACCGTGTAGACGGCGTTGTTCTGGATGCCCCAGACGTCCCACAGGGACTGGCCGGTGAAGCTCTCCTTGACGGTGAAGGTAGGCTTATCGGCCGTTCCGTCGAAATTGACGATGACGCCCTTCTCACCGACGGCCCACAGGTCCGCCGGGGTGGCACCCCCGATGGCGAAGAGGGCGAGGTCGGTGGGGGAATCCATGGCCAGCCAGCCCCCGGTCTTGTTCTCCCGGCGGAGGATGAGGCCGTCTTCCCCGACGGCGTAGGCGAAGTCGACCGTGGCCCAGACGTCGTTGATCTGGGCACCCGGCGGCACGGGCTCGTAGGTCCAGATGTAGCCGTCCCAGCGGTACACACCGCCCCACCCGACCGCGTAGAGGAGCTCGGCCGTGGGCCCGCCCACCGCCTCGAAGTTGGCGGTGCCGAGGTCCTCGGTGATCCAGCCGCCGCTGTAGAAGTGGGTCCACTTGCCAGCGTCGCCGACCGCGAAGAACTCGAGCCCTGCGCCGGATCCGATGCCCCAGATGTCGTTGAGGTCTTCGTCTTCGGTGTCGGCGTCTTCGTCGTCCCATCCGGTGGCCTGCTTGAAATTCCAGATCATGCCCTGGGTGGACACGGCGACGATGCCCTGCCCAGAGGCGTAGACCCCGGTGAAGGACACGGAGGTCTCAGCACGCTCGGGCTCCCACACGACCGGCAGGTCGGTGTCGCTGTCGCCGTCGGCGTCGGTGTCGGCGTCGGTGCCGGTCTCGGAGGTGTCGTCGGTGCTGGTGCACGCAGCGAGGGTCAGGGTCAGGATCAGGGCGAACCAGGTGAGGCTCTGGGGGCGCATGTGCTCCTCCTGCTCATGGCAGGGAAACCCGCGCGGGCCCGATTGTCAAGTCCATGTAGAGCGTTTTCCGTGCGGGACGTGCGGTCCGCACGCTCCACCCGAGACACGGGGGGCGGCGGATCGGGCACGACTGACGCGGATTCCGTCGGCCTTCTGCGGCCCGGGTCGGCAGTTGCGTCCCCACCGGGAAGGAGGCATGCTGCTCGCTCTCGGAGGTGACCATGCGGACGTCCGTCCCGCTCGCCATCGCAGCGGCCGCGCTCCTCTGGGCCCGGCCGGCCCGGGCGCTCGACGGCGACACCTTCGTGCCGTCCGGATCCCTGTGGGACGCCCAGGGTACCCTCCAGCTCACGCAGCCCTCCATCGGCTTTCCCGGCGCGGCCTACGCCGGCGCCGGCCTGGCCTGGACCGACGATCCCGTGGTGGTGATCCACCCCGACGACACCACCGAGTCTCTCGTCCACACCCTCCTCGCCACCCGCGCGGTGGCCGGATTCTCGCTCCTCGGGCGGGTCCGGTTCGACGCAGCGCTGCCGCTCTACCCGATCGCGGACGCAGCCGGGGGCGGAGGGGCCCGCCTGGGCGACCTCCGGCTCGGTGCGGTCGTCCCGCTGCTCGCCCACGACACCGGCCGACCGGCGGTGGCGCTGGCGCCGTCGGTGCGCCTCCCCAGCGGCGACGCCGAGGGCTACACCGGTGCCGGCGGCCCGGGTGCCGGTCTCGTCGGCGCGGTGGCCGGGGGGTCCGAGACCGGCGGCTGGACCTTGAACGCGGGGTTCGAGTACGCACCGGCGTCGAGCCTGGGGACGCTGGAGGTCGGATCCGCCCTCCTCGTCGGCGCCGGGCTCCACCGCTCCCTGTCCGAGCTGCTCCTCGTCGGGGCCGAGATCACCGGCCGCGTCACCACCACCGGCGGGCTGGGCGGATTCGAGGAGAACCCCGTCGAGATCCACGGGTACGGCCAGTTCGGCGGGGTGGGTCCCGTCCTGGTGACCGCGGGGGCGGGCACCGGGCTCGTGGCGGGCGTGGGCGCACCCGACGTGCGCCTGTTCCTGGCTGCCGGGTGGCGCGGCGCCGGCCGGCCGCCCGTCCACGATCGCGACGGGGACACCTTCCCCGACGAGACCGACCGCTGTCCCGAACTCGCCGAGGACATGGACGCGTTCGAGGACGAGGACGGCTGCCCGGAGCCCGACAACGATCGCGACGGCGTACCCGACACCTCCGACCCCTGCCCCCGCCAGGCCGAAGACACCGACGGGTACCTCGACACCGACGGCTGCCCCGATCCCGACAACGACGGCGACAAGGTGCTCGACGGCGAGGACCGCTGCCCGCTCGATCGCGGCTCGCCCGCCACGGCCGGGTGCCCGGACCTCGACGGCGACCTCGTGCCCGACAGCCGCGACCGTTGCCCCGATCAGCCCAAGGACCCGCGGGCGGATTCCGCCCGATCCGACGGCTGCCCGTCTCGCGTGATCGTCACGAGCGAGCGCATCGAGATCCTCGAGAAGATCCAGTTCGCCACGGGCAAGGCCGTGATCCTCCCGAGCTCCTACCCGCTCCTGGCGGACGTCGCGGCCATGCTCGACGCCAACCCCGACCTCCTCCTCGTCGAGGTGGCGGGCCACACCGACGACGCGGGCCCCGACCGGACCAACCTGGCGCTGTCCCAGGCCCGTGCCGAGTCGGTGCTGGCCCACCTCGTCCAGGTGGGGCGGGTGGATCCGTCCCGCCTCCGGGCCCGGGGCTACGGCGAGACGCGACCCGTCGGCGACAACCGTACCCCCGAGGGCCAGGCGGCGAACCGCCGCGTCGAGTTCGTGATCCTCCAGCGATAGGACCGGCCGCCGGGCTCAGGGGCGGAACCGCACCGCGAGCAGCCACGAGGCCGCTTCCGCCGGGGCGAACGCGCCCGTGGGCGCGCAGGCCTCGGGGCACGCCGGGCAGGCGCCGTCCGCCTCGCCGAAGACCTCGAGGGGGGCTTCCCGCCAGGGCGTGGCCGCGTCGAGGGCGATCGGCCCGGCCCGCGCCAGGACGCGGTCCTCCCCGGAGCCCGTGTCCTCCGCGTCGCCCGAGGGGGCGAGGACGTCCACCGTGACCACCGCGGGACGGTCGGTGGGGATGCCCGGGACCGCGTAGGCGTCCGGGCCCGCGCCCTGGGTGCGGCTCCCTGTGCCCGCCACGCAGATCCGGACGCGCGCGGCGTCCTCGGGCAGGTCGGCCCGCACGTCCAGTTGGAGGTCGGCGTTGCGCCACTCCTCCGCCGTGGGGCACCCGGTCGCACCGGCCAGGACGCCGGCCAGGAGCAGGGGGTCGAGACCTACTCGACCCAATCGGCCCCGGACAGGCTCCACGTCGCGACGTACCCCTCGAGATCCATGAGGGCGATGCCCCACGAGGGCACGAGCCAGTAGGTGCCGACGATGAGGCCGTTGGTGGCCGGGTCCGCGTCGCCGTCGGTCAGGCTGACCACGAGGCACTCCACGTCCTCCCAGTCGGGGGCCCAGTAGGTGGCGCAGCCGTCGATGTCCTCGAAGGTGGCGGTGAACGTGTACCCGCCGGTCTCGGTGGTGCGGGACTCGCCGGGGATCGCCTGGGGCTTCGAGACCAGGATGGGGGGGTCGAACGTGGTCGTGACGGCCCCTTCCTCCTCGTACAGGCGATGGATTTGGATGCCCTCCGAGGAGTCGGAGGACCAGTCCACCTCGCCGAGGATGCTCCCGTCGAACTCGTTGGTGTGCCTCAGGGTGACGATCTCGGTCTGGCCGTCGAGCGCGGCGTTGGTCTTCTCCACGAACAGCCGCCAGTCGACGCTGTCGTCGACGGAGTTGTACTTCCAGTTCCGCGTGGACCCGTCGAGCGGGAAGTGGCGGTACACCGAGTAGCCCTGGTAGATGTACTCGCCGTCGCATCCAGCTGGGAGCAGGGCGATCGCGAGGAGGGTGAGACAGCAGGACCTGGACGACATGGGCGCCTCCCGAGGACCGTGCGCGGACGGTCCACCTCGCAAGGTACATCGGGTCGCCCGGATCTTCAACCGACACGGAGGGGACCGCGGGCCGGTGTTGACAGACTGTTGGCCTGCCCGGACAATCCCCTCCCCTTCCCCCGGAGCGTCCATGCTTCCCGACCTCCTCCTCGCCATCGACCAGGGCACCACCGGGTCGACTGCCCTGCTCCTGGATCCCGGCCTCCGAGTGATGGCGGCCTGCACCGTGGAGTTCCCCAACCACTTCCCCGAACCCGGTCAGGTCGAGCACGACCCCGAGGACATCTGGTCGAGCGTGGGCCGCGCGGTCGAGGGCGCCCTCGCTCGGGCCGGCGTCGACGCGCGGGCGATCCGGGGCATCGGCATCACCAACCAGCGCGAGACCACCCTCTTCTGGGATCGCCGCACGGGTGCGCCCGTCCACCGCGCCCTCGTGTGGCAGGATCGCCGCACGGCCCCCCTCTGCCGCGCCCTGAAGGAAGCCGGGCACGAGCCCTTCGTGCGGGAGCGCACGGGGCTCGTCCTCGATCCGTACTTCTCGGGTACCAAGGCCGCCTGGATCCTGGACCACGTGCCCGGCGCACGGGCGCGGGCCGCGGCGGGCGACCTGTGCTTCGGCACCATCGACACCTTCCTCGCCTTCCGCCTGTGCGGCGCCCACGTCACGGACCCGTCGAACGCCTCCCGCACGCTCCTCTTCGATCTCCACGATCTCGCCTGGAGCGAACGGATGTGCGACCTCCTCGGCGTTCCGCCGGCCTGCCTGCCGCGCGTGGGCCGCTCCTCCGAGGTCTACGGCACGACTCGCGGCGTGGGGTTCCTGCCCGACGGCATCCCGTTGGCCGGCATGGCCGGCGACCAGCAGGCCGCTCTCTTCGGGCAGGCCTGCTTCGAGCCCGGCATGGCCAAGTGCACCTACGGCACCGGCGCGTTCGTGCTCCTGCAGACGGGCGGCGTCCCGGTCCCCTCCCGGCACGGCATGCTCACCACCGTGGCCTGGGACCTCGGGGCGGGGGCGACCTACGCCGTCGAGGGCAGCGCGTTCGTCGCGGGTGCAGCCGTCCAGTGGTTGCGCGACGGTCTCGGCTTCTTCGCCACCTCGGCCGAGATCGAGCCGCTCGCCGCCAGCGTGCCCGACTCGGGCGGCGTGGTGTTCGTGCCCGCGCTCACCGGCCTGGGCGCACCCCATTGGCGGCCCGACGCCCGCGGCCTCCTCGCGGGGCTCACCCGCGGCACCACCCGTGCCCACGTGGCCCGGGCGGTGCTCGAGGGCGTGGCCTGGCAGGTGGCCGACATCCTCCGCGCCATGGCCGCCGACCTCGGCGCGCCGCTCCGCGAGCTCCGCGTGGACGGCGGCGCGGCCCGCAACGACCTCCTCCTGGGCGTCCAGGCCGACCTGCTGGGCGTGCCCTGCGTACGGCCCATCGTGCTCGAGACCACCGCGCTCGGCGCCGCCTGCCTCGCGGGCCTCGCCGTGAAGGTGTGGTCCTCCACCGCCGAGGTCACGGCCGCCTGGGCCGAGGAGCGGCGCTTCCTCCCCCGCCTGTCCGAGGCGGAGGTCGGGCTTCGCCGCCGTGCCTGGGACGACGCCGTGGCGAAGGCGTAGGCCGCGGCGGATCCGGGGGCCGCTCCACCGCCTCCTCCTCCACGAGTCGCAGGAGCCAGTGCAGGAACCGGTAGGGGTGCTCGGCCTCCTCGGGTGTGAACCGCACGTGCAGGTGCCCTTCCGGCGTGACCGCGAACCGGTTGGGCCAGCGCCCGGCCAGCGCCTCGAGGCGGTCGCACCGGATCGGGCTCTCCCCGTCCAGGACGGCCTCCACCCGCACCCGGAGCCAGGTGAGCCGAGCGATTCCCAGGTCCCGGCAGCGCAGGCGGGTCTGGAGGAGCCAGCCCAGGTTGACGGCCTCCACCGGCAGGTTGCCGATCTGCTCCTCCAGGGCATCCAGGAGGGCACGGACCTCGTCCGGCGTGTCCGCTCCGGCGAGCCGGCCGTACCAGGCCAACCGCTCCTCCACCCCCTCCGCGACGGTCACGGGGAGGAAGGCCGGTACCGGCACCTCCACCTCCGGCTCCAGGCGGCGGCGGCGCGCTTCGCCCCGCGCCTCGGCCAGGGCCTCCTCGAGGAGGTCCACGTACGTGTCGAAGCCCACGGCGTCCATGTGCCCGTGCTGGTTCTCCCCCAGGATCTCGCCGGCGCCCCGGTGCTCCAGGTCGGCGCTGGCCACCTGGAAGCCGGCCCCGAGGTCAGTGTGCTCCAGGAGCACCTTGAGCCGCCGGGTCGCCCTGCGGGAGAGCGCGGCGTCGGCCGGGACCAGCAGCGTGCACGCCGCCCGGCGCCACGAGCGGCCCACCCGGCCCCGGAGCTGGTAGAGCTGGGCCAGCCCGAACCGGTCGGCCCGGTTCACCAGCATGCAGTTCACGTTGGGCAGGTCCACCCCGCTCTCGATGATGGTGGTGGTGAGCAGCACGTCCGCCTGTCGTCGTACGAACCGCACCAGCGCGGCCTCCAACGCATCGTCGGGCATCTGGCCGTGCGTGACCTCCACCCGAGCCTCGGGTACGATCCGGGCGAGGAGGCGCCGCAGCACGGGGAGCGACCGCACCCGGTCGTGGACGAGGAAGACCTGCCCGCCCCGCGCCATCTCCCGGAGGATCTCCTCGCGCACCAGGTCGGGGTGGAAGCGGGCGATGCGCGTGCGGATCGCCAGCCGATCCTCGGGCGGGGTGGCGATGGTGGAGAAGGCCCGCACCCCTGAGAGCGCCATCGAGAGCGAGCGGGGGATGGGGGTGGCCGAGAGCGCCAGCACGTGCACCTCGGCGCGGAGCTTCTTCAGCCGCTCCTTCTGATGCACCCCGAAGCGGTGCTCCTCGTCGATGACCACGAGCCCCAGGTCGTGAAAGCGCACCGCCCGGGAGAGGAGGCGGGTGGTGCCCACGACCACGTGAAGCTCACCCGAGGCCAGGCCGGCCAGCACCGCGCGCGCCTCCGAGGGACCCGTGAAGCGGGAGAGCATCGCGATCCGCACGGGGAAGCCCGCGAAGCGTTCGGTGAAGGTCTGGTGGTGCTGGTAGGCGAGCACCGTCGTGGGGCAGAGCACCACCACCTGCCGGCCCGCCTCCACCACCCGGACCGCCGCCCGCATCGCCACCTCGGTCTTGCCGAACCCCACGTCGCCCACCACGAGACGGTCCATCGGGGCCGTGCCCGAGAGGTCGCGGTCCACGTCCTCGATGGCGGCGGCCTGGTCCGGGGTCTCGTCGTAGGGGAACGTGCTGGCGAACCGGCGGCAGAGGTCGCCCGGCGAGGGGATCGGCTCGCACGTGGCCACGCTGCGGCGCGCGTAGAGCGCGAGGAGATCGTGGGCCGTGGCCACCATGGCGTCGCGGACGCGCCGCTTGCGGGCCTGCCACGTCTGCCCGCCCAGCCGGTCGAGGCGCGGGGCCGGGGCGTCGGAGGCCGCCCGGTAGCGGGAGAGGAGCCCGATCTTGTGAACCGGCACGTACAGGCGGTCGCCGTCCCGGTAGGCGAGCTGCACGAGGTCCGTCTCTACGCCGCCCACCGCGATCCGGGCCATGCCCTCGTACTGCCCGATGCCGTGGAAGGCGTGGACCACCAGGTCGCCCTCCCGGAGCGTGCCCACCCCCACGGCCTGGGCGCGGTGGAAGGCGGGATGCCGGCGCCCGCCCACGGCGGCCCGCCGCTCGGACACGAGGTCCGCCAGCGCCACCACGACCAGCCGATCCTCGGGGGCCCGGAACCCAGCGGGCAGGTCGCCCGCGAGGAGCGACACCCGCCCGGCCCTGAGGCGATCGGGGTCCCGCTGGTGTACCTCCTCGGGGTGGAGGCCGTGGGGTGCGAGCAGGGCCAGCAGCCGCTCGACCTCCACCCGGCCGGGGGCCGTGAGTGCCACGCGCCAGCCCTCCTCCAGCCAGCGTTCGACGTGGGCGGCGAACGGCGCGAGATCCCCGCCGGTGACGGTGAGATCCGCGTTGTGGAGCACCCGCAGATCCAGCGCGGGCCGCTCGGGATCGGTCACGGGGAGCGTCTCCACGGCGGTGGCCGCCCGGAGGCGTGCGAGGAGGGTGTCGGGTGGATCGAAGCGATCCTCGGGCGGCACCAGCGGCCGCTCGTCGGACTCGAGGTCGGACCAGCGGGCGATCGCCCGGCCAGCCAGCTCCTGCACGGCCTCGGCCGCGCGATCGGCGTCAACGACGATCACGGAGGCGGGGGGTGCGCCCCGGGGGTTGTGGTCGAGCGGGCCCGCCACGGGGTGAAGGCCCGCGATCCAGTCCTCCACCCCCGCGAACGCCAGGCGCGAGCCAAGCGTCTCCAACACGCGCTGGCGGAGCGCGCGGGCGTCGCGGTTCGTGCCGGCCGCGGCGGCCGTGGCCCGGGCCAGGCGCTCCACCGCCGCCGGGTCCGGCAGCCAGAGCCGCACGGGCAGGATCCGAACGCCCGGCAGCACCACCCCGCTGCGCTGGGTCACGGGATCGAACCGCCGGACGGTCTCGACTTCCTCGTCGAAGAGGTCGATCCGGATGGGCGTGGGTTCCCCCGTGGGCCACAGGTCCACGATCCCGCCGCGCATGGCCCAGGTGCCCGGGTCCTCCACTACCGCGGCCGAGAGGTACCCGAAGCGGGCCAGGGCGCCGAGGAGGGCGGCTCTCGGCAGCGTGCGCCCGGGCGTCACCTCCACGACCGCGGGTGCCAGCACCTCCGGTGTGGGGACCCGCTCCAGCAGCGCCTCGGCCGGGGCCACGACCACGGCACGCTCCCCCCGCCGCAGGGCGTCCAGCGCCACGATCCGGTCGCGCACGTGACCGGGATGCGGCGAGACGCCGCTGTAGGGCGGAAGGTCGTCGGCGGGCCAGGGAAGCACGCGGGTCGGGACGTCCTCGCCGAGCCAGAACGCCAGCGCCCGCGTGAACCTATCGGCCTCCTCGGGGGTGGGGAGCACCGCCCAGGTCGGGCCCCGAACCGCCCGGGCCACCGCCCAGGCCGCAGCGCCCTCCGGGAGGCCCGCGACCCGCCCTCCCCCGGCCAGGGCGTCGGCGGCGTCGCGGAGGAACGCGCTCACTCCGCCCCGCCTGCGGCCTCCCTGGACCGACGGGCCTCCTCCAGCTGCTCCATCCGCTCCTGGTAGAGCTGCAGGAGCGAGAGCAGGATGACCAGGCCCACGAACTCGTCGCCCACCATCACGGCCATCCGGGCCCACCAGGGGGCGCCCTCCAGTACGAAGGCGCCAATCAGCGCGTACCAGCCCCACCAAGGCAGGAAGAGCAGGTAGGTACGGAAAATCCTGCCACGGCGACCCTTCGTGAGCCGCGTGGAGCGCCTCAGGACCTGCTTCACCTTGTCGTCGAGGGTGGCCACCGGCTCCATGAACGCCCAGAACAGCGTGTACAGGATGGCCGGGATCACCACGATCGATCCGATCCAGATGACCAGGCCGGCGATGGTGACGGGCCCGATCAACCGGCACCAGCGGGACAGCCCGAAGTTGAGGGCATCGGCCAGCGTGGCGCGGCGGCCGGCCGGTGTGCCGGGGATCCGCACGCGGGAGGCCTGGTCGCGCAGGAACACGTGGATCGCGGCGGGCGCCACCAGGGCCGCGGCCACGAACCGCCAGGGCATGACCGGCAGGTCGGCCATCACGAGCGGCACGATCTGTGCCTGCTGGGGATCCATCACGATGCCGTGGGCCGGGAACCAGGAGGACACGAGCCCCTCGATCGACGCCACCGAGGCGGACCAGAGCAGGCTCTCGGGCACCGCGACCAGAGCGGCCAGCACCAGCAGCACGGGCAGGTTGCGGAACGCCGCGGCGAAGGCGCGGCCCACGATTCGGAAGACACCGAGGGGAGGAGCGGGGGTGGGCATGGCCCGGCGAGGGTAACCGGGCCCGATCAGGGCGGGCAAGACGGGCCCCCCCGGCTTATACGGGCCCGTCCGTCCGGCGCGGGGCCGGGGCGTGACGTCCCGGTGCCCTGGAGCCTACGTGAGCCTGGCCTCCCTCACCCTCGATGCCTCCTTCCAGGCCGCCTTCGGTCCCGGGGGGCCCGATCTCCAGGACCTCGAGGCCGTCCGCCTCGTCCTGCGCGGCGATTCGGTCGTGGACTGGCACAAGCTCGACCTCGACACCCGCGAGAAGGTCGACCGGTTCCTCTGCCTGCACGGCATGAACCTCGAGGAGGATCGGGATCAGGAGCGCTTGAGATTCCTCTTCAAGGAAGCCATCCACTACCTCGAGGAGCACCTGAGTCTCTCGTTCCCGCCCGACCTCCGCAACCCGGCCGACGTCCGCGACGTCTTCCTAAAAGCCAGCCGGTACGAAGGCTTCCGGCGCAAGCAGATGTTGGCCTGCATGATCCTCAAGCTCATGCACGTCATCAACCACATGGAGGCGGCGGACCTCAAGTTCCAGACCTCGGTGAGCGAGGCCCACCTCATCGAGCTGGCCGAGCGGCGGATCATGGTGCACGCCGATCGCATGCGGGCCGACGGCCTGCCCGTGATCTCGTTCTACGGTAGCCGCAAGACCCGCACCAGCGTCATCACCAAGCTGCTCGTCAAGACCGAGGCCCACGCCACCACCATCTTCGACAAGCTGCGCTTCCGCATCGTCACCGCCACGCGCGACGACATCCTCCCCACCATCGTCTGGCTCACCCGCAACGTCTTTCCGTTCAACTACGTCATCCCGCGGCAAAGCCAGAACAACCTCATGACCTTCGGGGACATGGTCCGGCTCCATCCTCGCCTCGAGCACCTCGCGCGGCAGATCATCGAGCCCGGGGTGACCGACGGCCCATTGATCCCGGACCCCAATCCCTTCTCCGGCTCCACCTATCGGATGATCAACTTCATCGTGGACTACCCCGTGCAGATCGACGACGTCCTGCTCGGGGGGGCGGCCCGCCACCACCAGCTCCTCGGCCGTATCGTCTACGTCATGGTCGAGTTCCAGATCCTCGACCAGGAGACCGCCCACCTCAACGAGGAGGGCGAGAACGCGCACGCCCTCTACAAGGCCCGCCAGCGGGGCCTCGTGGCGGCCCGGCTGAAGAAGGGCGGCCTGGGGCCCCGCCGGCCCCGCACCGCACCCGAGCCGTCCGAGGAGTAGGCGCCCCGAGCGTCCAACGCTGGCTCCCTTCCCTCCGGCCTCCGGAGCATCCCGGGCGCCCCGAGGCGCCGGGTCGGACCGGTCCCGGTGCCGGCTGCGCGCACGTCCTGTGCAGTCTCCGAGGACACCGGCTGGCAGGACGGACGGTGACGATCGCGTCTCCTCCGGACGGTGTTGCGATTCGCCCCGAGTGAGCCGTCACCTGCCCCGAATCGCAACGCGGGGGCCGAGCATGGCAGCGCGCGCGGTGCGAGCGCCGACACCGAGGCCGGAACCCGAACCCGGATCGAACCCGAAACCGAACTCGAGGACGAGCACCGGCCACCGAGCGCCGATCGCCCCATGCGCCACGCCGCGCCCCCCGCCGAGCGCCCCACGAGTCGGGCATCTCCAACCCTCGCCAGTTGACTCGATCCCCGGCTGCGAATAGGAGGCGGGGCGTCATTCCCGCTTAGCTCAGTTGGTTAGAGCATCTGACTGTTAATCAGAGGGTCCCAGGTTCAAGTCCTGGAGCGGGAGCCATATCTCACCATAGAGAGAACCTGCCCCGTGCAGCGTTCCGTCGCCCGGTCGCCGGGGGTTGCCCAGCCGTCGGGCAGAGGCTCGACCTGCACGCCCTCGGCGCCGACCGCCATCGGGCACGCTTCTCCTTCGACAGGGTGGCCCGCGGCGCCACCGCCGGGCAGGGGCGGCAGCGTGTACCGGATGGTGAGCTCGTAGCCGCGCGCGTCGATGCGGCGGACCCAGGCGCGCAGGAAGGACTTCCGCTCGTCCATGCTGCCCGCCTCGAGGAGGCGGTGGAGCGAGGCGACGTACCGGCGGACGGTGGCCTCGTCCACAAGGAGCGCCGAGGGAGCGCGAGAACGTTCCTCCAGCTTCGCGCGCCGGGCGGCCACCTCGTCGCGCCGCTCGCGCCAGTGACGGATGCGAGGGGCGAGGTCGTTGAGGCCCAGGCGCCGGTCCTCCAACGCCTCGAAGAGCGGTTCCAGGCGCTGCTGGGCCTCGGCTTCCTGGCCCCGAAGCGCCTCGATCTCCTGCTGGACCTGCTGGGTCTCGACGTCCATGTCGGCGTTCACGAGCCGTAGAAGCTCCTGGATGTG
>JBFYZZ010000340.1:0-10411 GCA_041309225.1 Deltaproteobacteria bacterium | reverse complement strand
GCCTGGGCCTGGGCGGCCCTCGGCGGCGCCGCCGCCGGTCTGGCCTGGGTGCTCGACGCCCGGGAGGCCGTGCTCGCAGCGTGCGTGCCCGCGCTCCTGCTGCTGGCTCCGGCCTCCTGGCGCCGGCGTCTCGTCCTCCTGAGCCTCGCCGTCCTCTGGATCGCGGCCTTCCAGGTCCTGGATCGGTGGTGTCGCGCCCACTGGGACCTCGACCTCGTCCCGTTCGGCCGCCAGGTCGAACTGCAGCACGGGCTGAACCGGGGTCCCGGTGCGCCCCAGGACATCGGGTGGGCCTCCGATCTTCCGGCCTGCCAGGGCCGCCCCAACCCGCGGTTCACGCCCACCGCGCTCCTCGACGAGTGCGCCTCGGCCCGCCGTGCCCAGAACCTCGCGGCCATGCGCAAGACCTGCCCGCCGCCCGCCTGGCTCCTCCTGGCGCTCGTCCCCCTCGCGCTCCTGCCCGGCAGGCAGGGGTGGCGGGGCAGCTGGACTGCCGCCGTGGTCCTGCTGCCCGGGGCCCTGGCCCTCTTCGTGGGCCTGTCCTGGGTGCCGTTCGCCGAGCGCTACCTCCTGCCCTGGGCACCCTGCATCGGCGTCCTCGGACCCGTCGCCTGCTTCCGGGCCGGTGCCACCCTGGCCCGCTGGCGACCCGCTCCGGTCCTCGCTGGCACCCTGGCCGCAGCATGGTCCGTCGGGGCGTGGCCGGGGTTCGCCTGGGCTCGCGGCGGCTCGTCCTTCCTCGAGGTGTACCGCACCCAGGTCCCGACGGGCGCCGTACGCGAGGCAGTGGCACGCTGGGCGTCCACCCTGGGTCCGGAGGATCTCCTGCTCGACTGCGCCTCCATGCACGTCCAGGCGCGCCTCCTGCCCGCGCGCCCACCCGTGCGCCAGGCCCGGCCCCAGGACCCCGCCTGCCACCGGTTCGCGCGTCACCCGCCGGGAGGGCGGGGCGACCGCTGGCTGCTGACGCGCCACCTGCCCCCCGAGCCCGGCGCACCCCGCACCCTCGATCCGGCGGACGTCGCCGCAGAGGGCTGGGAGGAGGTGCCGATCGAGACGGACCCGGATGCGCCCGATGCCGATCTGGCTGCCGAGGTCCGGCGCTGGCGCCGACGCTGACGAGAGGCAACCGGATCTGCTCACGAGACGTGATCCTACCTCGGGTGCCCTTCGCCACTCGCGTCACGAATCCGGGGTTGCTGGCGAGGGTGGGGGGATCCGTGGCGTCCAGGCGCCATGTACCCCCCCTGTGCCCCGGCACGACCTTCGGGCACCCGTGTTCGAGGTCGAGGAGACGGGGAGGTACACGCTGGCCCTCACGATCGACGGCCCGGGGGGGGGGGGCGGTTGCGACTCGTGAGGCGACGGCCCGACCGGTGCGTCGTCAGGGCACCAGGATCTCCAGGCCGAGGTGCTCGAAACCCCTCCGGTCGAAGGTCGCGATCCGGGTGGCACCGGCCTTTCGCGCGCAGGCGCCCACAAGGGCGTCGTACGTCGCTCCTCCGGCGGTTCCTGAGACGATGGCCGCGTCGAGCAGGTCCCAGGCCTCCGGGCCGTCGAGCCCGACCACGCGGGCTCGTGCGCGGAAGGTGCGCGCCAGCAGGGCGTGCGCATCCGCCGGAGCCAGGCGCCAGGGCGCAGGCAGGCGGGTGAGGACGGCGAACGACTCGACCACGACGGGCAGGGGCAGGATCGGCGGTTCCTCGGCCGCCAGGGCTGCCTGCACGACGGGCAGGGCGCGGGCGTGGTGCTCGTGCCAGGCGAGCAGTGCGGCCACCACGACACTCGTGTCGAGGGCGACGGCGCCCATGTCAGCCCCGCTCGCGACGCAGGCGGCCGCGCACGCCTTCGACGACGTCGGCGGCGAGGGGTGGGCCGTCACCCTCGGCCACAGCGACGGCCACCCCGCCGCGGACTTCGATCCGGACCGGGATCGGCGCGGGCTCGATCTCGATGCGCCCGTCGCGGAAGCGGACCTCCACGGGCACCCCCGGGTGAATCCCCGCGGCGTCGCGGACGTGCTTGGGGATGACCAGGCGTCCGGCATGATCGATGGTTGTAGTCATGGCGTTCCTTTACCATGAGTCTAGCCTTGCTTGTTCCCACCCGCAAGATGGACGTCGGACGGCACGCGGACAGCCCCGGCCGGGGGCGAACACCGATCCGCGTTCCAAGCTCGAAATCGGGCGATCCCGACACCAACCCCGCACGAAAGACGGCGAAAAACAAGGTCCCGGGCGGACGATTTGCGGGTCGCCCCCTCTGGGATCGTGCGCCGGGCCTCCCGGCGGTCGGCCCGTCTGCCCGTCCTGGCGGCGCGGACTCCCGCCCGCGGCCATCCGCGACGTCCTCGCCGTTCGCCGCGACAACGAACCTTCTTGCCCCTCACCTCGGCTGGGCGGTAGACTCCCGGCATGACGCTTTCGTTCGTGCCCCTGGCCTGGCTGGTCTGGGCCTGGGCGCCGTCCTTCGCCGCTGGCGGGCTCCCTTCCCCCTCGCCGCCGGAGCGCGTCGATGTGATCAGGGGCGTCTCGCGCGGCCTCGGCACGCGCCTTGCCGCAGCCGGAGACGGGAACGGCGACGGCTACGACGACCTCCTCGTGGCCGCGGGGGGCTGCGACACCTGCGAGGGCGCGTTCTGGTTCCCCGGCGGTCCCGACGGGCCGCTTCCCGCCTCCGGCGTCCAACTCGCCGAGCCGTCGGACAGCCACTTCGACTTCGGGCTCGACGTCGCTGGCGCCGGTGACCTGGACGCCGACGGCTACGACGATGTGGCGGTCGGATCCTGGGCCAGTGGCGTCTCCGTCTTCCACGGCGGCCCCGACGGCCCCGATCCGAAGCCCTGGGCCACCCTCGTCCAGGACCGGGCGTGGATCGTCACCGGGCCCGGGGACGTGGACGGGGACGGCTACGACGACCTCGCGATCGGCAACCAGGCCGACGGCGGGACGGTCTGGCTCTACACCGGCTCGGCCGACGGCCCGGACCCGGACAGGTGGGTCGTCGTCGCCGGGGTCTGCAAGGGCGAACTCGGCGGCCTCGGCGACATCGACGGGGACGGCTTTGCCGACCTGCTCACGGCCGACAGCCATGACGACTACGTCGTGCACGGGGCCGCGACGCCACCCGGTCGAGTCGATCGTCTCCACCCTTCCGTGGAGCCCCATTCCGACGAGTGGCCGGCGCTCTCCGGGGCCGGGGACGTGGACGGCGACGGGTACCTCGACCTGGCCTCGTCGCGCCGCGTCTCGGGTGTCAGCGTCTTCACCGGCGGGACCGACGGCTTTGCCCAGGACCCGACCTTCGTCCTCGACGATGCGCTGCCCGGCGTGTACTACGGCGTGGCGCTCGACCTCGGCGGCGACATGGACGCCGACGGCCTCTCGGAGATGGTCGTGGGGGCCGGCTGGGACCCGGACCAGGAGGGCGGCGCGTCTCCCGGGCCGAACTGAAGATGAACCTGGCCGAGAAGCTCTCCGACGCACGGTTCACGTCCGACGTCGTGCCCCTCCTCGCCCCCGGCGTCCCGTGGGACCCCGTCGAGGCCGGCGACTCCATGCAGGACGTACTGCTCCCCCTGCTCCTCGGCGAGCCCTGGAGGCAGAAGCCGTCCGGGCCCTGAGCGACGCTGCCCGCCAGGGTGCCAGGATGGTGACAGATCGATCGTGTATATTCGATAACCGGCGTTGAAAGGCTCATCCTATGCGACGCTTATCGAACCTGGATGGTGGAGGGAGGGGCCTGGAAGGAGGACCCGGGTGCCCTCCGGACGCACCGCGGGTATGATGGACGCATCGATCATGGATCGCCGCACCGCCATCGCCGTCCTCCGCACCCACGAGGCCGAGATCCGCCGAATGGGAGTCGTCTCCCTCGCCCTCTTCGGCTCGACCGCCCGGGGAACCGCTGGCGAACGGAGCGACGTGGATGTGCTCGTCGAGCTCTCGCCCTCCGTCGGATACTTCGAGTTGGCCACCATCGCAGACCGCCTCTCGGCCCTCCTCGGCCGTCCGGTGGACGTCGTGCCGCGAGGCGCGCTGAAGCCCGTGCTCCGCGCATCCGTGCTTTCCGAGATGGAGGTCGTCCTTGCCGCGTAGGTGGCGTACGCGGGTCCAGGACGTCCTCGACGCATGCCTGCGCGTAGAGACCTACGTCCACGGCCTCGACGAGACCACCTTCGCGGACGACTGGCAGGCGGTCGAGGCGGTGGCGTTCAACCTCCTGCTGATCGGGGAGGCGTCCGCGCACGTGCCCGAGGAGGTCGTGGAGCGCACGCCAGAGATCCCCTGGCGCCCGATGCGCGCCATGCGCAACCTCCTCGCGCACCAGTACTTCGACCTCGATGTGGGCATCGTCTGGCGCACCGCCACCGGGAGCCTGCCTCCGCCCGTGTCGAGGCTACGGGCACTGCTCGAGGAGGAGGCGTAGCGCTCGTCGGGGCGCTCCTATCTTCGCGATCGGGGAGTCCCGTCTGCATGCACGCCGGGTGCGACAGGGCGGAGGACGACACGGGGCCGTCCGAGGCGGATGCCGACACCGACGCCGACTCGGACGGTGACACCGGCCCCACGGATGCCGATGGGGACGGGTGGACGGTCGCGGCGGGGAACTGCGACGACAGCCGCGACGACATCCATCCTGGCGCCACCGAGGTCTGGTACGACGGCGTAGACCAGGACTGCTCGGGGGGCAGCGACTGCGACGGCGACGACAACGAGGAGGGGGCGCCCGGCTGCCGCTGGTTCTACCAGGACCTGGACAGCGACGGCTGCGGTCGCGGCAACGCCGCTTTCGCGGCGTTGTAAGCGCCCCATGGGACCGTGCGCCCAGTCCTGTCGGCGCGGGCTCCCGCCCGCGACCACGCTCCGCGTGGTGGCCGCGGTAACGCCGCTTTCGCGGCGTTGCCGCGCCCCCGCCAGGACTCGAACCTGGGACCCACAGCTTAGAAGTTCGGCGAAATACCTACGTTTTCCGCGTCCTGGCCTTGAGGGCCATGATCCGACCTCTCGCCACCTTGAGGACCTTGAGGGTCGCGTCCTCCCATGGTGCCAGCGTGGTGCCAGGACCGGGCCAGAGGGGGTCACAGCGGATCGGCCGCGCAAGAACTGGATCCCTCGGACCGCTCACCCCGCCGGTGCCCCCTTCCACGGCTCCCCGGGCAGGCGGGCCACCAGGCGGTCCAGGACCGTTGCCGCTGCCGCGCGGGCGTCCCAGGTGGCGCCCGTCACGAGGAGCGGGCGGACGTCGTCCGCGAACCGGGGATCCGCCAGCTTGCCCAGAAGGGTCTCCTCGTATTCCGCGCGGCTCACCGAGCGGCCTTCCCGGGCCAGGTACGCCTGGAACACGGTCACGATCCTCCCGGCGTCCACACCTGAGCGGCCGAGTGCCGTGGCCAGGTCGAACAGGTCGCGGCCCTTCCGGCGCTGGTGGAGCGCTCGCATCTTGGTCCCGAGCAGTTCGTCGAGGGCGTAGGTCGGGATGTCCGCCTCGCCGGCGAACCACGGGGATTCGACACCGAGTGTCCGCTCCTCCACTCCCAGCACGGTGAAGTGCTCCCGCGTGTTGACCTCGACCTTCAGCCGGAGCGGCAGCGGTGGGATCCCCTCCGAACCGAACCGGTAGAGGACCGTTGCCCGCCCCTCGTTGAACGTCCTGCGCGGTCGCCCGAGCCAAGGGTCGAGAGCGCGCCGGATACCCGTGAGCGCTGGCCCGATGGGCCCGGCCCGGGCCTGCACCAGGTCGATGTCCTCCGAGAAGCGCGCGGCCGGGCGCACGTGGAGCTTGTACAGGGCGGTCCCACCCCGGAACAGGAGGGTCTCCCTCACCACGGGTTCCCGGAACAGGGCGACGAGCGCGCGGGAGAGCACCAGGTCCTGCTCCACCATGGCAGGCCTCGTCCAGGGGGCCGAGGCACGCCAGCGGTCGATGAACGCCTGGGGGATCACAGGTCGGGCTCCACCGTGGCGTTGAGAGCGAGGCGCCAGCGTGGATCCCGAGGGGCGCCCCGGAGCGGTCGGCGCGGGTCGAGCGGCACGACACCCGGGCGGGTGCGCGCCACCAGACGCGCGAGCGGAGCGGCCACCCGGACCGCACCCACACGCTCCAGGAGCCAGCCCAGGCGCTGGGACCAGGACGCGGGCGACAGGGGCGCCAGAGCGACGAGCCGGTCCGGGTCCAGGACCTCCGAAAGCTCCGTGAGCACGGTGGCGGCGTTGTCGAGCCCGCCCGCGTGGCGTGGGTACCCGACCACGTCGAACGCCGTGAGTTCGGGCGTGGCGATCCTAAGCCAACCCCGGGGGGTGTTCCGGCGCTCCGTCGGGCATTCCGCTGCGTTGCTCCGCAGGACGAACACGACCCGGACCCGCCCGCAGGTGAAGCCGGGTCGCGGGCCAGGCACCACGACCTGGAACTCCTGGGGCCGGTGGTGGGCAGCGCCGTGGAACTCGGCCGCGGAGAGGACGCCCGCGTAGTAGGGCTCGCCCACGTGTTCCATCAGCGCGTCGACGAAGTGGTCGGCTGGAGGGCAGCCCTGGGCCTGGTACTCCGGGGCCACGACGAGGTGGAACCCCCGCATCGGAGTCGCCACCCCGCCCCGCGCCCGCAGCCGCCGCAGCACCGCCTGGGCCGCGACCGGGCTGCACGACAACCCCACCGCCAGGTCCGCAGTGGTGAAGTGGTACCTGCCCTGCCGCATCAGCGACAGCAGGAACGCGGAGGTCGGGGTCCGGGAGGTCTCGATCATCGCTCGACGAAGCTAACGCAGAATGGCGTGTTCGTCGAGCGTTCACATCATCGATCCACGACCCACAGCTTTCTGCTTTTCCCCGTCCACGCCGATCTCGCTCGCCGCCTCGAGGACCTTGTCCGCCTTGACGGCCTTGCTTGGCGACTTTGAGGGCCTCGACCGACGCAGCCCGCCAGGGTGCCAGGATGGTGCCATAGCGATCGCGTGTATTCGAAAACCGGCGTTGTAAGCGCCCCCTGGGACCGTGCGCCGGGCATCCTGGTCGTCGGCCCGTCTGCCCAGTCCTGGCGGCGCGGGCTCCCGCCCGCGGCCACGCTCCGCGTGGCGACCGCAAACGCCGCGTTCTCGGCGTTTGCGCCCCCGCCAGGACTCGAACCTGGGACCCACAGCTTAGAAGTTCGGCGAAATAACTATGTTTTCCGCATCCTGGCCTTGACGGCCTTGATTCGACCTCTCGCCACCTTGAGGACCTTGAGGGTCGCGTCCTCCCATGGTGCCAGCGTGGTGCCAGGAGGGAGGTCGGCGATCTGGGCCGAAGCGAATCGGCCGTGGGGTACGAGCCTCTCCTCAACCGCCGATCAGGCGCCGTGAGAGCGATAGTCCCGCGGGTCGAGGCAGGCGTCGTACTCGGCCCGTTCGACGCGGATCCAGTCGGTGCCGTTGATCCCGCGGCGGCGAGGCGTGGCTGGACTCGCAGGGAACGCGCTCGCGATCTTGATCCATCGGTCCTGTTCTCGCGCGATGGCACGGATCTCGGTGGCGACCTCCGAGAGATCCTGGTCCTGGCTGAAGACCACCGCGACGTCGAACTCTCGGCGCCGGGCCAGGGACACGATGTCCAGCGCGATCCGGATGTCGATGCCCTTTTCGCTTGCCACGAGGCGAGTGACCTCGCCCACCCCGGGGACCGACACGGTCTCGTTGCGGTACCGCAGGGGACGGCTGAAGGTCCACACACCGTCCCGGCCCATCTGGGCCAGCTTCCCCACCCAGAACCGGTTCCACGACGCGTCATCCTCTTCGGCGGGCACCCCTGTGTAGAACCGGGTCTGGAGGAGGTGCCATCCCTGCCGGCCGACGACCGACGCGGAGAGTGCGGCGATGTCGTAGTTCGGCTGCCGATACCCGAAGGCAGCCCTGGCAGCGTGGAACAGGTTCTGTCCGTCCACGAAGACCACCGCGCGTTTGTTCGTCGGCTCGATCATGGCGCCCGGAAACGAATAACCCCACCCGAGGCCGCCACGGGGGCGGCGTGTCGGGTGGGGGGGAAGGACGGTTCCAGGGTAGCGCCCGGCGCTTCGTCCGTCAACACGGGGTGCGGGTCACGGCTCGACCCCCTCCCGGGCGAGGTCGTCCCGGCCGAAGAGCCCCCGGGCGAGTCCCTGCCGGATCGCCTGCGCCACGAGGTTCGGAGACACCGCACCGCCCCGGCAGTCCAGCACCGTCCCGAGCGGCGTCGTGACCGGCACGGCGCCCGCCCACGCGCGGGCGGCATCGGGGACATCCGCGAAGTGCAGTACGTACCCGGACGGCACCGTCAGGCGCCGGCGCGCCCAGGAGGCCGGGACCGTGAGGTGGATCCGGGCGGGGAGCGCGTCCGACAGCCCGTGGAGGGCAAGCGCGGTCCCGTGGCTCGCCACCACCTGCCTGTCGCTCCACAGCCACGCCACGACGAGATCCTCATCCTCCCCCGAGGGGAAATGGACCAGCCGGTAGATCCCGCGCCGGAGCCTGTGGAAGCGCTCGCCCCGGACGTGGTGATCGAGGAGCGGGCGTGAGTACCCCGCCTCGGCCGCCTGGCGGGTGGTGAAGCACCCCGCCTGGGCGACCGCGATCTCGTAGAGGCGATCCGGATCCGGACGAGACATGCGCAAATGTTGAACCAGGCTGAACTTTCGTGCAAACCTGCCCAGAGCCGAGGGAGCCCCCCGCTCACCCCTCGACGAGGCCGCGTCCGAACGCCCGGACCTCGGGGAGGTCGGCCACCTCCAGCCTCCGGAATCGTCCGTCGCCAGCCCACAGGCGGACACCGTCGGGTACGCCCCGGTACACGCTCGCCACCACCCCGAAGGTACGGGCCCGGTCCCGGTTCCATCGCGCCTCGGCGGCGATCTCGTCCATGTCGCCCGAGCGGGCCCGGCTGCGCTCCTCCCACCGGTGGCCGAACCCGAGGTCCGCGAGGAAGTGGAGCTTCTCGCGGTTGCAGCGCTCGTGGGCGAGCACGAGGTTGTCGAGACCGTCGTCCGGGTAGCGCGACCAGGGCAGGAAGTGGTCCACCTGGGCCACGCCGGCGAAGGCGCCGCCGCAGTAGAAGCAGCGGCCGTCCTGGAGGAGGCGCAGGGGGCGGTGCAGGGTGCCGAGGCCCACCCGCGCCGCCCCGAAGAGGAACTCCTCGTGGTCGGCGCCGGGCAGGTCGTTGATGCGCTGGACCATGGCCGTCCACTGCTGCTGGACGAGCGGGCGGACCACCGGAGCCAGGGCGACGAGCGCCTCGGCCGCGCCCGGCTTGAACAGAATCCGGTTGTCGAAGGCCTTCCCGTCGCCCCGCTTGGAAGCGAGGAAGGCGCGCCGGGACACGTCCTCTCCCCAGCCGATCTCGTAGAGGAACCGCTCCTCTCCCCCGGATACCCGCTGGAGGCGGGGGAGCGGGTACTCCACGAGCACCCACTCCACCTCGTCGAGCAGGCGCTGCCAGTCCGTCGAGGACGATGCGCCCGGAGGCGAGGCGAGGTCGGGCCGGGCGTGCCGGAAGTCGGCGACCAGACGGGCGATCTTCGCCTGGTTGTACGTGTTCTGCCGCAGCACGCCGCGGTGTGGGAACGGCCGCACCTGGGGCCAGTACAGCTCCACCACCCGCCGGGCGAGCTGGGTGGTCGTGACCATGGGGGGCGGCTCCCCCGCCTCCATGCACAGGTCGATGAGGCCGAGCAGCACGGCGTACTTGTAGGTCGCGACGAACCCGCCCTGGGCCAGGACCTGCAGCAGCTTCTCCAGGAACGGCAGCATCAGCGCGGGGTCCAGTAGTCGGCCTTCGCCGGGAGCACCTGGCGGACGCCACCCCGCGGGTCCGGGTGGTCGCCCCGGTATCGGGGGATCACGTGGACGTGGAGGTGCGACACCGTCTGGCCCGCCGCCGGGCCCTCGTTGAAGCCCACGTTGAAGCCGTCGGGGCGGTGCGTCCGGGCGAGGTCCGCCATCACCACGTCCACCAGCGCCATCACCGCCGCGCGTTCCTCCGGCGTTGCCTCGGACCACGTGGCGACCAGGCGCCGCGGGATGACCAGGGTGTGCCCGGGGCTCACCGGGAACCCGTCGCGGATCGCGAACGCCAGGTCGTTGCCGGCCACATGCTCGCTCGCCGGCCGTTCGAGGAAGGGGCTCGTCATGCGGCGGGACGTATGCTCGCGCGGGCGGGACGTCGCGGGGGTGGGAGCGCCCACAGCGTTCTGACTTCGCGGTCACCAGGCCCGATCTCGCTCGCCACCTTGGCGGCCTTGGAGGGCGCTGCCCGCCATGGTGTCAGGATGGGGCCATAGCGATCGCGTGTATTCGAAAACCGGCGTTGAAATGCGCCCCCTGGGACCGTGCGCCGGGCCTCCCTGCCGGTCGGCCCGTCTGCCCAGTCCTGGCGGCGCGGGCTCCCGCCCGCGGCCACGCTCCGCGTGG
>JBFYZZ010000339.1:0-55935 GCA_041309225.1 Deltaproteobacteria bacterium | reverse complement strand
CCACGGGGGCCGGCGCGGGGGCCGGTGCCGCTACGGCGACGGGTACGGGCCGCTCGACGGGGCGCTCCCCGCGAAGGATCGGACGCTCGGCCACGGGTGCCGGGACGTCGTGCTCGCCGGGGGCCGCGGCGCGCACGGAGGGCCCCAGACCGGGGCGCCAGGTGCACGCCACGGGGGCGCGGCGCGGGGCGCCGTCCTCGCGGATGCGGAGCACCCGGTCCATGACCTCGACCTCGGCGCGATCCTGGCCGCTCACGTCGTCGAGCCAGCGGCGGTAGCGGGCGCGGTCCTCGATCCGGTCAAGGGAGCCCGGTACGCGGCGCAGCAGGCTCATCGCGATCTGGGACCCGAAACCGGCGGCCAGCCGCAGCGCGTAGGTCACGGGGTAGGGCCCGCCGCGGGAGAGGTTCAGGTCGCCCAGCTCGGGGTCGCGCTGCCGGATGTTGGGCACCGGCGGCACGATGCCGTGCTCCAGCATCTTGACCGCGCCCACGTCCTCGATGCCCACGCTCATGGGGTGGCCGGTGTAGCCCTTGGTGTTGGCCACCACGATGCGGGCGGCGGCGTCCCCGAACGTGTGGCGCAGGGCTGCCACCTCGGCGCCGGCGCTGCCACCGCGGGCCGGTGTGTAGGTCTCGTGGGACACGAACACCGTGCGGCCGGCCATGGCCTGGCGGTGCAGCCCGAAGCGGCGCTCGGCGGCGGTGACGAGGGAGTCCATGATCGAGGCGATGTGCTCGGGATCGAGCCGGCTGCCGTGGTACGCGCTGTTGGCGATCTCGGTGGCGAGCACCTCCACGGTGCCGCGCATGCCACGCTCGCGGATCGCGTCCTCGCTCTCCACGACGAGTGCGACGGCGCCCATGCCCATGACGAGCCCGTGCCGGCGCAGGTCGAACGGAAGCACGGCCTCCTCCACCGAGTCCTCGGTCGCCGCGGCGCCGATGGCCTGGAAGCCCGCGCCGATCCAGCCGAACAGGCGCTCGCCCGTGACGGCGTCGGCGGCCAGCACCAGCACGCGGCGGCAGCGGCCCGACCGGATCCAGTCCTCCGCGAGCGCGGTGGCCTGGGTGGTGGACGAGCAGGCCGCGTTGACCTGGGTGTTGGGCCCGCGCGCGCCGATGTACTGGGCGAACTGGCTGTGGCCCATGGACAGCACGCGGTACAGGAAGCGCCGGTCGAAGGTGTAGTCCTCGGCTCCCATCGCGGCGCGCACCTCGGCCAGCGTCCGGCCGATGGCCTCGAGCGCCTCGGGATCGCGGGTACGGTCCCGCAGCTCCTCGAGCATCCGGACCTGCTGCTGGCGGCCCCGGAACGTGAAGTACCGCTCCATCTCGTCGGCGAACCGGTCGTAGCCCGGGAAGGCGCTCGCGAAGATCACCCCGGTCTCGTCGCGGAGCGGCTCGGGGAGCATCCAGCGGTCGGGCAGGTCGCGACCGTTGCCGGCGCGGCGCCAGGTGCGCACGAGCGGGATGCCCGCCTCCCGGAGCGCGTCGAGGCCCGCGGCGAGGGCCATCTGGGCGGTCACGTCCAGGGCGTCCACCAGCTCCTGCGGCACGCCGTACTCGCGGCCGAGATCGAAGGCGCCCGGCCGGCCCGCCAGCTTGATGACCTCCGCCGGGTCGTCGAGGGTCTCGAAGCGGCCGCTGCCGTCGGCCTCCTTGACGAGGCGGGTCACGCGGCGGGCGAGGATGGCCTTGCGGTAGCGCTCGGGGAGGAGGTCGATGAACTGCTCCCCGCGCAGGAGGCGCATGGCGTTGTCCGGGTCCATGAGTGCCTTCTCGGCGCCCGGCAGGCCGAGGCCCGTCCCCGAGATCACGACCGAGCCCGCGGGCACCGTGCGTGCGTCGGGGGCGCCCTCGGTGGGACGGGACAGGGCCTGGATCGCGTCGGCGAGGATCCGGGCGAGCCCCTCGGTGGACGTCGGGGCGGCGACGGGTGTGGGGTGGGAGGGCATGGACACCTCGGGCGCCGGGGGCGCGACGGAGATGGCGGGCAGGACGACGTCCTGCGGGGGGGGCGGAGGGGCGTGGCCCGCGGACCAGAGGCCGCAGAGCGCCTGGTTGAAGGTCGCGAGATCCCCGCCCTTCGGATGGTTGCACGAGAGGGACACGAGGCCCGGCCGCCCGTCGAGGACGGCGTCGGTGAAGCCCTTGAGCACGCTCTTGGGACCCACCTCCACGAAGGTGCGGGCACCGGCTGCCCAGAGCGTCTCCAGGCCCTTGACCCACTGGACCGGCGAGGCCACCTGGAGCACGAGCAGGTCGAGCACGTCGCTCGCGGACGACGGGTAGAACTCGCCCGTGACGTTGCTGACGACGGGCAGGCGCGGCGGATGCACGCCCAGGCGCGCGAGGACCTGGCCGAGCGGGTGGCTGGCGCCGGCAACGATGCGCGTGTGGAAGGCGTGGCTCACGGGGATGCGCTGCGCGCGCACGCCCTGGGCGTGGAAGCGCTCCAGGGCCTGCTCCACCGCGCGGCTCTCGCCGCCGATCACGCACTGGACAGGGCTGTTGATGTTGGCGGTCACCACGTACCCGTCCACCTGCGCCAGCGTCTCGGCCACCTGGTCGATCGGCGCGAACACCGCCGCCATCCAGCCCTTGTCGGGCACCTGGACGGCCGCCATCTCGCGGCCGCGCGCCGCGCACGCCTCCAGGGCCGAGGCGAACGAGAGCACGCCCGACGCGATGAGGGCACCGTACTCGCCGAGCGAGTGGCCCATCACCATGTCGGGCTGGAACCCGAACTCGCCGAGGAGCCGCATGAGCGCGGTGTCCACCGCGAGCATGGCGGGCTGGCACACCGCGGTGTCCTGGAGCGCCGCCTCGGCGCGCTTGACGTCGTCGGGCTCGGTGGCGCCGACGTAGATGTAGTCGGTGAGGGGACGGCCGAGGATCGGGGTCATCACCCGGTCCGCCTCGGCGAACGTGTCGGCCACCACCGACTCCCGGGCGGCCAGGTCACGGGCCATGTCGAGGTACTGGCTGCCCTGGCCGGGGAAGAGGTAGGCGAGCTTTCCGGCGGCGGGTCCGCGGCCCCGGTGCACGCCCTGCCCGCGCAGCGCGGACCAGACGCGGGGCTCGTCGCCCTCCAGCGCGCGCGCCGCCTTGGAGAGCCGCTCCCTGAGCTCGCCGTCGTCGGCGAAGTCGAACACCAGCCGCTCCGGCTCGCCGAGGACGTCGGGATCGGGTGGGGCGATCGGGGGTGTCCAGCCGCGTGCCACGCGCTCGCGAGCCTCGGCGAGGAGGCGTGCGAGCCCGGCGGTGTCGGGTGCCCCGAGCGCGAGTGCGCCACGCACCGGGGGCCTGGCCTCGGCCGTGCCTCCGCCCGTGGCCCCGAACGCGGCCGTGGAGGCGCGACCGTGCTGGGCGGCCGGCCGGCGGTTGGGCAGGTGCTCCTCGAGCACGACGTGGAAGTTGGTCCCGCCGAAGCCGTAGGCGGAGACGCCGGCGCGGCGCGGGCCGCGCGCGGTCCAGGGCGAGGTCTCGTGCTGGAGGCGGAAGGGGTTGCGGTCGTCCAGCGCCGGATTGGGCGGATCGGCGTTGAGGGTGGGGGGGATCACCTTGTGGTGGAGCGCGAGCACCGCCTTGAGCAGGCCCGCGGCGCCCGCGGCGGCCTTGAGGTGCCCGATGTTGCTCTTGACCGACCCCAGGGCGATGGAGCCCGAGGGTGCGTCGCCGAAGACCTGGATGAGCGGACCCACCTCGGCGGCGTCGCCCACGCGGGTGGAGGTGCCGTGCGCCTCCACGAGATCGGCGGTGGCGGGATCGAGGCCGGCGTGCCGCCAGGCGCGCTTCATGGCCAGGAGCTGCCCCTCGGGGTTGGGGGCGGTGATGCCCTTGCCACGACCGTCGCTGGACGCGCCCATGCCGCGGACCACGGCGTAGATCCGGTCCCCGTCGCGCTCGGCGTCGGCGAGGCGCCGGAGCAGGAAGACGGCGCAGCCCTCGCCCATCACGAACCCGTCGGCGTCCCGGTGGAACGGCCGGCTTCCCGTACCCGAGAGCGCCCCGATCTTGGAGAACTTGACGAAGGTCGAGGCCGACATGTTGCGATCCACGCCGCCGGAGAGGACGGCATCGCACCGGCCCACCTGGAGGTGCTCGACCGCGGTCTGGAGCGCGGCCAGGCTGGACGCGCACGCGGCGTCGGTCGTGAAGTTGGGGCCCTTCAGGCCCATCACGTTGGCCACGCGGCCGGCGAGAATGTTCGTCAGCTCGCCCGGCATCGTGTCCTCGGTGACCTCCTTGAACCGGAACCCGATCCGCTCGCGCCACTCGGCGCGGATGCGGGCGCGGAGCGCCGGGTCCAGGTCGCGGAACGAGCCGGCCTCCTCGAGGGCGCCGGCGTACTCCGGGAAGGCGATGCGCGTGTGGGAGAGGAGGTGCTCGTCGCCGCCCATGGCGCCGCCGAGGATCACGCCGATGCGCTCCGGATCCAGGGTCCGCTCGGGCCAGCCGTAGTCGGCCAGCGCCTCGGCCGAGGCGGTGAGGGCCCACTGCTGGGCCATGTCCATGTAGGAGGCCACGCGGGGAGGGATGCGGAACGTCTTCCAGTCGAAGGCGAAGTCGCGCACCCAGGCGCCGATCCGGGAGTACGTCCGGTCGGGCGCCGTGGGGTCGGGATCGTAGTACTCGTCCGCGCTCCAGCGATCGGGCGGGACGTCGCCGATGCTGTAGCGACGGGCGAGCAGGTTCTGCCAGAAGGCGGCCGCGGTGAGGGCGTCCGGGAGGACGGCACCCACGCCCACGATGGCGACGGCGGTCTGAGTGTCCATGGTCGGCGCTCCTCGGTGCGCGCGGGGTGGATCCCGGCGGCGGATCAGGCGTCGGCAGGAAAGGTGGAGACGAGGCTGGCGGCGGCCCGGTCCATGTCGGGGACGAGGCCCGCCTGGAGCCGCAGCGCGGCTCCCAGATCGATGCCGTCGGGCAGGTCGGTGCCCGCCGGCGCCGCGGCGATCGTCCAGCGCAACCCGTCGTGGGCCACGCGCTGGACGGCCTCGCGGGCGTGGATCCGGGCGAGGGTTTTCAAGGCTTCGACCGGCAGCCCGCTGCGGGGGGAGGGTGCCGTGGCCACGCGCTCGGCGAAGACCGCGGCGGTCTCGGCCCAGGCGATGAGCTCGCCGAGCCGGAAGAGGACGTGCTGGTGGCGGGTCAGGCGGGCCACGCGGCAGCGCTCGAGCACCACCGCAAGGTCCTGGAGGGCCACGGCCGCCGTGCCGGCGCCCACGTCCGGGTGGCGGGCGTGGAGCGCGGTCATGCGCGCGGCCTGATCTCGGTAGTACCCACCCTGGGTCTTCAGGTGGTGCTGCCACCGGTCCCGGGCGATCGTCCACTCCATGATCTCGGACGTGCCCTCGTAGATCGTGGTGATCCGGACGTCCCGCTTGATCTTCTCGACCATGTACTCCTTGGTGTACCCGTACCCGCCGTGGGCCTGGATCGCGTCGTCCGCCGCCTTGTTCCCGGCCTCGGTGGCCATGTACTTGGCGACGGCGCCCTCGGTGGCGAGCCCCTCCTCGCCCGCGTCGATCCGCTCTGCGGTCCACTCGATGTAGGCCCGGGCGGCCTCCAGCCGGGTGGCGTTGGGCACCAGGAGCTTGTGGGTGAAGCCCTGCTTCTCGGCGAGGGGCCCGCCGCCCTGCACGCGCGTCTGCGCGTACCGGACCGCGCGCTTCAGGGCCGCCCACCCGGCGCCCAGGCCGAAGGCGGCCACCATCAGCCGCGTGTACCCGAAGACGGCCTGGGCCTGCGCGAGCCCCTGGCCCTCCACCCCGCCCACCAGGCGGTCGGGGGTCACGAAGACGTTCTCCAGGAACAGGGCCGCGGTGTTGCTCGCCCGGATCCCGTGCTTGTCTTCGGGCTTTCCATGGTTGAACCCCTCGGCGCCGCGCTCCACCACGAACCAGGAGGGGCCGTCGGGTGCGAGGGCCAGGATCGTGTAGAGCGAAGCCACCCCGCCGTTCGAGATCCACTGCTTCTGGCCGCTGATCCGGTACCCGACGAGGGTCTCGCCCTCGTAGACCCGCTCGGCCCGGGTGCGGATGGCGGAGAGGTCGCTGCCCGCCTGGGGCTCGGTGGCCCCGTAGGCCACCAGCAGCCCCTCCTGGGCGATCCGGCCCATCCAGTACGTCTTCTGCTCGGGCGTACCGCCCACCCGGATGGGGTCGGTGCCGAGGAAGGTGGCCAGGATACCGGTGGAGACGCCGAGATCGATGCTCGCCATCTTCTCGGCGATGCGGGCGATCGCCACCGCGCCGCCGCCGAACCCGCCCACCTCCTCGGGGAGGAACAGAAGGTGCAGCCCGATGGTGCCGGGGTCGTAGAGGGCCTTGAGCACCTCGTGCGGGAACTCGTCGCGGGCGTCGAGGCCGAGCAGTTCGGAATCGGTGAGGGCGCTTCGGGCGAACTGGTCGAGGGTCTCGATGACCGCGTCGAGGGTCTCGGAATCGAGGCTGCCCATCGGGGAGGCTCCGGGTGGGGAATCGGCGGGAAAAGCAGGGCCCCTTGACACTAGACCGGTCGGTCCAGTCAGTCAAGTGCGAACAGGGGTACGCAGGCGGTCGGCCCGCGGCGGACCCGATTGTCGATACTGCCTATATTGAATACCAGTTAGAGCCGCATTTCGTCGCGTTTCCACGACTAGACCAGTGGGTCTGATTCCGTCAATTCTGCGCGGAGATGCCCTGACATCGCACCAGGCGCGCAGGTGTCGTGTCGGTCGTCTTGTCGGCCCTCGGAGGGATGGGACGCGACACTCGGGTGACAGACCCTCCGGTCTAGGCCTGCGCGTCCGACCTGCGGAACAGGGCCAGCCCCGCCGCGACGGCGTCCCGGCCCCCGAAGACCCAGGCCACGTCGCCCGCCTCGAACCGCCACCCTCCGTCCGGCCCCGCTGTGAGCCGTTCGCCTCGCCGTACCGCCAGCACCGTGAGGCCGTGGGTGCGACGGAGCTCCGCCCCCTCCAGGGTCTGTCCGTCGAGTGGGGAGCCGCGGTAGATCGTGAGGCCCACCACGTCGAGGTCGGGGAGGTGCACCGCCAGCGCGCGGACCGAGGCGGCCGCCGGCTCGGGGGAGCGGAGCGCAGCGTAGCCCTCGCTCCGGATCCCCTCGGTGAAGGCCTCGATCTCGTCGTGCGGGACGAGGCAGTGGGCCAGCACGCGCGTGAAGACCTCCACCGAGGTCTCGAACTCCTCGGCCACCACGTCGTCGGCGCCGAGTGCGCGGAGCGGTTCGACCTCGGTGACGAAGCGCGTCCGCACGACCAGGTGAAGGCTCGGGTTCAACTGGCGGGCCACCTGGGTGATCCGGCGGATGGCGACGGGATCGGACACCACCACCGCGAGCACCCGCGCCCGGTCGGCCCCGGCGTGCTCCAGGACCGCGGGCAGGCTGGCGTCCCCGTGGAAAATGGGCTCACCCCGGGCGGCCTCCTCGCGCACCGTGACGGGGTTCATCTCGATCACGCGGTAGGGGATCCGAGCATGGCGGGCCGCGCGAGAGAGGTGCCGGCCACCGAGACCGAAGCCGACGACCACGAGGTGGACGGCCCCGCCGTCGCGGGGTGGCCGGGGGGCCGCGTCCTCCAGGAGCCGGCGAGGCAGCGGCAGGCGTGCCAGGGCATCGGCCAGGCGGGGCGCGAGGGCGGTGCAGAGCGGCGTGGCCATCATCGTGGCGATGCTGGTGGCGAGGAAGAGCTGGTACCGGGGGGTGTCGAGCAGGCCGACGGCGAGGCCGGACCGGGCCAGCACGAAGGCGAACTCCCCGACCTGACCGATCGCCAGGCCCACCAGCAGGGCAGGCCGCAGCGGGTAGCCGAGGGCGAGCACCACGGCGGTGCCTACCAGCGCCTTGCCGGCGATCACCCCGAGCGTGCCGCCGACCACGGCGAGGGGCTGCTCGACCAGGATCCGGGCGTCGAGGAGCATGCCCACCGACACGAAGAAGAGGCTGGTGAACACGTCGCGGAAGGGCAGCACCCCCTGGAGCGCCGACAGGCTGTAGGGAGACCCGGCGAGCAGGAGCCCCGCCAGGAAGGCGCCGAGTGCGAGGGAGAGCCCGACGTGCGAGGTGATCAGGGCCACCCCCAGGCACACCACCAGCGTGGCGAGGAGGAAGGCCTCGCGACTGCGCGTGCGCACCACGGCATGGAGGGCGATGGGCAGGAGCCAGCGTCCCGCCAGCATGACCGCGATCACCACCCCGATGCCCATCAGCACCGGGAGGGCCTGTCCGCCGGTGGCGCCCCGACCTGCCAGGACCGGGACCAGCAGGATCATCGGGACCACGGCGAGGTCCTGGAAGAGCAGGATCGCCAGCGACATCCGACCGGCGGGGCTCTCGGTGCCGGCCTTCTCCTGGAGCAGGCGGAGCACGATGGCGGTGCTGGAGAGCGCCACCAGGCACCCGACGAACGCCGCCTCGGGGGCGGGGAGGCCCGCGATGGACGCGATGCCGGCGAACAGAGCGATGGTGAGCAGCACCTGGGCCGTGCCCCCGCCCAGGGCCCGGCGCCCCAGCCGGAGGATCTCCCCCGGCGGGAGCTCCAGGCCGATCGTGAACAGGAGGAGCACCACCCCCAGTTCGGCCATCACCTCCACCTCGTGCACCGCCGAGACCAGGCCCAGCCCGTAGGGGCCCGCGACCACGCCGGTGAGGAGGAACCCGATGATCGCCGGGATGTGCAGCCAGTGGCACGCCAGGAGCACGGCGACGGCCAGCGCGAAGACGACGGCGAGCTCGTTGAGGACGGAGATTTCCACGGGTGCTCCCGACCGTGGAGGTATCGCCCCCCACGCGGGACCACCAGCGGGGAGGGGGAGCCGTCGCTCGGCCTCGCTCGGGGGACCGGAATCGCATATCCTCCGCGCCCGTGGCGCCGCTGGGCGGGCGCCACGGATCCCCGACCTCGACACCGGAGCGGAGCGGGCCATGATCCTGCGCTGTGAACGGGCATCGGACCACGGGGCCATCGCGGACCTCACCGAGGTGGCGTTCGCGACCGAACCCCACAGCCAGCACACCGAGCAGCACATCATCCATGCGCTGAGGTCGGCCGGCGTGCTCACCCTCTCGCTCGTGGCCGAGGTGGAGGGGAGGGTCGTCGGGCACGTCGCGTTCTCGCCGGTGACGGTCTCCGGACGGGACCTCGCCTGGTACGGACTGGGTCCGCTGGCGGTCTCGCCCGACCACCAGGGGCGCGGCCTCGGCAGCGCGCTGGTCCGGGAGGGGCTCCGCCGCCTGGGGGCAGCCGGTGCGAAGGGTTGCGTCCTCGTCGGCCATCCCGACTTCTACCGGCGATTCGGGTTCCGGAACCTGCCGGGCCTGGTGCTCGAGGGCGTGCCCCCGGAGGTCTTCCTGGCCCTGCCGCTCGGACCGGACGAGATCGTGGGGACGGTTCGGTTCCACGAGGGGTTCGAGGCCCGTGCCCCCGATCCCGCGTCCTCCGGAGGAGGCACGCCGTGTCCCGACGATCCGTCCTGACCGGTGGCCGGTTCACCCGCGGCCCGCAGCGGCAGCCCCTCCGGTGGCTTCGGGCCGTGAGCCTCCTGTTCGCCGGGCTCGCGAGCCGGGAGGCAGGCGCCGCCGGGCCCCCGGATCCGGCGGCGGAGGCCCCGGCCGGCCGGCCCCTGGCCGCCGTCACCGTGGTCGAACCCGATGTCCGGATGGTCTACTCCCGGATCGAGACCGCGTCGTGGAGGGACCTCTCCACCCTCCTGTCCGACCGCACCCGCGCCTCGGGCATCGCCAGCACGACCTCGCACGTCGGCTACAGCTGCCGGGAGGTGAGGCCGCCGGGGATCACCCTCACGATGGAGCTGACCGTCGTCGTCCCGGGCCCCCTCGGATCCCTGGACGGCGACGGGGCGTGGGCGGAGTTCCTCCGAGGAACCGTATCCCACGAGCTGAGCCATGCCCGGGTGCTGCTCGACGCCTACCACGAGCTCGCGCTCCGGGCGCGGCACGCGGAGCGCTGCGACCAGGTCGAGGAGATCCAGGCGGCCATCCTGCGGGAAGCCGACGAGGCTCACGCCCGGATCGACAGGGAGGAGCGGGTGAAGCTGCACCTGGAGCCGGACCCGCTCCCGGCCGTCGGGAGCCACCCCCGCTGACGGCGCCCGGTCAGCGATCCGCGGTCACCCGGAAGTGCCAGGGATCGCGCTCTCCGCCGTCGGGCATGGTGCAGCCGTTCGCACGCCAGTCCGTCGCGAACAGGTAGTAGTCCATGCCCCCGCTGGTCACCGCCGAGCCGGGGATCGTCCCGCCGTAGCGGCCCTCCGCGTCCATGGGCGAGAGCACGGCGGACGCCCAGGTGGTGGTCACCTCCGTCTTGAAGAAGACCCGCACCTGGTACACGCCGCTCTCGTCCGGCCCGGCCAGGCCGTCGGGTCCGGCGCCGTCGGTGACCACGGCCTCGATGGACACGGCCCGACCTGCCTCCTGCGCCCTGGCGACGGGATCGTGGGTGATGATCGGGCAGGTCGTGTCCTCCGGCGGCGCACCCGAGTCGGGTTCGCCGGGATTCCAGTCCACACGGACGCATCCGCCGAGGGTGCCCAGGCCGGCCAGGAAAGCCAGGCATCGGATTGCCGTCATCGCATCCTCCTCTCGCCGCCCGTGGATTCGAGGGGCCTTCGTCTCCACAGTGCACCGGCCGCGGTGGGCGGATCACATCCCGCCTGCCCGGATTCCGCCCGGGGGTGCCTACTCGGTGTAGCCGAGCGCCTTGAGCCGCTCGCGCTCCGCGTCGTCGATGGTCTTCTGACCGGTGCGATCGGCCTGGACCGTGGTGTGGCGGAGGAAGTCGTCCATCTGGGCGCGGACGCGCGCGAGGTCGGCCTTGCCGGAGAGGTCGGTGCGCTCGCCGGGGTCCCTGGCCAGGTCGAAGAGGAGGGACCGCTTTGCGCCCGTGCGCTGGGTCATGAGCTTCCAGTTCCCGCTCCGGTAGTAGACGGTGGCGTCGTACATGTGGGTGCCGCCGATGCTCGGGCGATCGGGGCCGGGCCGGTCGACGAGTGGCAGGAGGCTCTCGCCGTTGACCCCAGGCGGTACGGGCACCCCGGCCAGCTCGAGCACGGTGGGGAACACGTCCACCCCCCGGACCACGCTGGGCACCCGCCTGGGCGGGATCCGCCACGGCGCCGAGACCACGAGCGGCACGTGCTGGTTCTCCTCGTACGGCCGGCCGTGCCAGGTGCGCTGCTCGGGCCGGTCGTTCAAGGCCTCGCCGTGATCCGCGGTGACCACCACGACCGACCGGTCCTGGAGGCGCTTGCGCCCGAGCATGGCCCAGAACTGGTTGAAGCGATCGTCGTTCCAGAGCAGCTCGCCGTCGTAGCGGTCCACCAGCGCCTGCCACTCCTCGGGCGTGAGCTTGACCCGGCCCGAGTTGACCTCGGTGTGTACGTGGTAGCCCTCGGTCTGCTCCGCCTTCTTCTCCTCGATGTTGACCCGGGGGGCGTCGGGTCGGGTCCAGAGATCGAACTTCTCGTGGGGGTCGTAGGGGGCATGAGGATCGAGCCAGTAGAGGATCACGAAGACCGGCCCGCCCTGGGCGGCGTCGATGAACCGCGCCGTGCGGTTCACGATCTCGGAGCCCCACACGAGCGCGTGGTCGTCGAGGCCGCGGTAGTAGCCGACCTTGGGTTCGAACATCGACTGCGAGGTGTACCAGGCGGTGGCCCAGCCCGCGGCCTTGAAGACCTGGGCGAGGGTGGGGGAGGATTCGGGGATGTCCACGCCCCAGGCCTCGGGCTCCCAGTCCACCCCGTGGTTGTACCCGAACTGGCCGGTGACGAGCGAGGCCACCGACGGCAGGGTCCACGAGCCCGAGGCGTGGGCCTGCTCGAACACGGCGGACTTCGCGGCGACCGAGGCGAGGACGGGGGTGGTGTCGCGACCGTAGCCGAGGAAGGAGAAGTGGTCGGCCCTCGCCGCGTCCCACACGATCAGGAAGACGTGCGGCCGGGCGGGCGGTGGGGCCGGCGCCTGGGCCTCGGCCGCGGGGGAGAAGGCCACCCGGAACGACAGGACGGCGCCCACGCCGAGGGCCACCCAGGGGACGATTTTGCGTATATCGAGCATGATCGCTCCCTTTCGGCATTCGGTATCGCAGGGGAGGTGACCCGTCAAGCCGTTCGGTGGGGGGCGGTTGCCCGGCGACGCCCGCCGTGTGACGAGGGAACGTCCGGGCCCACCCGATCGAGGCCCCTCGAGGAACACCATGCGGATCCTCGCCCTCCTGCCCCTCCTGGCGCTCGCCGCCGGTTGCCACAACCCCTGCCAGAAGCTCTGCGACGACATGTTCGACTACGCCAAGAGCTGCGGGTTCGAGCCCACCGACGAGCAGCTCGACGAGTGCTACCTCGAGCAGGCCTCCGCGGTGACGTCCAGGGACAAGCGAGCCGAGTGCCGCATGAACGCCGACGATCTCCGCGACGAGTGGACCTGCGAGGACCTCGTGCGATACTTCGACGACGATCCCGGCGACACCTCCGTGGACGCCTGGTTCGAGGACCCGGACACCCGGTAGCCGGCCGGCTCGCGGGCGCCCGTCCGGTCCCAGGGTCTCCCCCCCCCGGGATGGACCTGATTCAGGTTCTGCGATAGAATCCCGGGGAGGAGCGCCCTTCTTAGGCTCCAGGCTCACCTTGCCCCAACCGAACCCTCGTCCCTCGTCCGAACCCCAGCGCCCGGCCTCCTTCGAACCCGAGGTCTTCGGCAAGTACTTCCTGGTGGACCGAATCGCGGTCGGGGGCATGGCCGAGATCTTCAAGGCCAAGACGTTCGGCCACGGCGGGTTCGAGAAGCTCCTCGTCGTCAAGCGGATCCTCTCCAACCTCTCCTCCAACCACGAGTTCGAGGAGATGTTCGTGGACGAGGCCAAGGTCTCGGCCACGCTCCAGCACGCCAACATCGTCCAGACCTTCGAGTTCGGGAAGATCCGCGAAAACTGCTTCATCGCGATGGAGTGCGTGGAGGGCAAGGACATCAAGGGCCTGCTCCGCAAGCTCGCCCACAAGCGCCGGCTCCTGCCCATCGAATTCGCCGTCTACGTCGCGCACGAGGCGGCCAAGGGGCTGGCCTACGCCCATCGCAAGCAGGATCGGGAGGGCCAGGACCTCGACCTCGTCCACCGGGACATGTCACCCTCCAACGTGCTCATCTCGTACGAGGGCGAGGTCAAGATCGCCGACTTCGGCATCGCCAAGGCCAAGACCAACACCTACACCACGCGTGACGGCGTGCTCAAGGGCAAGTTCGAGTACATGAGCCCCGAGCAGGCCTCCGGCCACGACATCGACCACCGCTCCGACATCTTCTCCCTGGGCATCATCCTCTACGAGTGTCTCACCGGGCGCCGCCTGTTCAAGGCCGGGAGCGACCTGAAGACGCTCGAGGCCATCAAGGCCTGCGACATCGACCCCCCGAGCGTGCACAACCCGGCGGTGCCCGCCCGCGTGGACCAGATCGTGATGCGGGCCCTGGCCCGCCGCCCGGACGATCGCTACCAGGAAGCCCACGAGTTCCAGGCCGATCTCATGGAGTTCCTCCATCCGGCCACGCCGGACCTCACGCGGCAGTCCTTCGCCCACTTCCTGGGCGACGTCTTCGCCCAGGAGATCGCCGACGAGCGCCGGCGCCTGGAGGAGGGCACGCGGCGGGCCAACGAGATCCACCAGCAGGCGCCTGAGGTGGATCTGGAGCCCTCCTGGTCGGACTCCGCGCCGGGCACGCTCCATACCGCGGGATCGCGCCTGCCGATCGTGGTCGTCGTCGGGGTGATGCTCCTCCTGCTCGGCGGTCTCGCCTGGGTCGTCTTCCGGCCCTCCCCGGCGCCCGAACCCCTCGCGCCGCCTCCGCTGGTCGCGCTCACGGGGTCGGCCACCGTGGAGATCGACGTGCCCGCCCGCGTGCTGGTGGACGAGCAGCCGGTGGGCGAGGGCACGCGGGTGGAGGTGCGCGACCTGGCGGCCGGTGAGCACATGCTGCGCATCGAGGCCGCGGGGTTCGTGCCGAGGTTCACCACGTTCCGGATCGCGGAGGGCGACCGGCTGCGCATCGCGGAGCGACTCGCTCCCCTTCCCGCCGACGGGGCCGAGGTGTCCGACCCGACCGCCGCCGAGGCCGCCGCCGGGGAGCCCGAGGCGGCCTCCACCGCGAGTTCGCCCTCGAAGGAGCCCGGGCTCATCGGGGTGAACGTGTCCCGCAACTGGGCCCACGTCTGGATCGATGGCCAGAAGCTCGACCTCACCACCCCGCTCGCCAAGGTCCCCATCGAGCCCGGGGTCCACACGGTGCGCGTCGAGAACGAGGCTTTCGGCATCGACGCCACCCGGCAGGTCACGATCGATCCGGGCGAGGTCGCCACGGTCCTGTTCGACCTGGAGTAGCGCGGTCGCCTACGGGATCGGCCCCACCGAGATGGTGCCGTCGTCGCCGCCGACGGTCGAGGCCACCCACCAGGCGCCCGCCGCCAGCACCCCTGCGCCCAGGAGGCCGGCTCCGGTCCACAGGACCCAGCGCGCGGGCCGCGCCCCGGGCGTGGGGACGGGGACGCGCGACGCGACCGAACCGGCCGGGGCCAGGTCGAGGAGGATCCCCGCCAGCACGGGGTTGGCGCTGAGGTCGAGGGCCAGGACCTGGGAGCTCGCGCGATCACCACGCAGCGTGCCCGTGGTGGAGAGGGCATCGGCGAGCGCGGGGACGAGCCCGGCGGCCACGGACGTGGGATCGCCGTCGGTCCGGGCCGAGACCGGCCGCGAGAAGGTGCGCGAGCGCGGCGTGTAGAGTTGGAGGGCCACGGCGCCCTGCTCGTCGAGGCCGCCGAGCAGGATGGCATCGACCTCGAGGTGCTCGCCCAGGGCGCGGTAGAGGCGCTCGGTCTGCGCACTGCGTTCCCGAGCGTCGTGCGCGGGAACGCCAAGCGTGGCGCGTCGGAGGGCGACGTGGGCGTCGGTACGCTCACCGCCGCGGACGTTGACGAGGCCGGACCGACGGTACCCGCCCGCGCCCACGACGAGGACCTGGTGGGATCCGACCGGCAGGCCCTCGACGGCGACCGGCGTGACACCCACCCGGCGGCCGTCCACCCACACGCCGGCGCCGGGGTCGTCGGTGGTGATCTCGAGCGAGCCCAGGCCGGCGGTCAGTACCTCCTGCCGCACCGCGGCGTAGAGGTCCACCAGGCGGGGTGCGAAGTTGACGGGATCGAGCTCACGGCCGGGGTCGAGCGACACCACACGTGCGAAGGCCGATCGGGCCGCGGCCTCGTCGCCGGCGACGAGGCGGGCGCAGCCGGCGAGGAGGAGTGCCTCGGCGAGGGGGCGGCCGTCGGTGGTCCACGCCAGCTCCTCGGACAGGCGCGCGGCCGCCTCCTCCAGCACGGGCACGGCCTGGTCGGGTTCGGCCCGCTCGTAGAGGAGACGGCCCTTCTCGAGGAGGGAGAGGCCCCGGCCGAGGAAGGCGGTCGAGAGGACGAGGTCCTCGCGGCCCTGGAGCCGCGCCTCCACCTCGGCCGTGGACAGGGCATCGAGACGGCCGGTGTCGTCGATGGCGCGCGCGAGGCCGGCCGAGGCCTCGGTGGCCGCGGTGTCGTCGAGCGCGGGCACGTGCAGGCCCACCACCGCCACCTCGGGAAGGTCGCCGGCCAGCACGGCACCGAGCCACAGCAGGAGGGGGAGTACGAGCGTCACTGGAGGGCCGTCCGGGGCGGATGCCCCCGTAGCGTCCCCCGTGCGCTCCGCCCTGTCAACCGCGCCGGGCCCGAGAGCGAGATCGACCCCCGATCCGACCCGTCGCCCGGCCTCGCTGCGAGACGCTCGGATCACCTCGACCCCCGCCGCTCGCCAGTTCGGCCCGTTTCAGGCCGTATTCCGATCCGAGATGTGGTGACGCCCGCGCCGGGCCCGGCGTGGCCCCGTTCCTCCGTTGAACGGACGGCCGCCACGAGTTAGGCCCCGGGGGCACGATCCGCCGGTTCTCCCTGTCCATCGGCCGGATCCTCGGTTTCCGCCGCGCACGCGGAGTCTTCATGTCCGGTCACAGCAAGTGGGCCAACATCAAGCGCCGCAAGGGCGCGGCGGATGCGGCTCGGGGCAAGACCTTCACCAAGCTCATCCGCGAGATCACCGTGGCCGCACGGGTCGGGGGGAGCGATTCGTCCTCCAACCCCCGTCTCCGGGCGGCCGTGGACAAGGCGCGGGCCAACTCCATGCCCCGCGACACCATCGAACGCGCGATCGCACGCGGCAGCGGCGACGTGGACACCACGAGCTTCGAGGAGGTGCAGTTCGAGGGCTACGGCGCGGGCGGTGTCGCCGTCATGGTCCAGGTGCTGACCGACAACCGGCACCGCACCACCGCCGAGGTCCGCCATGCCTTCACGCGCGCGGGGGGCAACCTCGGGACCACCGGCTGCGTGGGATTCCTCTTCAAGCGGGTGGGCCTGATCACCCTCCCGGCCAGCGGGGTGGACGAGGACGCCCTCATGATGGCCGCGATCGACGCCGGAGCCGACGACGTCTCGCGCGACGACGACCTCTTCGAGGTCACCTGCAATCCCGAGATCCACGACGCCTGCCTCGAGAGCCTGAAGCAGGCCGGCTTCCAGCCCTCCGAGTCCGAGCTCACCTACATCGCCTCCACGCAGGCCCGGGTGGAGGGCAAGCAGGCGGAGCAGGTGCTGCGCCTCGTCGAGACGCTCGAGGACAACGACGATGTCCAGAACGTCTACACCAACGCCGACATCTCCGACGCCGACCTCGAGGCCGCCGGGGGCTAGGCCCCGGCACCCCCCATGCGCGTGCTCGGCATCGACCCCGGGAGCCGCGTCACCGGCTGGGGCGTGGTCACGCGCGACCGCGGCCGGTACGTGCACCTCGCCTCGGGCGCGCTCACACCGCCGCGCGCCGCGGACATGGCCGCGCGCCTGCTCTTCATCCATCGGGGCCTGGGCGAGGTGATCCGCGCCTGGACCCCCGACGCGGTCGCGGTGGAGGCCATCTTCCGGCACCGCTCCTCCGACTCCGCGATCCGCCTCGGCCATGCCCGTGGCATCGCGCTCCTCGCCGCCGCCGAGGCGGGCCTCCCCATCCACGAGTACGGCACCACCCACATCAAGAAGGCGGCCGCGGGCTGGGGCGGAGCCGACAAGACGCAGGTGGCGCGCACCCTCGGGCTCCTGCTCGGGGACCTGCCCGACGGCCCGACCGACATCACCGACGCCCTGGCCGTGGCGATCACCCACCTCGCCCACGCCCATCTGCCCGTCGCGCCCGGGGGTGCCCCGTGATCCGGCGCCTGCGGGGCGAGATCGTGGCCACGGGCGACGATCACGTGGTGCTGGAGGTGCTCGGCGTGGGCTACCGCGTGTTCGTACCGACTCCGCCGGCCGTGGTGCCCGCCGAGGAGACCGTGCTCCACGTCTCCACCCAGGTCCGCGAGGACGCCTTCCTCCTCTACGGCTTCCCCTCCGCGGCCGACCGAGACACCTTCGAAATCCTGCTCGAGGTGCCCGGCGTGGGGGCCCGCACCGCGCTCGCCGTGCTGGCCACGCTCTCCCGGCGCGAGCTGGCCGCGGCGGTGGCGCGCCAGGACGTGGCCGCGCTCAAGCGTGTCCCCGGGGTGGGGGCCCGCACCGCCCAGCGCCTCGTCGTGGACCTCGCCGGGCGGATCGCCGCCGAACCCGAGCCCGCCGAGGCGGCGCCCGGGGTGGTGGTGCGGCCCGACGATCCGCTTCCGCTCGCGCTCGCGCGCCTCGGGTTTCGGCGGACCGAGATCCAGCACGCGCTCGCCCACCTCGGGGAGACGGGCCGGCTCGAGGCGTCCCTCGAGGAGCGCATCCGCCTCTCCCTCCAGATCCTCGGGGGCGGCCACGGCCCCCAGGGCGAGTGAGGAGGTGCCGTGACCCGCATCGTCGACCCCCACGACGCCGACCGGGTGGACCCCGCGCTCAGGCCCCGCAACCTCGACGAGTTCGTGGGACAGGTCCGCATCAAGGACAACCTCCGGGTGTACATGCGGGCCGCCGTCCAGCGGGGCGAATCCATGGACCACGTGCTGCTGGCGGGTCCACCGGGCCTGGGCAAGACCAGCCTCGCCTACATCGTGGCCGAGGAGCTGGGCGTGGGGATCCACACCGCCAGCGGGCCCACCCTCGAGCGGGGAGGGGACCTCGCCGCCATCCTCACCAACCTGCAGCCACGCGACGTGCTGTTCATCGACGAGATCCACCGGATGAACCGGGCGGTGGAGGAGATTCTCTACCCCGCCATGGAGGACTACCAGCTCGACATCGTGCTGGGGCAGGGGCCCTCGGCCCAGTCCATCAAGGTCCAGGTGGCGTCGTTCACCCTGGTGGGCGCCACCACCCGCTCGGGCCTGCTCACCCCGCCGCTGCTCGGTCGCTTCGGGATCCACTGCACGCTCGACTACTACTCCCCCGAGGAGCTTCACCAGGTGATCGTGCGGGCCGCCGACCGCATGGCGCTGTCCATCGAGCCCGAGGCTGCGGTGGAGTTGTCCCGGCGGTCCCGGGGCACGCCGCGCATCGCCAACCGCCTGCTGCGCCGCGTCCGGGACTTCGCCCAGGTGGAGGGGCGCCCGGCGGTGGACCTCACGGTCACGCGCACGGCCCTGGAGCGCCTCGAGGTGGACGAGGTGGGCCTCGACAAGATGGACCGCCGCATCCTCGAGACGGTGGCCCTCAAGTTCGACGGCGGCCCGGTCGGCGTGGAGAACCTGGCCGCGGCGATCGGCGAGGAGCGCGACACGATCGAGGACGTCTACGAACCCTACCTCATCCGCGAGGGGTACCTGCAGCGCACGCCCCGGGGCCGCGTGGTGACCAGCCGGGGCCGCCGCCACGTGGGCCTCCCGGCCGCGGGCCCGGAGAGCCTGTTCTGATGCCCGTGCTCCTCCTCCTCGCGGCCGGGTGCCTGCACCAGGACCGCCTCCCTGCCATCGCCCTCGAGGTGGGCGACCACGCCGTCCGGGCCGAGGTCGCCGACACGCCCGAGACGCGCGCCCAGGGGCTCATGTACCGAGAGGCGCTCGCCGAGGACGCCGGGATGCTCTTCGTCTACCCGGCCTCCGAGCGGCTCTCCTTCTGGATGGAGAACACCTCCGTCCCGCTGTCCGTCGCCTTCGTGTCCGCCGGCGGCGAGATCCTGCGGATCCGCGACATGACGCCGTTCGACCGCACCTCGGTCTCCTCCGGCGCGCCCGCGCTCTACGCCCTGGAGGTGAACCAGGGCTGGTTCGCGGCCAGGGGCGTGGGCGTGGGGTCGCGGGTGGAGGGCCTGCCCGGCCCCTCGAAGCGGTAGGCGGTCGTGGAGCGGCGCCAGGCCACGCTGGCCGCGCCCGTCGGGGTGGAGGGACGGGGGTTGCACACGGGGCGGGCGGTGGCCGTCCGGCTGATCCCGGCGCCCGCCGGCCACGGGCGGGTATTCCTGCGGGCGGACCTGCCCGCGCCCGTGCCCGTCCCCGCTCGCGTGGACGCGGTGGTGGACAGCGTCCGCGCCACCACGCTGGGCCGCGAGGGGCAGCGGGTGGCCACCGTCGAACACCTGCTCGCGGCCCTCGCGGCGGAACGGATCGACAACGCACGGATCGAGGTGGACGGGCCCGAACTCCCGGCGCTCGACGGATCCGCGGCCACCTGGCTGGCCCTGATCGACGCCGCGGGCCGCCGCGAGCAGGACGCCCGCTGCAGGCCGCTCGTGCCGGAGGCTCCGATCGAGGTGGCCGACGGGCCGCGCCGGGCCCGCCTCGTCCCCGCGCCGCGGACGGCCTGGGACGTGCGCGTCGAGTACGACCACCCCCTGCTGCGCGGCCGGCGGCACGCCGGGACGCTCACGCCCGCCGCCTTCCGGCGTGACATCGCCTGGGCCCGGACCTTCGCCTTCCGGGCCGAGGTGGAGGCACTCCGCGCCGCCGGCCTCGGCCGGGGGGGCGACCTCGACACGGTGGTGGTGCTCGACGGCGAGGGGGTCCTCAACCCCGGGGGCCTGCGCCACCCGGACGAGCCGCTGCGGCACAAGGTGCTGGATCTCCTGGGAGACCTCGCCCTTCTCGACGCGCCGCTACGGGCCCGCGCCGAGGTGCACCTCCCCGGTCACGCGCTCCACGTCGCGCTGCTGCGCGCGCTCCTCGCCCGCCTGGGGGGCCAGGAGGGCGGGTGAGACGATTCCGCCGCCCAGGGGGGCGGCGGGAAACGCGAGATCCCGAGGCCGGCGATCGACCGCCGGGACCCCTGCCGGGGATCCGGCGGCTACGGGCGCTTGGGACCCGGCCGGGGACGCGGCGACGGACGCCAGAACATGGGAACCTCCATGAGGGGGGACGGCGGGAGCGACAGCCCCGCACCGGATCCATCATGATAGACCGGACCGTCGCTGTCAACCCGGAGTACGTCCTGTCGTTGCTGGAGGCCACCGCCCTGGACGGATCGGGACTGTTCCGACCGCCCGGCCAGCCGCCGTATCCGTGCGCCGTCCTCGGCGCCTGGCGGGGCCGTCCCTTTCGGATGCCCCCCGGGGATGCCCGTCTGGAGGCGATCTATCGTGGGGAGCCCGCTCCGCCGGGTCCGCTCTGGAACCTGGAGGGCGCTGCCCGGACCTGGGCTGAGCACCCCGAGTGGATGGACGTCCAGGATCCGACGAGCCCGGTGCACGCCCCCACGATGCGCGAGCGGGATCTCTACCTCCACCACTGGGGGGAGGCGCTCCGCGGTGCGTCGCGCGTCCTCGACCTCGGGATCGGCGCCGGCCGGTTCGCGGGCTGGCTGCTCGGCCGGGGATGCGAGGTGGAGGGGGTGGACCCGGACCTCTCCGCGCTGTGGCGCACGCTGTGGCACGCCGCGAGCGGGCCGGGCCGGCTCGACCTCCACTGGACCACCGGGGAGCGCCTGCCCGCGCTGGCACCGGTGGACGCCGTCCTGTGCGTGGAGGTGGCCTGCTACGTGGAGGATCCCGAGGCGCTCGTGGCCGCCGCGGCCCGTGTGCTCAAGCCGGGCGGTGCGCTCTGCCTCTCGGTGGAGGCGCCGCTCGGGTGGGCGGCCGCGGCCGACGTGGCGCCGGGCACGCTCGGTGCCCTCCTCGACGGCGGCCCGGTGGCGGTGCCGGGCGACCGCTGGGTCCGGACCTGCGACGAGGGCGTCGTGAGAGCCCTCCTCGCCGGTTTCGAGATCGTGGACCTGCTGCCCACGCACTACGCCATCGCCGGGCCCTTCGAGGCCGCGGCGGGCGAGGGCGACCTCGGTGCGCTCCTCGCCTGGGAGGCGCGGTGCCGGGCGCACCCGGCCACCCGTCCCTGGAACCGCGCCTGGACGGCGCTCGCGCGGAAGCGAGGTCCCTAGTGCGCGTGGTCCTGGTCCACCCGCCGCGGCGCTACTGGCCGTACGTGAGCGAGGGCGACAACTTCATGCTGCCGCAGGCCCTGCCCGCGCTGGCCGCCTCGGCCCGGCTCGACGGCCACGAGGTGCGGGTCGTGGACAGCATGCCGCTCCACCTCGGGTGGCGTTCGCTCGCGGCGCTGATCGAGCGGCTCGATCCAGACGTCGTCGGGTGCGGGGAGAACCACGCGCTCTACGTGGACGAAGTCCTGAAGTTCTTCCGGCTCTGCCGGGAGCGGATCCCGCGGGCGGTCCGGATCGCGGGCGGCGCCCACTTCACCAACCTCTGGCGCCGGTACCTCGGCGCGGGGGCGGATCGGCGAGGGGGCCCGGTGGAGGGGGCGCCGGGCGACATCGACGCGATCGTGATCGGCGAGGGCGAGGTCACGTTCCGGGCGCTCCTGGCCGCGCTGGCCCGGGACCCGGCCGGGCCCCGGGCCGCCCTGGAGGGCGGAGGCCTCGCCGATGTCGAGGGAATCGCGTTCCAGGCCGGCACCGAGGTGGTCCGCACACCGCCCCGGGCGCTCGTGACCGACCTCGACGCGCTCCCGCTCCCCGCCTACGACCTCGTGCCGATGCACCTCTACGGAACGAGCCGGCTCCTCTACGGGGCGGGCAGTACGACCATCCACCACAGCCGCGGCTGCACGTCTCAGTGCACGTTCTGCGCCTGGTGGACGACCATGGCGGACCGCACCTACGGCCCCGACGGCCGCGCCCGGCTCCGACCCCGCTGGCGCACGAAGAGTCCCGAGCGCACGCTCGAGGAGATGGAGCTGCTCCACCGGCGCTGGGGGCGGCAGAGCTTCGTGTTCGTGGACGAGTCCTGGAACATCGATCCCCGGTTCAACGACGCCTTCTCCGACCTCGTGATCCGCTCGCGGCTCGACCCCACGTGGTTCGCCTTCCTGCGCGCCGACTGCGTGATGCGCGACGCCGGCACCGGGGTACTCGAGAAGATGGTGCGGGCGGGGCTGCGGCACGTCTGCATCGGCGTGGAACGTGCGGGTGACGAGGATCTCGCTTCGTTCAACAAGACCCACTACGAGGGCGGCGCGGGCGGGGAGGCGATCCGGATCTTCAAGCGGCGGTTCCCGGAGGTCTTCCTCCAGGGCACCTTCATCGTCGGCGTCCGGGGAGAGACGCCGGCGACGCTCCGGCGGCAGGCCGACTTCGCGGCGGACCTGGGCATCGACTTCCCCGCGTTCCACCCGATCACGCCGGTCCCGGGCACGCCGGTGTACGACGAGGCCCTGGAGAAGGGCTGGGTGCAGGAGGGTCGGTTCGAGGACTTCGACTGGCTCACCCCGGTACTGGACGCCGAGCACATGACCCGCGACGAGATCGCGGAGGCGCTCTACGCCATGAACCGGCGCTTCGCGAACCCCGGCTGGCTCGCCCGCGGTCTGCTCTCGCGCCACCGGTACCGCCGCGACATGTACGCCTGGTTCGCGCTGGTGTCGGCCCGCATGGCCTTCGACGTGGCCCGCCAGCGGATGAACCCGTTCCGGGTGGAACACTACGAGCGGCTCGTCACCCCGCCCTGGTACGACGGGTAGGCCTCACGCGGCGGGGAGCGTGACGGCCACGGACAGTCCGCGGAGCGTGCCGCCGCCGTTGCGGGCCTCCACGCGCCCCCCGTGGGCCTCGGCGATCTGGCGCACGAGCATGAGACCCAGGCCCAGGCCACCGGCGTGGAGGCGCCCGTCGGCCTGGTAGAAGGGCTCGAACAGGCGGGGAAGCTCCGCGGCGGGCACACCCGGGCCATCGTCCTCGACCATGAGGCGGACGCCGCCGTCCACCCTCGACGCCGCGAGGCGGACCCGGGTCCCGGGCGGGGTGTGGCGGGCCGCGTTGGAGAGCAGGTTGCCGACCGCGCGCAGGAGGCGGGTCCGATCGGCGAGGACGACGAGGCCGTCGGGCGCCGCCACGTCCGCGGGACGGCCCTCCAGGTCGGCGGCCCCGAGAGCCTCCCGGAGGAGGGGCCCGACCTCGATCGGCACGCGGTGCAACCCGATGGCGCCCTCCTCCATGCGGGCCGACTCGAGGAGCTCGCCGACCAGGCCGTCGATCGTGGCGATGTCGCGCTCGAGCGCCTCCACTCGACCGGCCGGCGCACCGTCGTCCTTGAGGAGCTCGGTCGCGAGGCGCATGCGGGCGAGCGGGGAGCGAATCTCGTGGGAGAGGCCGGCCATGAGGCGGCGCTGGCCCCGGACCATGGCCCCCACGCGCTCGGCCATGCGGTTGAAGGTGGCGCCCATGCGGCCCGCGTCGTCGTCGCCCTCGGGCACGCGGGCGTCGAGGTCGCCACCGGCCACGCGCTCCATGGCGCGGCTGGTGGCACCGAGCGGGCCGAGCACCCAGCGGGACGCGGCGAAGGCGGCCAGCACCACCGCCACGGCGACGAGCGCGAATCCGCCCGCCGCGACGTGGCGGGGCCGTTCGATGTCCACGGGCCACCGGATCGAGAGCCCCCACACCCCGTCCACTCCCTCGAGGGGCACGAGGAGAGGGACGGCCGGGTCGGTCGAGAGGCGCAGCACCCGCTCGTCGCGAGCGAACGCGCGGCCGCGCGAGCCCTCCGGCGGCGCCTCGCGGACCGGATCGATGCCCACCCCCAGCTCCTGGCCGAGGGTCCAGGCCCGGGCGGGGGGATCGGCCGCCGTCTCCACCTCGCGGGCCACGTAGAGGGCCGTCTCGATCCGCTCGGCGCCGAGGGCGGCGATGAGCGGCCGCAGGACGACGTAGCCGGCCAGGAACCAGGTGAAGGCGACGGTGGCCGCCACCAGCCCGCAGAGCGCCAGGACCACGCGGAGGCGGTGGCTCATCCGTCCCCCCGACCGAGCGGCACCATGTAGCCCACACCCCGCACGGTCTTGATGCGCTCGGGCGCGCGGGGATCGTCGCCGAGCTTGCGCCGCAGGTGGCTCACGTGGACGTCCACCGAGCGCTCGAAGGCCGCCCACTCGGGCCCGCGTGCCAGCTCCATGAGGCGCTCGCGGGGCACCACGCGGCCCGCCGAGGCCAGGAGCGTACGGAGGATCTCGAACTCGGTGGTGGTGAGGTCCACCGGGACGCCGTCGGCTGTGACCTCGCGCCGGGCCGGATCGAGCCGGATGCCCGCAGCCCGGAGGGTGGTGTCGCCGTCGTCGGCGGGCGCGCCCCGGCGGAGCACCGCCCGGATGCGGGCCACCAGCTCGCGCGGGTTGAACGGCTTGGGGAGGTAGTCGTCGGCCCCCAGCTCGAGGCCCACGATGCGATCGGTGTCCTCACCCCGGGCCGTCAGCATGATCACGGGGACCCGCGAGTCGCCGCGGATGGCACGGCAGACCTCGAAGCCGTCCATCCCCGGCATCATGATGTCGAGCACCACGAGGTCCACGCCGCCGGCCCGCAGCCTCGCCAGGCCGGAGGGACCGTCGGGGGCGGTGACCACCGAGAAGCCTCGGTTCTCGAGGTACTCCGTCAGCAGGGCCCGGAGGCTGGCGTCGTCGTCGATGACCAGGACGACCTGCACGACGCCCCCCCTACCGCGGCCCGTGGCCGCCGCCCCACCCCTCCATCCACCGGCGGCGGCGCTCCCGGGTCTGGTCGAGGTGCCCGGCGATCGCGGCCCGCTGCTCGGGGGTGAGGGTGTCGCGGAACGCCACGAGGCGGTCCAGCACGCAGTGGGAGGCCGCGCGCACCCGCTCGATCTCGGCGTCCACCGTGGCGTGGAGCGCGGCCGGCGGGAGGGCGTCGGGCGCCATGGCCAGCTCCAGGAGCCGGAAATGGGGATCGGCGTCCGAGGGCGTCTGGACGCACTCGGTGCGCATCCCGGTCCGCAGCGTGGCCAGGGCCTGCTGCTGGGCCTCCGTGAGGTCGAGCGTCTCGAGGAAGCCGAAGGGACCCGGACCCCTCCCCCAGCCGCCCTGCGCCAGCGCGGATCCACCCGTGGCGGCGGCGATCCCGAGGAGGAACGCGAGGAGGAGGGGAGCGCGGCGAGCCGTCATGGGGCCTCCGGCCGGGGGGGTGTCGTCCCGATCCTATCCCCCGACCGGGCCGCCGCGGCCGAAGGTGTGCAGCGCTCCGTGAAGGGATGTGAAGGACGCCCGGCCGCCTCGCGCGTTAGGCCGGCGCCGCCATGGCCCTCGCCTTCTTCGACCTCGACCGGACCCTCGTGGCCGTGAACTCGGCCCGGCTCTGGATCGCGCGCGAGCGCCGGGAGGGCCGCCTGTCCTGGCGGCAGGCCGGGCTCGCGGCCTGGTGGATGGGGCTCTACCGGCTCGGGTTCACCGGCGTGGAGACGGGGCTCCGCGACGCCGCCGCCTCGCTCGCCGGGCTCCGCGAGGCGGACCTCGCGGCCGCCATGACGGCGTTCTGGGCCGAGGAGATCGCCGGTCGCATCCGGCCCGGCGCGCGTGCGGCCGTGGCTCGCCACCGCGCCGCCGGCGACCGCACCGTGCTGCTCACCTCCTCGCTGGTCTGGGTGGGCCGGGCCGCCGCCCGCGACCTGGGTCTGGACGACGCCGTCTGCACCGTGCCGGCCGCCCGGGACGGCGTCCTGACCGGCGAGGTGGACGGGACCTTCTGCTACGGCCCCGGCAAGCTCGAACTGGGCCGCCGATACGCGGAGCGCCGCGGCGAACACCTCGAGGACGCCTGGTTCTACACCGATTCCATCGCGGATCTCCCGGTGCTCCTGGCCGTGGGTCACCCGGTCTGCGTGGACCCGGACCCCCGCCTCGCCCGCGAGGCCCGCCGCCGGGGCTGGCCCGTGGAGGACTGGGACGGGGTGGCTAGCGCCTCGGGGTGATCTCGAGCGCCTCCACCACCTCGCGCACCGTGCGGACGGCCACCACCTCGATCCCCTCGGGGGCCTCGCGGGCGGCGCTCGTGGGGGCGAGGACCCGGCGGAAGCCGTGCCGCCGGGCCTCCCGCATGCGCGCCGAGGGGAAGGACACCATGCGCACCTCGCCCGCGAGCCCGATCTCGCCGATGCAGGCGAGGTCGCGGGGCAGAGGCCGGTTGCGCAGCGAGGAGGCCAGGGCCGCGAGGAGGCCGACGTCGGCGGCGGGCTCGTCGAGCCGCACCCCGCCGGCGGCCGAGACGTGGACGTCGCGGTCGGAGGCGGACAGGCCCACGCGGTCGAGGATCGCGAGCAGGACCTGCACCCGCGCCCGATCCACGCCCACCACCACGCGCGCGGGCGTGCCGGGGTTGGGGCGACCCACCAGGGCCTGCACCTCGGCGAGGAGCGGCCGGCTGCCCTCCATCGCGGCCACCACGGCGGTGCCCGGGGCGTCGGCGGCGCGCTCGGAGAGGAGGCGAGCGGAGGCGTCGGGCACCTCGACGAGGCCGGCCTCGGTCATCTCGAAGAGGCCGAGCTCTCCGGTGGCCCCGAAGCGGTTCTTGATCGCGCGCAGCACGCGCAGGGGGGAGCGATCGTCGCATTCGAAGTAGACGACGGTGTCTACGAGGTGCTCGAGCATCTTCGGGCCCGCGAGCGTACCCTCGCGGGTGACGTGGCCCACGAGCAGGGTGGCCACGTCGCGACCCTTGGCGATGGCGAGCGCCCGGTCCGCGGCGGCACGGACCTGGGGCACGCTGCCGGGAATGCTCTCGACGTCGGGGCTGCGCATGACCTGGACCGAGTCGAGCACCAGGAAGCGGGGCGCGAGCGAGGCGACCGCCTCGGCCACCGCGTCGAGGTCGGTCTCGGCCAGGAGGTAGAGCCGCTCGGAGGCCACGCCCAGCCGATCGGCCCGCAGCCGGACCTGCCGCGCGGACTCCTCACCGGTGACGTAGAGGACGGTGAGGCCCCGCTCGGCGAGGCTGGCTGCCGCGAGGAGCAGGAGGGTGGACTTGCCCACCCCGGGGTCGCCGCCGAGGAGGGTGAGCGAGCCGGTGACCAGGCCGCCGCCGAGCACGCGGTCCAGCTCCCCGATCCCGGTGCGGAACCGGACCTCGCCACCGTCGCCCAGCGGGACCGAGGAGAGCGGCACCGGCCGGGCTGGGGGACCCGGGCGCGCCGGGCCGGCACCCGCCGGGGCCGCCGGGGCCTCCTCCACGCTGTTCCACGCACCGCACCGGGGACACTGCCCGAACCAGCCCGAGAGCAGGGCACCGCAGGCGGTGCAGGCGAAGCGGGGGCGGGCGGGCTTCACGGCGGTTCCTCCGGCGGAACCCCTACCCCCGCGGCTCCCCGGCGGCCCGGACGGCGTCCGTCCGGAGCCTGGAGCGCCGGCCGGCGCCGGGCTACCCCCCGGGTTCCGCGGAGGTCGGATGGACGTCGAGGGAGCGAGCCCGGCGGTGCGGAGCCGCCCTGCCCGCCGCGGGGCCGTGGCGGGGAGCCTCGCCGGGTTCGCCCTGGTGGGCTGGGAGGCCGCCGTCGCGCTCGTCCGGGGCGGGCCCGGCCTGCGGGAGACCGTGTGGGACGCGGCCTTCGCCCTGGCGATCTCGGTGTGCGTGGGCCTGATCCTCGGCACGGTGGCGGGAGTCGTCCGGCCGCGCTGGCCGGTGACGTTCGCCCTGGCGGCGTGGGGCGCGGTGGTCCTGCCCGGGGTGTTGCACCGCGAGCTCGGTGTTGGCGGAGCGGACCTCCTCCCGGCCCTCGCCCCCCTGGCCCTCGCCCTCGTCCTGCCCCGGGCGGCCGCGGCGCTCGGGATCGCCGCCCTCGTGGTGCTCCCCGTCGCCGGCGCGCCCCGGTGGGACACCCGGGATCCGCCGGGCGGCGGGTCGCTGCCGGCGCAACCGGAACCGGCCGGGCGGGGCGCTCCCGACATCCTGCTGGTCACCGTGGATGCGGTGCGGGCCGACGCGGGTCTCGCGCTGCCCGTGACCTGCCGGACGTGGACCGAGGCGGTGGCGCCCGCGCCCTGGACGCTGCCGGCCCTGTACGCCCTGCTCGGCGGGGAGCCGGTGACGCGCACGCGGGGAGGCCTGCCCGCGCCGGGAGGCGGGTGGACGCGTCCCGTGGCCTGGCGGCCGCTGGCCACCCGGTTCGCGGCCGCCGGGTACGCCACCGCGGCCTTCGTCTCCAACCCCTGGCTCGACCCGGCGTTCGGCTTCGACGAGGGATTCAGCCGGTTCGTCCACGCGGATCGGTTTCGCGAGCCCCACCTGGGCCGGCAGGCCTGGGAGGGCTGGCGCCGGCGGGTCACGGGCCGCGTGGAGCGCCTGCGCCACCGGCGCGACGATCTGCTCGTGGACGCGGCCCTGGCGTGGTGGGCCACCGAGCCGGGGCGGCCCCGGTTCGCCTGGATCCACCTGCTCGCGCCCCACGAGTACGCTCGCGATCCCCAGGCGCGCGTGGCCGGGTGGCGCCCGGGCACCGCGGATCCGGCTGTCCTCGCGGCCGCGTACGCCGTCGCCGTGGCCGCCACGGGCGAGCGGCTGGGCCGCCTCGTCCGGGGCGTGGGCCCCGCGCTCGTGGCCGTGACCGCCGATCACGGCGAGGCCTTCGGCGAGCCGGGCGGGCGGGGGCACGGCCTGGACCTCTCGGATCCCGAGCTGCGCGTCCCCCTCGCGATCTGTGGCCCAGGGATCGCGCCCGGCCGCGTGGAGGGCCAGGTGGCCACGGCCGACCTGGGTGCAGCCCTGGCGGGCCTGGCGGGGATTGCGCCGCTGCCGGACCCGCTCCTGCCGTTCCGGGAGCGGGTGGCGGTCGGCGGCCTGCGCAGGGGCGTGCAGGCGTTCGGCTGGCGCCGGGCGGGGGGGGGCCTGGACCCCGCACCGCCGCCGGACCCTCACGCGCTCCCCGGCTCCTCCCCGTAGGCGACGCCCCCTGCGTCGGTCAGGACGAGCGGGGTGTCGTGCACGGCGTCCTCGAGAGCCAGGCGTACCCGTACGGCGGCCAGGGCGGCGGTGTCAGCCGCGGCCTTGTGCAGGCGTCGGCCGGTGCGGGCCGAGACGCCGAGGGCCCAGGTCACCTCTGCGACGCCGAGACCCGCCTCCGCCGCCACGGCGCCTGCGAGCCGACGGACCTCCACGACGCCGCGATCGCGGCCCTTGAGCTCGGGACCCTGTGCCCGGACTGCGGCCGCGGCGGACACGATCCGGATGACGCCCGCCGCGCGTACGGCCTCGGGGGTGAGCGGGCGGATCGCGACCGCGGGCAGGCCGACGAGACCGCAGGCTTCTTCCGGCCGGAAGCGAGGAAGGGCGTCACCGATCCGCAGCGTGAGCCCGGGAAGGAGCCGGGCGCCCACGAGGTCGGGGAAGCAGGAGCCGGTGTAGAGGGCGGGGTGGATGCCCAGCCGGTGGTGGACGGGCTGGAGCAGGAGGTACCGCACCAGCCACTGGAGGTGCGAGCGGTTCTCCACGGGGCGGATCCGGGCCGCATCGAGGGGGGCGTCGGCGCGGGGACCGAGCGCGATCGCCACGGCACGGGCGACCCGGCCCGCTCGGGGGCGATCGCCCATGATGACGACGTGGACGTGGTCGTCGACAATGGAGAACAGGACGGCCCGGCCCGCGACCGTGCGGGCGAGCGCCCGAACGGCGGCCCGCCGACGGTCCTCCGAGGGGAAGAGGGGCTGTCGCCCTTCAGTGGCGAAGGTCACGTGGAACGTGGGCATGGAGGTCTCCAGGGACCGGCCCTAACTCGTCGAGATGAGAACAACTCCAGGAGTTATGACCGAACCAAGGACACAACTTCCATAGATCATGACAACAAATGAAGTTATGGCCGGAATGCGGCCACAACCAGGCAGGTTGATGACATCTACGAAAGATGTGGCCAGGCCGAGCCCGGCGCGACGCCCGTCGCACGGACGGCCCCGGGAGCGGCCATCCCTCCGGGTTAGATGCCGCCCGCGATGCCCGTCCGCCTGACCCGATGGGGCCGCAGCCCCTACGAGACCGACCGCGACCTCGCCGCGGAGCGTGCTGCCCTGGAGGGCCTCGGCCTCGCCTGCCTGCACCTGCCGCAGGGCGCTCCGGCATCGGCCCTCGGCGATCCCGACGTGCTCGTGGTGACCAGCCTCACGCGCGTGGGCGCCGCGGAGCTCGACGCCGCTCCCCGCTGCCGACTCCTCGTCACCACCACGAGCGGCCACGATCACCTCGACCTCCCCGAGGCCGCCGTCCGCGGGATCGCGGTGGCCCGCTGCCCGCTCGCCCGCCGCGACGCCGTGGTGGAGTCGGCGCTCACGCTGGCGCTCGCGCTGCTCAAGGACCTCCCCCGCCTGGGCGACGATGCCCGGGCCGGCCGCTGGGCCCGTGCCGACCTGCCGTCCCGCCCGATCGCGCTCCTCGGCGGCCAGCCGGTGGGCGTGGTGGGGCTGGGCGTCATCGGCGCCCGCATGGCCGCCACGCTCGGGGCGCTCGGGGCGCGTGTCCTCGGCATGGACCCGGCGGTCCGGCTCCCGGGCGTGGAGGAGGCACCGCTCCCCGAGCTCCTCGCCACCTGCCGCGTGGTCACGGTCCACTGCAGCCACGCGCCCGGCGCCCCGCCCGTCGTGGACGCGCCCCTCCTGGCGCGCGCCCGGCCGGACGCCCTCCTGGTGAACACCGCGCGGGGCGGCGTGCTCGACCTCGAGGCGGCCTTCGCCGCCCTGTGCGCCGGCCGGCTCGGGGGCCTGGGGCTCGACGTCTTTCCCGAGGAGCCCTACCCCGGGCTGGCCCGGATCGCGGCCCATGCCCGGGTGCTGTGCACACCCCACGGCGCCGGGTTCCACCCGGGCCTGGGCGCGGCGATCGCCGAGGAGCTGGTGGCTTGCGTCACGGCGTTCCTGGCGGGTCGCTCCGTGCCCCACCGGGTGGCCTGACCCGCTCGAGGTGCAGGCAGGCCAGCGGCACCGCGAGGAGGCAGAGGAGGTCCGTGGGATCCGGCGTCCCCGGCCGGAAGTCCACCCAGGGCACCACGGCCTCCAGCCAGGCCTCGTGGAACGAGCCGAACCCGGGCACCAGCTCCATGCCGGCGGCGTAGAGTGCGGTCACCGCGCACGCACCGAGGTGGAGCGGGCGGCCCGGCGGGCGCCAGCGGCGGTGCATGGCACGGGCGGCGAGCCACGAGACCCACTCCCCGGCGGCGGCCAGGACCACCGGGAGCAGGAAGGCCACCCCCAGGCCCGAGAGCTTGCCGCCGATCCAGCCCGGGAGGTGGGGGCGGAGCCAGATGTCGTTGGTGGCGACGAGCGCCGCGGCCGCGGCGGGGCCGAGGCGCGGGAGCGCGGCGCCGGGGACCGGATCCACGCCTGGCCTCGTCACAGGGCCCGCAACCGCCGGAGGATCACGCGGTCGGTGAGCCACTCGACGGGGGCGCGGTCGTCGGTGAGCACGGCGGTGCCCGGCGGTGGCGCCCACGGCCTCGGCACGGGCAGCCTCCGGAGCGTGGCGGCCGGGCCGTCGGGCAGGCCCAGGGCAGCCAGGCCCGCGTCGAGGGCCGGGGGGTGCCGGGAGGCCACCAGGATGGTGTTGGGATGCCCCGGGACGTCGCTCCCCCGGACCAGGGGGAACACGGCCCCGAGTGTGACGGCCACGGCGTCCACGACGTCGTGCAAGCCGTCGCCGGGTGCGCCCGTCCCGCGCCCGTCGTCACCCCGGCCCACGTTGACCATCACGACCCCGCCCTCGGCGAGACGGGCGTCGATGGCCCGGAAGCACTCGACGGTGGCCAGCTGGAAGGGCACGTACGGGAAGCGGAATGCATCGAGCAGGACGACGTCGTAGCGGCTCGGATCCCGGTGGAGCCAGGCCCGGGCGTCGGCCGTGGCGATCCGCACCTCGTCGGGCAGGCCCATGAAGCGGCGGCCCGCCTCCACCACGCCGGGGTCGATCTCCACGCCGGTGAGCTCGGCCTCCGGCCACAGCACCCGGTAGGACCGGGCGGCCGAGCCGCCGCCCAGTCCCAGGAGGAGGACCGAGCGGGGGGAGCCCGTGGCGGTGAAGGCGGGCGCGGCGGCGTACCAGCCCCAGACGCCCTCCAGGGCGAGGGAGCCGTCGAGGGGCAGGACCGACTGGTGGGCGTACCCGTCGTCCAGGTAGAGCCAGCGGGCGCGGACGTCCTGGGTGACCTGGACGTAGCCGTACCAGGTCTCGTCCTCGAAGATCGCGTTCCGCCTCGGCTTGATGACACCCTCCGGCAACGCCAGGGCAACCGCGGCGACGGCCGTCACGACGGTGGCCCCGAGGGCCCGCCGCCGCCCGAGGAGACCCGTCACGCCGGTGGCTGCGAGCAGGGCGGCGCAGGCCCAGAGCGTGCGGCGGGTGCCCACCAGCGGGACGAGCACGAGGCCCGACAGCCAGGTGCCGGCCAGGCTCCCGGCCGTGCCGAGGGCGTAGATCCGGCCGGCCACGGGGCCCGCGGGGCCGCGGACGGCGAGGTGCAGCACCATCGGACCGCAGGCGCCCAGGACCGCGACCGGGAGCGCCAGGAGGGCCGTCACCCCCAGCGCGGAGGCCAGGATGGGCGCCAGCTGCCCGCGGTGGAAGAGGGAGAGGGTGCCGGTCATGAGCGGCCGGGCCACCACGGGCAGGAGGGCCAGGAGCAGCCCCGAGGCCAGGAGGAGCGCCGCGAGGGGGCGGAGCGTCCGGGTGCGGGCCGAGAGGCGCCCCCCGACCGCCTGCCCGAGGGCCAGGCCAGTCAGGACCGCCCCGACCAGGAGCGCCCACACGGGCGTGCTGGTGCCGTAGAACGGTGCCACGAGGCGCGCACCGGCCAGCTCGGCCGCCATGGTGGCCCCGCCGGTGAGGACGGCGGTGGTGTAGAGGTACGCCTGGGACGGCCCCGGCGTGCCGCGGGTCATCCCGAGGCCGTGTCGGTCAGCTGCAGGCTGCAGGTGTCGCCGCCCGCGGAGGGGTAGCAGGTGAGATCCTGGTCCGGCTCGCCGACGTTCCAGCCGCTGCACTGCCAGGTGGGCCGGCCACCCATGCCCGAGTCGCCCGATCGGTCGAGGAGCTCGAGGACGAGCCCGGTGAAGGTGCCCTGACCGCTGGCGTCGTCGCACTCGGAGGTGTCGTAGGAGACCGCCAGGATCGCGAGGGTGAGGTCGCCGTGGGTCTGGACGAACCGCACGTCCTCGGGTTGCGGGGACCCCACCGCCCCGTAGGAAAGGTCGCCGGTGTTGGCGTAGAACGCGCCTTCGTCGCCGCCGCCGCAGTCGGTGACGTACGTCGCGTCCACTGCCCATCCCTTGTAGAGCTCGCAGGTCGGACCCGCTGAGTCGGCGACGAGGACGGCCGAGCCGGCCAGCAGGGCGACGGCTGAGAGGAGGTGGCGGATCCGCATGGGAGGCTCCGAGGCTGGAAGACGATGGTACCACGGGATCGGCCCGGCGTCGGCCCCGGGCCGCTACCCCCTGAGCGCGAGGACGCGGTCCACGGCCTCGGCGAAGCCCCGGCCGCCCGGGAGCGTGGTGATCCAGGCGGGGGGCCAGCGGAGGCGCGGGAGGAAGCGGGCCACGTTCGCCACTCCGATGGCGTGGGGGAAGGCGTGGAACATCGGCTCGTCGTTCTGGGAGTCGCCGAGGAAGGTCCATCGGTCGACGGTGGCGGTGAGATCCTCGCCCCAGACCTCCCGCACGAACCGCCGGCAGCCCTCGAGCTTGTCGAAGGCGCCGTACCAGCCGTTGACGTGGATGCTGCTCACCTTGCAGGTGGCCCCGGCGGCCTCGAACCGGCGGACGATCGCGTCCACGGCGGACTCGGGCAGCTCGGACACGTCCTCCCGGAAGTCGATCGCGAGGTCCAGCTCCCGGTAGGGCTGGTCCACGCTCACGGCGCAGCCGGGCACCTCGGCGGGGATGGACGCGGCGAGCGCCCGGAGCCGCGCCCGGTGGGCCTCCCGCTCCGCGGCGGGCTGCAGGAACCGGCGCTGGAGCCTGGTCCCGTCGTGCCAGAACCACAGGCCGCCGTTCTCGCCGACCACGCCGTCCACCGGCCACATGCGGGCGAGGTGGTCCACCCAGCCCGCCGGCCGGCCGGTGACGATCACCGTGCGCAGCCCCGCCGAGCGGACCCGGTCGAGCGCGGAGAAGGCCGCGGGCACCACGCGCCCCGCCTCGGTGAGCGTGTCGTCGAGGTCGGTGAAGAGGCCCACGAGGCCGCGAGCCGTGGCGGCGTCGAGCTCGGCGATGGGGTGGGGCACGGTCGCGCTATCCCCCCAGCACGTCCTTGAGGAGTTGGAGGGACACCGCCCGGCCCAGGTCGCCGATGGCCGTGGTGATCGGGATCTCCTTGGGGCAGACCTGGACGCAGTTCTGGGCGTTGCCGCAGTCGGACAGGCCGCCCTCGCCCATGATGGCGTGCAGGCGTTCGCCGGCGAAGTAGCGGCCGGTGGGGTGTCCGTTCATGAGCCGGACCTGGGTCAGGACGGCCGGGCCCATGAAGGGGAGGCCGGGGCCGAACTGGGGGCAGGCCTCCATGCAGCAGCCGCAGGTCATGCAGCGCGAGAAGAGGTAGTTGATCTCCCACTCCTGCGGGGAGAGGCGCGGCGCGCGCTCGTGGACGTCCCAGGAGCCGTCGAGGTCGATCCAGGCCTGCACCCGCTTGAGGTGGTCGAACATGATCTGGCGATCGACCATGAGGTCGCGCACGACCGGAAACTTGGAGAGCGGCTGCAGCACGATGGGCTGGGCGAGCCCGTCCACGAGCGTGGAGCAGGCCTGCATGGGGCGCCCGTTGATCCGCATGGAGCAGGCCCCGCAGACCTCCTCCATGCAGTTGCACTCCCACAGCACGGGATCGACCCGCTCCCCCGCGGCGGTGACCGGGTCCTCCCGGATCGCCATGAGCGCGGAGACGACGTTGTGGTTGGGCCGCCAGGGGATCTCGAACGACTGCCAGTAGGGGGTGGCGTCCGGGCGGTCCTGGCGCTGGATGCGGAAGCGGATGGTCCTGGACATGGCGTTCCCCTACCGGTAGTCCCGAGGCTGCTCGGGCGCGAGGACGGAGGTGTCGACCGGGACGTAGGTGATGCGCGGGCCCTCGGGCGTGCACTCGGCCACGGTGGCCTTGAGCCAGCGATCCTGGTTGGCCTTCCAGCGGGCCACGAAGGCGTCGTACTCGGGATCCCCGGCCTTCCTGCCCGCGGGGATCTCCAGCTCGAACTCGGGTTTGTGGTGGGAGCCCCGGCACTCGTCGCGCTGGCGGGCGGACACGGCGACGACCTCGGCCAGCACGATCATGTCGTGGACCTGCCGGGCGTAGGGGAGGGTGGCGTTGGCCCAGGGGCTTCCCTCGTGCGGGCCGATGGAGGCGAAGCGCTCCTTCAAGGAGCGGATGCCGTCGATGGCCTGGTCGAGTTCGGGGTTGTGGCGCTCCACGCCGACGTTGTCGGTCATGAGCACGCCGAGGTCGCGGTGGATGGTGTAGACGTTCTCCTTGCCGTGGGAGGCGAGGATCCGCGCGTTCAGCTCGTCCTGACGGCGCTTTTCGCCCTCGAGCAGGGCGGGCGGTACGTCGCCGGCCCCCTTGCCCATGCCCTTCACGAAGGCCGCCGCGGCCTCACCCGCGACACGGCCCGAGAAGGACGCGGACAGGAGCGAGTTGGCGCCGAGCCGGTTGGCGCCGTGGTAGGCGCCGTCGCACTCGCCGCACGCGAAGAGGCCGGGGATGCTCGTCTGGTGGTTGCGGGGGGAGCCGACCTTCATGCCGCCGGTCTTCCCGTCCTTCTCCCAATCCACCCCCAGGCCGCCCATGGAGTAGTGGACGGCCGGGAAGATCTCCATGGGCTCCTCGGAGGGATCGACGCCGGTGAAGCTCTCGTAGATCTCCAGGATGGCCCCGAGGCGCTTCTTGACGAAGTCCTTGGGGAGGTGGGAGACGTCGAGGTAGACCCGGTCCTCGCCCCGCAGGCCCAGACCCATGCGCTTGACGACCTTCCAGATGGCGCGCGACGCCACGTCGCGCGGCACGGTGTTGCCGTAGGTGGGGTACCACTCCTCGAGGAAGTAGAAGCGCTCGGCGTCGGGAATCTCCTTGGGACGCCGCTTGTCGTGCGGATCCCGGGGAACCCAGATCCGACCGCCCTCCCCGCGGGACGCCTCGCTCATGAGGCGGTTCTTGTCGTCACCGATCATGCCGGTGGGGTGGTACTGGATGAACTCGCCGTTCACGAACCGGGCGCCCTGCTGATAGCAGCGGCTCGCGGCCGCGCCGGTGGAGTTGGTGGAGTTGGTGGACTTGCCCCAGATGAGGCCGAGCCCGCCGGTGGCCATGACGACCGCGTCGGCCGGGAAGGCGCGGACCTCCATGGTGCGGAGGTCCAGGGCGGTGATCCCCCGGCAGCGGCCCGAGTCGTCGAGCACGAGCGACAGGAACTCCCACCACTCGCACTTCTGGACCAGGCCGCTGGCCTCGTAGCGCCGGACCTGCTCGTCCACGCCGTAGAGGAGCTGCTGCCCGGTGCTCGCACCCGCGAAGCAGGTGCGCTTGTTCTTGACGCCGCCGAAGAGCCTCAGGTCCATGAGGCCCTCGGCGGTGCGCGAGAAGGTGACGCCCATCCGCTCGAAGGTGCGGATGAGGCCCGGGGCCTCCTCGCACATGGTCTTCACCGGGGGCTGGTCCGCGAGGTAGTCGCCGCCCTTGATGGTGTCGACGACGTGCTGCCAGATGGAGTCCCGCTGGCCCTTGGTGTCGAGCGCGGCGTTGATGCCGCCCTGCGCGCACGCCGAGTGGGAACGCTTGACCTGGAAGAGGGCGAACAACTGGACGGGCAGGCCGGCCTCGGCGAGGCGCAGCGTGGCCCAGAGGCCGCCGAGTCCGCCGCCGACGACGATGGTCTGGGGCTTGGCCATGGGGCGCTCCTCAGTGCACGAACGGGTGGGGGGTGGGGACGTCCTGGAAGAAGCCGTACATCCCGTGGAAACCGAAGAACAGCAGCGCGACGCCGAGCGCCACCGTGATCAGCCTCGAGATGCGTTGCGCGCGTGGGTTGGTGGTGACGCCCCAGGTGATGCCCATGGTCCACAGCCCGTTGGCGAGGTGGATCACCGCGAGCGTCATGCCGATCGCGTAGACCACGAGCGACACCGGGTTCGCGAAGATCCGCTGCATGTGGCTGAACATGTCGGCCTTGATGGCCTCGTTCCAGATGGCCCAGATGCGGGTCCAGCCCACGTGGAAGACCAGGAACGCGAAGATGCCGAACCCGGACAGCCGCTGGATCCACCACATCCAATTCGCGCCGTACGTGTACGAGAGCACGTTGGCCTTGCCGTACCACCAGATCACCACGCCGTAGAACGCGTGGTACAGGATCGGCAGGGCGATCACGAAGATCTCCAGGAGGGTCACGTAGTTCATCCCCTGGATCTTCTCGACGATGTACTCGTTGTAGTACTCCCGGCCGAACCGGGCCTGCGAATTCTCCCAGAGGTGGAAGCACAGGAACGCGCCCACGGGGAGGAGCCCGAGGAGCGAGTGGATCCTCCGCAGCAGGAAGTGGACGTTCGTGATGGAGGCGCTCATGTCGGCTCCTGGGGGGGCCCGGCGGGTGGCCCGGAAAGACGACGTCCGTATGACCCCCGCGGTCCCGGCGCAAGGTTCGGAGGGCGGGCTCAGCTGGGAGGTGGATTCCCATCATATGGGCCACGAAGGCCCGTCATCGGCTCCGCGAACGGACCGCTCCGACCAGCAGGCGGCCCAGCCCGGCGAAGCGCCTCGAGGCCCGCCGCAGGAGCGGGGGCAGGTGGGTGGCGGTGAACACCCAGATCCAGGCCCAGGCCGAGGCCAGGATGAGGAGGACGCCGAGCACGCGCACCAGGGGCACGCCGCCCGCGGTGACGTGGGCCGGAGCGAGCAGGACGGCGCCCGAGACGCCGAGGGCTGCGCCCGAGATGGCCGCCGCGATCCGGACGCTCGCCCGCCGGATCTCGGCGCGGTCGGCCTCGGCGTCGAGGTCCCGGACCAATACCGGGAGCCGCCCGGCCTCCAGTTCGCCGAGCAGGTGGGCCACCTGCAGGGGCACGTGCGATAGCGAGGAGCGCGCCTGGAAGAGGGTCCGGGCGGCCTCCGCGGCCATGTGCTCGGGCGAGAGCGCACGGGCGACGAGGCGCTCGGCCAGCGGTCGCACCTCGGCCACGATGTCGGCGTCGGGCAGGAGCGTGCGGGTGAGCCCGTACACGAGGGCGGCTGCGCGCGCGAGCACCGCGTACTCCCGGGGGAGCGCGAGGCGGTGCTGCATGGCCACCTCGAGGAACTCGAGGAGGTTCGCCCGCTCTGAGACGGTGACGAGGGAGGCGCCGTGGAACCGGGCCATGAGCCGTTCCACGTCCGAGCGGAACGCCCGCACGTCCACCGGGCCGTGGGAGGCGCCCGCCCGCATCATGGCCATCACGAAGGCGTCGGCGTCCTGAAAGACGATGGCGAGGAAGAGGGACGAGATGACCTGCTGCATCTCGCCGGTGATCACGCCCACCAGGCCGAAGTCGAGGTAGCCGAGCCGGCCGTCGGGCAGCACGAGCAGGTTGCCCGGGTGGGGATCGCCGTGGAAGAGCCCGTTCACGAAGACCTGGGCGTAGGAGACCTCCAGCAGCTTGCGGCACAGGGGGCCGCCCCGCGGGTCCGCGGCCGTCAGCACCGAGACGGGTTCGCCCTCGACGAGCTCCATCACCATCACCTGGAGGGTGGAGCGCTCCGCGAAGACCCGCGGCACGACGACGTCCGGGTGGGGTCCGGCGAGAGAGGCCCGAAACCGCTCGGCATTGCGGGCCTCGCGGTGGAAGTCGACCTCCTGGGAGAGGGCCGCCTCGAACTCGTTGACGATGCCCACGGGCGTGTAGATGCCGGGCAGGTTCAACCGCCCCTCGATGAGGTGGGCGAGGGCCCTGAGGATCCGGAGGTCCGCCGTGATCACGGGGACGATGTCGGGCCGCCGCACCTTGACCGCCACCGGGGTGCCGTCGGGCAGGACGGCCCGGTGCACCTGCGCGATGGAGGCCGCGGCGATCGGCTCCGGGGAGAACTCGGGGAAGACCTCCTCGAGCGGCCGCCCGAGCTCCTCCTCCACGACGCGCCGGACGGCGTCGAACCCCACGGGCGGGACGCGGTCCTGGAGGGACTGCAGCTCCTCCGCGAGGGCCACCGGCACGATGTCGGGCCGGACCGAGAGGATCTGTCCCAGCTTCACGAAGGTGGGGCCGAGCTCCACCAGGGCGTCGCGCACGCGGCGGGGCCAGGGCGTGTCGGGCCCGACGCCCTGGCCGGCCTCGGGCACGTGCTCCCCCAGCCCGGCCGAGACGAGCATGCGGCCGAAGCCGTGCCGGTTGAGCACGGCCAGGATCTGGCGGAGCCGGGGCAGGTCGCCGACGGAGAACGTGGGCACGGGTCGCCTCGAGGCGCTCCCCTAATCCGTGGGCCCCGGACCCGGACCGTTCGGGGTATCATGGGGCTCCCATCCCGCGAGCCCACCATGTCCCTCCTCCCCCTCCTCGCCGTCCTCTCGGGCTGTGCCACCGTGGGCACGTTCCAGACCGCCGACACGCTCGGCACGGGAGGTTTCCAGATGGGCATCGAGCCCTCCTGGTGGGGGGTGGCCGCATCCGGCGAGGCGGTCGGGTTCCTCCACGGCGGCGTCTCGGGCCGCTACGGGGTCAACGACCGGCTCGACGTGGGGGGCCGGATCGGCTCCTCGGGCATGGAGATCCTGTTCAAGTACCAGTTCACCGATCCGGCGACCGGCGGCCCCATCGTGTCCATCGCACCCTCGGGCGGCGGGTTCGGGGCCCTGGGGGCCGGCGGCGGCGCGGGCCTGCTGGCCTTCCAGGTCCCGGTGATCATCGGGTTCCCCACGGCGGGCGGCAGCCAGTTCGTCCTGGCGCCCAAGGTCCACGAGTACCTCGTCCTGGCCGGTGATTCGGGCGACTCCGCGAGCGTCTCGATGACCAGCCTGGGTGCCTCGGTGGGCTACGCGGCGCGGCTCGGTCCCGGGTTCCGCCTCCTCCCCGAGGTGGCGTTCGTCTACCCGGTGATCGGGGCCGCCAACGCCTCGAACGCCTCATCTGACGTGGAGTTCCTGGGCGAGGGCGTGCTCTTCCAGGTGGGGCTCGGCCTCCTGCTCGGCGGCGACCGGAAGGACTAGCTTCCGTCGCTCGGCCGGTCCGCTGGTCCACGCCGCGGCGCCTTGAGCCCGGTCCGGGCCTTGTGCCCCACCTCGCGGCGGACGCGCGCGGGCAGCGCCTCCCCATGACGGGCCAGGAAGGCGAGCACGGCGTCGCGGTCTCGGCCGAGCGCCTCGCGGAGCGCCCACGAGAGCGCCTTCCGGACGACGTCGTCGGGCTCGGCGGCGTTCTCGAGCGACGCTTCGACCTCGGCGGCGAGCGCCCGAGGATCCACGGCCCTAGTAAGCCCGCGCGAAGATCGCCATGTGCGTGGCCGGCCGGCCGGTGCGGAAGCAGGTCCGGCCCCGGGCCTCCTCCTGGCCCTCGAGCGGGTACGCCCGCAGGGTGGCGCGGGTTTCCTCCTTGACGGCGGCCTCCTCGGCGTCGTCGTCGTGCCAGGGCACGAGGAAGAACCCACTCTCGCCGTCGAGGCGTTCCACGAACTCGGCCCAGGTGGCCACGCGGTGGGTCCGCTCGGCCATCCGGGCTGCGGCCGCAGCGTAGAGGCCCGCCTGGATCTCGTCGAGCACGCTCGCCACGGCCTCCTCGAGGCCGTCGAGCGGGAGGGGGGCCTTCGGTCCGCCCGTACGCCGGGCGGCGAACACCGAGCGCTTCTCCATGTCCCGGGGCCCCACCTCGAGGCGCAGCGGCACGCCCTTGCGCTCCCACTCGAAGTACTTGGCCCCCGGCTTGACACCCTCGCGGTCGTCGAGCCGGACGCGGAAGCGACGGGCGAGTGCGTCGCGTACGCCGGCGGCGTAGGCGAGCACACGGGCCCGCTCGTCGTCGCCCCGCCAGATGGGGACGATCACGACCTGGACCGGCGCGAGCGCCGGGGGCAGGACGAGGCCCACGTCGTCCGAGTGGGCCATGACGACGGCGCCCACGAGGCGCGTGGACACGCCCCAGGAGGTGGCCCAGACGAGCTTGCGCTGCCCGTCCGTGTCCTGGAAGGTGACGTCGAAGGCCCGCGCGAAGTTCTGGCCGAGGAAATGGCTGGTGCCCGCCTGCAGGGCCCAGCCGTTCTGCATCATGGCCTCGATGGTGTAGGTGTCCACCGCGCCCGCGAACCGCTCGGAGGCGCTCTTGACGCCCGGAATGGTGGGGAGGGAGGCGACCTCGGCGGCGAAGGCGGCGTAGACGCCCAGCATCCGCCGCGTCTCCTCTACGGCCTCCTCCGCGGTGGCGTGCGCGGTGTGGCCTTCCTGCCACAGGAATTCGGTGGTGCGGAGGAAGGGGCGGGTCTTCATCTCCCAGCGGACGATGTTGGCCCACTGGTTGATGAGCAGGGGCAGGTCCCGGTGGGAGTCGATCCAGCTCCGGTACATGTGCCAGATGATGGTCTCGCTCGTGGGCCGCACCACGAGGGGCTCCTCGAGGACGCTCTCGGGATCGGGCTCCACCCCGCGCTTCCCGTCGACCTCGCAGGTCCGCAGCCGGTGGTGCGTGACCAGGGCGCACTCCTTGGCGAAGCCCTCCACGTGCTCGGCCTCGCGGGACAGGAAGGACTGCGGGATGAAGAGGGGGAAGTAGGCGTTCTGGTGGCCGGTCTCCTTGAAGCGCCGGTCCAGATCGCGCTGCATGGCCTCCCAGATGGCGTAGCCGTGCGGCCGGATGACCATGCACCCCTTCACGGGGGAGTAGTCGAACAGCTCGGCGGCCTGCAGGACGTCGAGGTACCACTGGGAGTAGTCGGCCGCGCGGGGCGTGATGCCGAGGGGCTGGCGGTCCATGGGGGGCCTCCGGAAGCGCGCGACACGGGCGCGTGGGGCGGCGGTGCCTATCCGGGCGGGCGGGCGGAGGGGAGGGGACCGCCGCCGCCCCGGGTTGCCGGGTGGCATCCGGCGCGCGCGCGTGTCAGCCTGAGGTCGTGACCGGAGTCGCCGCCGTCCCCTGGGTCCTGCCCCTCCTCGCGGGCTGCCGCAGCGAGCCGCGCGACACGGGTTGCACGGGGTGCTTCGAACCGATCCAGATGCTGTGGAACCTGTCCATGGGCCTCCGGGCGGGGGTCTTCACGGACGCCGTCACCCTCGACGGGCCCCGCGCTCCGGTCCTCGATCTGGTGCTGGCGGACGAGGATGACACCACGTCGATCGATCCGGCGGATCGGTGCACCATGCGGTACCGGATCGAGGGCCAGCCCGGCACCCTCGAACCACGGGCCTGGCAGGACTGGGCCCTGGCGCTCGTCCCGATCGAGACCGACTGCCTGGACCTCTCCCCGGCCGTGTGGGGCGAGGTTCCGCTCGAGCGCTTCGCCGCTCGCGAATGGGAGATCTCGATGGAGGGCCTCACCGAGGCCATGGAGAAGTACCTGGCGGACCTCTTCGACGCCCAGGGCACCGTGTGGTCGGTGGACGGCGCACCCTACTACTTCGGGTCCCGCACCTGGATCGATGCCTACGACACCTCGGGCCACCTCCGCCAGACCCACTACGCCCGCGCATGGCAGGTCGACGACGGCATGGGCATCGTGGATGAGGCCGACGGCGGCCACCTCCTCCCGGTGGAGCACGTCGCCGCCGGGGGCGACGGCTACTACGAGATCTTCTCGGCGTACTTCTTCCCTATCTGACGGCGTCGAGGTGCCCCCGGCCGCCGGGCCGACGCGGGGCCGGCCCCGGCGGGCCTGCGGCCCGGACAGCCGCCGTCCTGGCCCGTGGCGGGGCCCCTGGCCGGGGCATAAGGGCCAGCCCGACCACAGGAGGACCTCGTGCCCGCCCTCGACACGCTCTGTGCGAACACGCTGCGCGGCCTCGCGATCGACGCCATCCAGGCCGCGGATTCGGGCCACCCCGGGATGCCGATGGGCATGGCCGACGCCGCCGTGGTGCTCTGGACGCGCTTCCTGGCGTACGACCCTTCCCAACCCGACTGGCCCGACCGCGATCGGTTCGTGCTCTCCGCCGGCCACGGATCCATGCTCCTGTACGGCCTGCTCCACCTCTCCGGCCTGCTCCCCCTGGACGAGATCCGGCGGTTCCGCCAGCTCGGCAGCCGGACCGCGGGCCACCCCGAGCACGGCCTGCTCCCCCTCGTCGAGACCACCACCGGCCCGCTCGGGCAGGGGTTCGCCAACGCCGTGGGGATGGCCATCGCCGAACGGTTCCTGCGGGAGCGGTTGGGCCCCGGGCTGTGCGACCACCGCACGTGGGTGATCGCGAGCGACGGCGACCTCATGGAGGGCGTCTGCCACGAGGCGGCCTCGCTGGCTGGGCACCTCGGGCTCGGCCGGCTCGTGGTCCTGTACGACGACAACGGCATCACCATCGACGGCCCCACCTCGCTCGCCTTCTCCGAGGACCGCGCCGCCCGCTTCGCGGCGCTGGGCTGGCACGTCCTCGCGGTCGACGGCCACGATCCGGCGGCGGTGGCGGCCGCTCTCGAGGAGGCCAGGGCCGATCCCCGCCCCTCGCTGGTCACCTGCCGCACGGTGATCGGTCGCGGGTCGCCCCACAAGGCCGGCACCAGCGGTGTCCACGGAGCCCCGCTCGGCGCCGACGAGGTGCGCCTCACCAAGCAGGCCCTGGGCCTGGACCCCGAGGCCGCCTTCGCGGTCCCACCCGAGGCGGTGGCCCGCTTCCGCGCCGCCGATCCCGAGCGCGCCGCCACCCGGCGGGCCTGGGAGGAGCGCTTCGCCACCCACCCCCTCCGCGCCGAGTGGGAACGGTTCCACGCCCGCGACCTTGCTCCGCTCCTCGAGGCCGTGGAGTGGCCGCGCTTCGAGCCGGGCGCCTCGGTGGCCACGCGGGTGGCCGGCGGCAAGGTCATCGCCGCCCTCGCCCGGGTGCTCCCCCAGCTGCTCGGCGGGTCGGCGGACCTCGCCGCCTCCAACAACACGCTCGTACCCGGCGGCGGCGACGTCGGGCCCTCCGACTTCACCGGCCGCAACCTCCACTTCGGGATCCGCGAGCACGCCATGGCCGCCATCGCCAACGGCCTCGCGCTCCATGGCGGGATCCTGCCGTACTGCGCGACCTTCCTCGTCTTCCACGACTACCTCCGCGGCGCCGCCCGGCTGGCCGGGCTCATGGCCCAGCCCGTCGTGCACGTCTACACCCACGACTCCGTCCACGTGGGCGAGGACGGCCCCACCCACCAGCCCGTGGAGCAGCTCGCCGCCCTGCGCACCCTGCCGGGCTGGGTCACGATCCGGCCGTCCGACGCCGTGGAGGTCGGCGAGGCGTGGCGCGCCGCGCTCCTGCGCCGGGACGGTCCCACGGCGCTCGTCCTCACCCGCCAGGGCCTGCCGGTCCTCGACCGCACGAACCGCGGCGAAGCGGCGCTCCTGCACCGGGGCGCCTACGTGCTCGAGGAGGCCTCGGCTGGGCAGCGCGTGGTCGTGATCGCCAGCGGGTCCGAGGTGGTCCTGGCCCTCGAGGCCCGACGGCGGCTCGAGGCCGAGGGCGTGCCGGTCCGCGTGGTGGCCATGCCCTCCTGGGAGCTCTTCGATCGGCAGGATCCGGCGTGGCGCCACGCCGTGCTCCCGCCGGGCGTGCCCCGCGTCTCGGTGGAGGCCGGCCGCACCATGGGCTGGGAGCGGTACGTGGGCGAGCGCGGGGTCTCGGTGGGCATCGACCGGTACGGTCTCTCGGCGCCCGGCAAGCAGGCCGCCGCCGCCCTCGGCCTCACCGTCGAGGCCGTGGTGGACGCCTGCCGGCGGGTCCTGGCCTGACCGTGGCGGGGCGCGGAGGCCGGGACGGGAAGGCCACGAAGCGCCGCTCCACCGGGCGTCGACCCGCGCCCGCGCGCCCGCGCTCGTGGGTGCAGGGCACCCTGGTCTCCATCGCCGTCGCGCTGGTCCTCTCGGGGGCGATCGTGCTCGCGGGCCTCTGGCGGGAGGCCGTCGGCACGGTGGAGCGGCGACTCGCCGGCGAGGTCTGGACCGAGCCGGGTCGCGTGCTCTCGGCACCCGTGGAGGTCTGGCCCGGCCTGGCCTGCACCGCGTCCGAGCTCGCTGCCGACCTGCGCGCCGCCGGGTACGACCCGGTCTCCGAGGTCCGCGAGCCGGGCGACGTCCGCATCGCGGACCAGGCCGTGAGCGCCCGGATCCCGGCCGCCCGGGGTCCGGGCTGGACCGTGCCCGCGGCCGACGTGCTCGTCACGTTCCGCGACGGCCGCGTCCGCTCGGTCACGCCGTCCTCGCCCGCCCGCTTCGCGCCCGCGGTGCTGGCCACGGTGGCCGGGGCGGGGGAGCGGCGGCGGGAAGTGCCGCTCGCCGAGATCCCGCCGCTCCTCCGGAAGGCGGTGCTGGCCGTGGAAGACGCCGACTTCTACGCGCATCGGGGCATCTCGGCTCGCGGCCTGGCGCGGGCCCTGTGGGTCGACCTCACGGCGGGGAGACCCGTACAGGGCGGATCCACCATCACCCAGCAGCTCGCCAAGAACCTCTTCCTCGACTCCCGCCGCACGGTCGCCCGCAAGTTCCGCGAGGCGCTGCTGGCGGTGGCCCTCGAGCGCCGGTTGTCGAAGGACGAGATCCTGACCCTCTACCTCAACGGGGTCTACCTGGGGCAGGCGGGGGGGCAGGCCGTGCACGGGGTCGCCGAGGCCGCCCGCGTGTATTTCGGCACCTCGCCGGACGCGCTCACCCCGGGGCAGTGCGCCACACTCGCGGGGATCATCGCCGCGCCCGGGGCCTGGTCGCCCCTGCGCCATCCGGAGCGGGCGCTCGACCGCCGCAACGTCGCGCTCCGGCGCCTCGTCGAGACCGGCGCGCTCGACGAAGCCACCGCCCGACGGGAGGCCGCCCTGCCGCTCGGCGTGATGCCCACGGGCGTGCACCGGGAGGCCGACTGGGGCGTCGCTCGGGCCGTGGAGGAGGCGGAGGCCACGGCCGGGGACGGCGCCGTGGCCGGCCACGCCCTCGTGGTCCACACCACGCTCTCCCCGCCACTCCAGCGCCTCGCCGAGCGCGCCGTGGCCGAGGGCCTCGCCGAGGTCGAGGCCGCCGCGCCCGAGGTCCGCGGCGTGCAGGCCGCCCTGGTGGCGATCGACGCCCGCACCGGCGGGGTCCTGGCCCTGGTGGGCGGGCGCGACTACGCCTCCTCCACCTTCGACCGCGCCGTGGCCGGGCAGCGGCAGGTGGGCTCGCTCGTCAAGCCGCTCACGCTGGTCGCGGCCCTGGACGCCGATCCCGCGCTCACGCTCGCGACCCTGCTGGCCGACGAGCCCTACGAGCGCGCGGTGGCGGGGGAGACCTGGCGACCCCTGAACCACGACGGTCGTTTCCGGGGCGAGGTGACGGTGCGCGAGGCCATCGTCCACTCCATCAACGTCCCGTCCATCCACCTTGCGGAGCGGCTCGGGTTCGAATCCCTCCAGGCCTTCTGCCGGCGGTCGGGCCTCGCCGGAGCCACCCGGCACCCCTCGGTGGCGCTCGGCGCGTTCGAAGCCACGCCCCTTGAGGTCGCGGGGGCCTACACCGTGTTCCCGGGCGGCGGGCGGATGGTCCGGCCCGTCCTCGTGCGGGCGGTCGAGACGCCCGGGGATCCCGTACCCGAGCCGGCCCACCCCGAGCGCACGCGCCTGGTCTCGGTCGAATCGGCGGCCACGGCGGTCCAGGCCCTGCGCGACGTACTCGTGTCCGGTACCGGCGCCAGGGCGGCCCGCTACGGCGTGACCGGCGCGGTGGGCGGCAAGACCGGCACCACCGACGGCGCGCGAGACGCCTGGTTCGCCGGCTTCAGCCCGCGGATCGTGGCCGTCGTGTGGGTGGGGTTCGACCGCGGACGGCCCGTGGGGCTCGGCGGATCGGCGGCGGCCCTGCCCATCTGGGCCCGGTTCATGGCCGGCACCGGCACGCTCACTGGCGCCTTCCCCGGCGAGGACCACCCCCTCCCGCGAGCCGCGGGCGCAGCCGGTGCGGTGGAGCCGGCGCCGGCCGACGAGGCCGCGGGCGCGGACGACGGCGGGGTACCGGTTGAGGAGGAGGGGCGGATGGGGATCATCCGCCGGCTGCGGGAGCGGCTGCGGAGGTAGGGCGGCCCGGGCCGGTCAGCCCCCCAGCACCTCGCTCGCGCGGTCGCTGGCCTCCAGGATCCCGGTCTCCTGGAAGGCGATCCACTGGTCGTCGGAGAGCGAGCGCAGGACCCGCAGCTCCTGGCCGTCGAGCCCGAGCTCGAGCACCGCGGCCCCCCGGGCGGGCACGAGGACCGTGCCCGTCTCCACGTCGACCACGGTGGCCGGGTGGAGGTCCTGGAGGAAGGTCGGGACGCCGCTGCGCATGTCCACCACCGCGAGGCAGCACGAGCCCTCGCCGGGCAGGCGCAGCACGCACTGCCGGTTGCCGGTGATGCTCCACAGGCGGTCGATGGGCCCGTCGAGGGCCACCACGTCGCGACCGATCGAGGCTCGCTCCTCCCGGATGCCCTCGGAGAGGTCGTAGTGCGACAGGTTGCCCTCCGCGTCCACGACCAGGAGGTCGGCGCGCCGGTTGACGAACGACAGGTGCACCACCGGGGTGTCACCCATGGGCTCGGGGGGGATCAGGGCGTCGGCACCGGTGGCCGGATCGAGCACCTTCACCGCCCCCCTGGGCGTGACCACGCCGAGCCAGAGGCCGCTACCCGAGAGGGCCATGGTGCGCGGCCAGGAGAGGTCGTACGCCTGGTTCTCGCCCATGTGCCACCAGCGGATCCCGCCCTCGGCGAGGGCCACGGCCACCACCGGACCCCCCACCTCGATCCGGGTGGCGCCCCGGGTGGGCGGTCCGCCGTCGAACAGGACCTGGGCGCTCCGGGCGTCGAGGATCTGGACGGGGGCCTCCTCGGGCTGGACCACCACGAAGCGGCCGTCCCGGTCCACCGCGACGTCCCTGGTGGGGCCGTCGAGCTGGATCTCCCACAGGCGCTGCCTCCGGGCCCAGAAGGCGAGGCGATCGCCGTGGACCACGGCGCGGTACTCCCCGCACCCCGCGAGGCAGGTGACCGGACCGGGCCCGGCCCGGCCTCCGGTGTGGAAGAGGCCGTCGAGACCGCCCACCCGGACGGCCCCGCGCCGCGGCCAGAAGGCGGCGCCTCGGGTGTCCGGGGCGCCGTGCGGAAAGGACTCGGCCGGCGTGAGGTCGGGCAGGGAGAAGGCGTGGACCGACCGCTGGGTGACGACCGCCGCCCGGTCGCCGTCCGGCGAGAGCACGAGGTTCAAGAGCCCGCTCCCGCCCCGCGTGGCGAAGGAGGCCACCAGGGCGCCGTCCACGACACGCAGCAGGCTGATCCCGCCGGGACCGACGGCGAGCACGTGCGTGCCGTCCCGGGTGAAGCACGCGCGGTCGGCCGGCACCTGGAGGCGGTCGAGCGGGATGCCCTCGCGCGACACGAGGTCCACGAGGCGGGGCTGGCCGTCCTCGCCGAGGCAGAGGATCCGCTCGCCCCGCGCGTCGAACTCCACGCTCACACCCCCGAATCCGCGCCAGGAGACCTCCTTCTCGCCGCGGACGAGGTCCCACAGGCGCAGGAGCCCGTCGGCCGCGATGGCCGCACAGCGGGTACCCTCGGGGGACAGCGCCACCCCCTTCATGGCCCGTACCCGGCCAGCGTCGCCCTCGCGGGACTCGAGGAACGCGGGCGCGCCGTCGTCGGTGTGGAACACGCCGACGGATCCCTCCGTGTCGCCGACGGCGACCAGGGCGCCGCCCGCGACGAGCGCCAGGGCGCCGTCCACCGGGCCGCCCGGCCGGATGAGGAGGCCCGGGGAGGACTCGCCGCGGCGCTGGACGGCCACGAGACCCGTGGCGTCCGCCGTGGCGATGGTGCCCGAGACGGGGTCGAAGGCCGCGGCGGTGACCGCGCCCTCGTGCACGGTGGGGCAGAAGTGGTCGACGAGCGAGGGCATGCCTCCTCCGTAGCGCCGACCGCCACGCCCGGCCAGCGCCACCCCCACGGGCGGAGGCGCGTCGAAAGCGGACCGACGCCGTCGGCTTCGCCACGCCCACTGCGGGTGTTAGGACGCGGGGCACGAGGTGGGCATGCCGTCCCTCGCACTGGTCCTCGGCTTCCAGATCGCCGTCCCTCCGCCGCCGGACCGCGAGTGGCTGACGACCGTCTGGGATCGGGCCTATGGCCCCTTGATCCTGGCGCTCGGGGACGCGCCGGGCGTCCCGGTCTTTCTCCAGGTCGCCGGGCTCCTCCTCGAACCCCTCGAGGTGCTCCGGCCCGAGGCGATCGCCGCCCTCAAGCGCGTGATCGACCGCCCGGGGGCCGCGGTGCTGTGCGGTGGATGGTACGACCCGCCCCTCGGTGCCCTCCCGGAGCGCGACGCGGTGGGCCAGATCCGCCTCTCGGCGCGACGCCTCCAGGCCCTGCTCGGCGTCCGGCCGGCCGGGACCTGGGTCCCTGCGTGGGATCCCTCGCTCCCGCGCGTGCTGGGCCGGGCCGGCCTGCCCGCGGCCCTCCTCGACGTCGCCGCCTTCCACCGGGCTGGCCTGGCAGCCCCCGGGCCCTGGCGCGTGGCCTTCCGGGAGGAGGACACGCTGGTCGTCGTGCCGGATCGGGCCCGGGCCGACCGCGTCCTGCCGTGCGAGGAGCCGGCCGACCTGGTCGAGCGCCTCCGCCGGCACGCCGACGACGGGGTCGAGGCCGTCACCTGGATGATCGACGGCCGCGAGCTCGGCCTCCGGGCTGGGAGCGACGTCCTGGCCTGGGGCCGGGGCTCGTGGGTGGCGCGCCTCCTCGAGCGCCTCGCCGCCGAGGACACCTGGCTCGAGCTCCTGGGCCTCGAGGCGCTCCTGGAGCGCTTCCCCGCCGCGGGCCGGGTGGCGCTCCCCTCCATGCTCGATCCCCGCCTCGGCGCGCTCCTGCCCGCCGCGGGCGGCGGGTTCCCGCCGGAGGACGCCGTCCCCGCCGTCCCCTGGGAGGCGGTCCTCGCCCGCCACGACGAGGCCCACCGCCTCTTCCAGCGGATGCTCGACGCCTCCCGCGAGGTGCAGCGGCTGTGGGGGGCCGTCCGCGAGGGCCAGTTGCCCCGGGACGCCGGCACCCCGGCGCTCGAGCGGGCTCTGTACGCCCTGTACCGTTCCCAGTCCGCCTCCTTCTACCAGCCGGATCCGTGGGGAGGCCTCCACGACGCCGAGCTGCGCCGGCGATGCCGTGCCACCGCACTCGGCGCCCTCGCCGAGGTGGCCGGCGCGATGGGGGGTCCGGTCGGAACGCGCCTGGAGCGGCGGGATCGAGACGGCGACGGGGACGAGGAGATCGAGATCGGTTCACCCGATCTCAGGCTCCTCGTGGCCCCCGCCGCGGGCGGTGCCCTGCTGGAGTGCGAGCTGCCCGCCCTGCCCGGGGACATCCTGGAGCCGCTCACCCGGCGGGAGGAGGCCTGCCACGCCCTGCTCGAGCGGACGCCGGTGCTCCCCGCACTCCTCCCGCCGGACGCCGACCCGGACCCCCCCGCCGCCCGGCCGACCGCCGAGCTCGAGGTCCTGGTGGAGGATGCCGAGAGCGCGGAGGACGCCGACACCGACGAGACCCTCGTGGATGTGCGGCCGGTGCTCGACCGCTCGCCCCGGGTGGCCTTCCCGGACCACTTCCTCGGGCCCCAGGCCACCCCCGAGAACGTGCGCCTCGGGTTGTACCCCGAGGAGGGCGACTTCGTCGGAGCCCGCTACGACGTGCTGCTCGCCGAGCCCACCGCCGGTCCCGGTCCGATCCTGAGGCTCGCCCGGGACGGCGCGGTCCGGTCGCACGGGGGCGCCCACCTCGTCCGGCTGGTCAAGACGTTCCGCCTGCTCCCGGACGGCCGGGGGTTCGAGATTGCCTGGGAAGTGGCCAACCGCCTGCGCGATCCGGTCGCCTCCTGCTTCGCCACCGAGGTCACGCTGGCCGTGGACGGCCAGGCCGGGGCCGGAGTCCGCCTCTCCGTCGACGGCGAGCCGGCGGGCGCCGCCATGGCCGCCGGCCGGCACGAGCAGGCGTCGTCCATCGCCTGGGAGGACGACCGGCTCCGCCTGGACGTGCGGATCGGGATCGAGCCCGCGGCCCGACTCTGGCGGTTCCCCGTCGAGGCCGTCGGCCCCTGTCACGGGGAGGCCGCGGGGTGGCGGTCCTTCTTCCAGGGGACCTGCCTCTTCCTGTCCTGGCCCCTCACCCTCTGGGGCGAGGAGCGCCGGACCTTCGCGGTCACCCTCCAGGCCCGGGTTCTCGGCCCCGCCCCCGCCGGAGCCGGATAGGGTCCGCGGTCCCGGCCCGGGAGACGTTCAGCATGCGGATCATCGACCACATCGACGAGAAGGTCGTGGCCCGAACGGTGGCCCGCTGCCGCGACCTCGGGATCGCGATCCCCACCTTTGCCGAGATGCGGGAACCCACCCGGATCCCCGAGGCCGTCCGGCGCCGCCTGCCGGGCATCGGGCTCTGGGACGTCCACCCGCTGAACCTCTACCGGATCACCTGGAAGAACGACCCGGAGACCGGCCTCTTCCACGACGACAACTGGGTCGAGCTCCCACCGTCCCTCACCGGTGTGGAGGCCCGGATCGTAGGCCTGGTCGGGCGCTGGTTCCCCACCGGATCCCACAAGGTGGGGGCCGGCTTCGGCTGCCTCGTGCCGCGGCTCGTGTCGGGCGCCTTCGATCCCACCATCGAGAAGGCCGTCTGGCCCTCCACCGGCAACTTCTGCCGGGGCGGCGCGTTCGACTGCGCGCTCCTGGGGTGTCCCGCGATCGCCATCCTGCCCGAGGAGATGAGCGCCGAGCGCTTCGACTGGCTCCGGGGGATCGGCGCCGAGGTGGTCGCCACCCCGGGCTGCGAGTCGAGCGTCAAGGAGGTCTACGACGAGTGCTGGAGGATGCGCCGCACCCGGTCGGACGTCGTGATCTTCAACCAGTTCGAGGAGTTCGGGAACCCCATCTGGCACTACTGGACCACCGGCCCCTTCGCCGAGGAGGTTCTCCGGCGGCTCGGTCCCGACGTGGACCTGGCCGCGTGGGTCTCGGCCACCGGCAGCGCCGGCACCATCGCCGCCGGCGACTACCTCCGGCCCCGCTTCCCGCACCTCCGGGTGGTGGCGGCCGAGGCCCTGCAGTGTCCCACCCTCCTGCAGGCCGGGTTCGGTGGTCACCGCATCGAGGGCATCGGCGACAAGCACGTGCCGTGGGTCCACAACGTCCGCAACACCGACGTGGTGGTCGCCATCGACGACGAGGCCGTCCTGCGGCTCATGCGGCTCTTCCACGAGCCGGCGGGCCGGGCGCTCCTCGCGTCGGTCGGGGTCCCCGGGGAGGTCGTGGCGCGCCTGGACCTGATGGGCCTCTCCTCCATCTGCAACCTGCTCGCGGCGATCAAGACCGCGAAGTACTTCGAGATGGGCCCCCGGGACGTCCTCCTCCTGCCCTTCACCGACTCCATGGACCTCTACCGGTCCCGGATCGCGGAGGAGCGGGCGCGGTGTGGACCCTACACCGAGCGCGACGCGATCGCCGATAGGGCGCGGCACCTGATCGGCCAGGGCCAGGACCACCTGCGGGAGCTGGGCTACCGGGACCGCAAGGCGCTCCACAACCTCAAGTACTTCACGTGGGTGGAGCAGCAGGGGCGCGGCGTGGACGAGCTCAGGGCGCTCTGGGATCCCGATTGGTGGGACGAGACGTTCGCGCAGGTCGAGGAGTGGGACGTCCTGATCCGGGAGTTCAACGCCCGGACCGGCGTGCTCACCTCCCTGGGAGCCTCGGGTACCTGACGGGCGACGACCGCCGCCCTGACGCTAGGTCGCTCAACCGAACGATCCCGTACCGCAGGAGGCCTGGGACGACCCCTCCGCGCCCACGCCGAACACCGAGAGGCGGCGCTCGGGATGGTCCGCGCCGCACGACGGGCACTCGACCGCGTCCTCCGGCTCCGAGGGGAACAGGAACTCCTCGAAGTCCTGTCCGCAGGACCGGCAGTGGAACTCGAACAGGGGCATGGTGCACCTTCCGGCGAGGGAGAGCCGTCAGTCGCCCGGACCGTCACCGCGTCACGGCGCTGCACGTGAGCGCCGCCTTCCAGACCCGCTCCAGGCGGGGCGGCGTGGTGTCCGCACGCCACACGGCCCGCAGCAGGCCGGTGCCCGGTTCCCCGTTCCCGGACCGCGCCACGACCTCGAGGCGACCGTCGCCGTCGAGGTCGGTCGGGGGGAGGGCCGCCATCGGTGCGCAGGTGGGCCCGGGCACGTCCACGACGTCGTGGGCCAGCGTCACGTGCGCCTCGGTGTCGAGCAGGGCCACGAAGCCCCGGCAGCCGGCCTCGCCCGCGGCCAGGTACAGGGGCGTGGAACCCGCGCGGCGGACCTTGACCAGGGTCCGGAGCGTGGTCGCCGGTGCCTCGGCCTCGGCCACCGGTTGCCGGCGCGTGTCGCGGAGGTCCGCCAGGGTCAGTTCGGTCAGGCGCGCCCGGGCCTGGGTGGTGAGCTCGGACGGCGTGAGGGGGGGGCGCGCGATGAGGGGGGTGGCCGCGAGACCCACCATGGCGATGCCCGGGTGCTCGGGTGGGGTGAGGGCGGCGTAGGCGCGCACCCGGGCGAAGTCGCGGGCGCCCGGACAGGGATTCCAGGCCAGCGGCGCCTCCGCCAGCGTCGAGCGGGAGGTGGCCCGGTAGCCGGCCAGGTCCACCCACGCGGGGATCTCGTCCCGGCGGTCGAAGAGGACCCAGGTGGCGGCGCCCTCCCGCGCCATGGCCACCCGCCAGGGCGCGGAGGGGTCGTGGGACCAGCCGTCGCTCCGGCGGCAGCCGGTGGTGAGGCAGGCGGCGAGGAGCAGGGGGATCAGGGTACGCACGCGAGCTCCCGGGACGGAGGGTCCAGGGCAGGGTGACTCGCCGGGGCCCTACCCGCAAGGCACCCCTGCGGCGGGCCGCCGGGGTGGGTCGAGCGCCCTTCCCGGACGACGAACCCCCCTCCGCGGGGAGGGGGGTTCGGGAGGGTGGCCGGGCCTCCTATAATGCCGAATGTGGGGGGGGGGGGACGCACTCGGCAATTAGAGTAGGAGGTCCCGGCCAAGACGCGACGACGCCGGATGAACGCCGTACCAGGAGTCAAAGGTACCAGCCGACAAAGCCGATGTCAAGCCCTTCCGTCGCTGGAGTTGCCCCTGTCCTGGGGGCGCTGGCAGGTCGGGCGGCGCGGCGCGACGGGCGATCCGGGGTAGGACCGCGGCACGCCGGACCGTCGAGATCGAGTCCGAGTCCGAGTCCGAGATCGAGACCGAGATCGAGTCCGAGACCGAGTTCGAACTCCCGACCCCTGCTGCTCGGCCGTTCGGTCCGTTCTCGCCCTCATGACGATCGAAATGGGGCAACGCCTGGGTGCGCCGTTCCCCTGTTGCGCCCCGGTCTCCCGGGTGGCAGGATGTCCGGACGCACCTCCGGAGACCTTCATGCCTCCCCTCGACCGCCGCGCCTTCCTCCAGCACACCGCCGCCGCCACCGCCGGCCTGGCGCTCGCCCCGCACCTCGCCTGGGGTGCGGAGGCCGTCGCCCGGGCGGCTCCGGCCACGCCGGCCCTCGTGGTGGTGCACGGCACGGACCCGATCCGGATGCTGGCCGCCGGGATCGAACGGCTTGGTGGTTGGGGCGCCTTCGTGCAGCCGGGGCGGAAGGCCACGGTCAAGCCCAACGCCGGATGGGCGAGCCGGCCCGAGCAGGGCGGCAACACCGATCCGGACCTCGTGGGTGCGGCGGTGGCCGCCCTCCTGGCCGCCGGCGCCAGCGAGGTGGTGGTCCCCGAGAACCCGTGCAGTCCGGCCAGGCAGTCGTTTCCCATGAGCGGTATCGCCGACGCGGTGGCGAAGGCCGGCGGCCGCATGAAGGCCCTCGGGGACGGCGACTACCGCACCGTGTCCCTGCCCGCGGCCGGGGAGCTCAAGGAGGCCGACGTCGCGCTCGACTGCCTCGAGACCGGCTGCCTCGTGAACATGCCGGTGGCCAAGCAGCACGGCGGGGCGCGTCTCACGCTCTCGCTCAAGAACTGGATGGGGTCCGTCCGCGACCGCGGCGTCTGGCACCGGGGCAACCTCCACCAGTGCATCGCCGACATGAGCACGTTCCTCAGGCCGTCCCTCGTGGTGCTGGACGCCACCCGGATCCTCCTCGACAAGGGGCCCAGGGGGCCGGGCACGCTCGCCCACCCCCACCAGATCGTGCTGGGCCGCGACCCGGTGGCGGTGGACGTGTACGCGGCCAGCCTGTTCGGGAAGACCGCCGTGGATGTGCCCCACATCCGGATGGCCGAGGCCATGGGCATCGGGGTGGGCGATCTCTCGCGCGTGGCCGTCGAGCATGTCCACGCCTGAGGCGCCGAGGCGCCGCCGGGCGATCGCGCGCTGGTCGGTCGTGGTCCTGGCCGCGGCCGCCGCGGCCGCCGCGCCTCACGCCATGGTGGCGCTGCTCCTGCCGGCCACCAGCCCCTTCCTCGTCCTCTGCGGCGCGATCGCGGCCCGGACCGTCCCCCTCGCGCTCGTCCTCGCGATTCCGGTCACGTTGCTCGTGCTCCTGCGCGGGCGCTGGGTCTGCCGCAACCTCTGCCCGACGGGCCACCTCCTCGACCAGGC
>JBFYZZ010000338.1:0-4555 GCA_041309225.1 Deltaproteobacteria bacterium | reverse complement strand
CGTGGGACGTGGGGGCCCGCGGGCGGCGGAGGCGAGCAGGCCGGCGAGGACGTCGAGGGCGGCGGGGGGGAGGACGACGGTTCGGAGGCGCAGGGGCCGGCCGCAGCAGGGGCAGGCGAGGGGGTTGACCTCGAAGGTGCGCCAGAGGAGGGCAGCCCAGGGAGGCCAGTACGGGGATGGCATGGGGCTTTGGGAGCGGGCGAGACGGCGATGGGCGTGGGCCCGGGAGGCCGGGGTGGCGGGATGAGGGCGACGAGGCGCTCGAGGAGTGCGAGGGAGGTCAGGTGCAGCGCAGTGGTGCCGTCGGACCAGGGGGTCTTCAGGTGGAAGACAAGGAAGCCCCTTGGTGGCCCGGAAGGCGCTATGATGAAGGCGACTCCCTCGGGAGGTTCCCGCTACCCGGTCTCACCCCTCTCTTCCTGGTCCTGGTCGGTCTTGCAGGCTTCTCGCAGGCCTCCTCGGCTTGCAGGTCTTGGGTGCCGACTGCCTCAAGGACGAGTGCCCGGTGGGGGGGTGACCCCGATCCGGACGTGGTGGAAGCCGTGGAGGCCTGATGAAGAAGGTCAGCGTCGCGGTGTTCGTACTCTCGTGCCTGGCCTTCCTCGCCCAGGCGCTCTACTACTGGCCGCTGCTGCCTGACACGGTGGCGTCGCACTTCGACCTCCACGGTCGGCCGGACGGCTGGACGAGCCGGTCCTCGTACGCCTACTTCGGTGTGGAGTTCACGGTCGGGCTGGTGTGCGCCGCGGTAGGCCTGCTCCCCGCCTGGGTCACCTCGAAGGTACTGGCGCAGGTGACCGATGCCCTGGGAGAGAAGGGCCGGTTGTCCCCCACCCTCGCCCAGGACGTGCGGGACTACATCCTCGTGCAAAGCCTGTGGTTGGCCAGCATCCTCATGCTCACGATGGCCGACCTCTTCTGGCAGTCGTCGCGCCTGAACGTCGAGCACTTGCCCGCCCTCGACCACCTGTACCTGAACCTGGGAGTCCTCATCGGAGTCGGGCTGGGCTGGCCGCTCGTGCTGTTGGTGGGTGCTGTGTTCCTCTTCCGGCGCAGGCGATCCTCCCGGCCCGTGACAGCCGGCCAGGCTTGACGTACAGGTGGTCCTTCCTCCGACAACCAGACCACTGTTGAGGATCGCTGGGGTAATGCGGATCCCGCCGAGGCTGGCCGAGAGGCTCATCACCCCCCGGCCGGCATCGTCGTCTATGCCGCCCTGTACGCGCCCTTGTACTCGCAGCCCTCGCACGCCCACGACGGGCACGGGAAGAACGCGCCGCCCAAGATGGCCGCGTACACCTCGGTGGCGAGCCTAACGCGACGATTTTCGAACTGGATGGTGGAGGCGGGTGAGGAGGTCCGGAGGATGGCGGAGGGCGGTTTTGTAGGTTTGGGGTAGGGTTCTGGCTGTCGTCCTACGGATGGGCATGGAACGCGATGCTCCTTGACCCTCCGGGTCGACCTCGCCGGCCTTGACGTGGGGACCGCGAGCGGTGTATATCTTCATCGCCTCTGACGAATTACACCGAACCCCATGATCCCCCGCTCCATCGCCCCGAAACTGCGGTCGCTCGCGTCGACGTTTCCGGTCATCACGGTCACCGGTCCCCGCCAGTCCGGCAAGACGACCCTCTGCCGGGCAGCGTTCCCCGATCACGCCTACGTGTCGCTCGAACGCCCGGACGTGCGGGAGCACGCCGCGCGCGACCCGCTCGACTTCCTGCATCGGCTCGGAGATCGCGCGATCCTCGACGAGGTCCAGCGGGCCCCCGACCTCCTCTCCTACTTGCAGGTGGAGGTCGACCGCCACCGGGCTCCCGGGCGCTTCGTCCTCACCGGCTCCCACAACTTCCTTCTCATGGAGGGCGTCTCCCAGAGCCTCGCCGGGCGCACCGCGCTGCTCCGGCTCCTCCCGCTGTCCCTCGACGAGGTCCGGCGGTTCCCGGCGCCCCCCCGCAGTCTGGACGACGTGCTCTGGACCGGGGGCTACCCGGCGATCCACCAGGAGGGGCACGCACCCGGCGACTGGCTCGCCGCCTACGTCGCCACCTACCTGGAGCGCGACGTGCGCAGCCTCCAGGAGATCCGCGATCTCCGGGCCTTCCAGACCTTCCTCGGCGTGTGCGCCGGGCGGACGGCGCAGGTGCTGAACCTCTCCGCGCTCTGCTCCGACGCCGGCGTGTCGGCCGGCACCGCGCGGGCCTGGCTCGGGATCCTCGAGGCGAGCTTCGTGGTCACGCTCGTGCCCGGCTGGTCGACCAACCTTCGGAAGCGCCTCATCCGCAGCCCGAAGCTCCACTTCCTCGACAGCGGGCTCTGTGCGTGGCTGCTCGGCATCCGCTCGCCGGGCGACCTCGCGCTCCACCACGCCCGGGGCGCCCTCTTCGAGTCCTGGATCGTCGCCGAGATCCTCAAGAGCCGGTACGCCCGGGGCCTGCCCGCCGACCTCCACCACGTCCGCAACCAGAAGGGCGAGGAGATCGACCTGCTCGTCGACGACGGCGTCCGTCGCACGCTCGTCGAGGTCAAGGCCGGTCGCACCGTCTCGGGCGACGCCTTCCGCCCCCTCCACCGGTGGCGGTCGCTCCTCGGGGATGAGGCGGAGCGCGGCACCTGGAGACGCATCCTCGTCCACGGCGGGGAGGAGGCGTCCACCCGCGAGGGGATCGAGGTCGTCCCGTGGGCGGACCTACCGGGGCGGATCGTCTCCGAGGGCGCTTCTCCGTCCTGATCGGCGTCGTGGTATCTTCGGGGCGTGCGAGGTCCCCGTGTCCCCTGCCCTCCTCGGCGCCGCCCTCCTCGCCCTGCTCCTCGCGGGGTGCGACTCGGGGAAGGACGAAAACGGCCCGCCGGACGGCGACGCCGACAGCGACGTGGATGCCGACGCGGACACGGATACGGGTGCCTCCCCCGCGCCGGTCGTCGAGATCCGGGCTCCACCCCCCGCTGCCACGCTCTTCCTTGGCACCCGCTACGACCTCGTCGCCTGGGTGACCGGCGCCAGGTCTGCGACCGCAACGGTCACCGGGGCCGGCGCCGCCTGTAATCCCCTCTCGGCGGGCGTGCTCCACTGCAGCCTCCTCGCGGATGCGGAGGGTTCGGTCCGCGTGGAAGTGGCCGCCACAGGCCCGGGTGGCGAGGTGAGCGCCGTTGTCGAGGCCACAGCCCGCGAGGCGGTGGGCGTGGTTCCTGCAGGCGACCGGTTCGCCATGGGCATGTACGAGCTGATGGAGGAGGACTGGTTCGCGCCGGTCGCCGCCGCGGGCTTCGAACTGGCCCAGAGCTACGGCACCGGCGGGTACACCCAGGACCAGTGGCAGGACTGGGCCTCCGCCGCCGGCATGCTCACGATGACTCGCACGTCCTGGTCCTGGTCCGATCCATGGGATGAACCGTCCAGCGACGACGTGCTCACCGACCTCGCGACACGCCGGGAGATCGCTTGGTGGGAACTGCCCGACAACGCCGTGGAGGACGACGCCTACGCCGACGAGGTGGCTGCACTCGTGGACCGGATCCGGACCTTCGACGACCGTCCCATGTACATGTACCTGTGGACGTCGATCACCCCGGTGCAGATTGAGGCCTACCTCCCTTACCTCGACGTCGTCGCACCGGGCACCTACCCGGAGCACGCCTGCCAGCCCCAGCCCTGGATCCGGTGGCGGATGGAGTCTGCGCTCCAGGCGGTCGTCGACGCCGGCTACACGGTGGCCGAACGGCCCGTAGTCGGTACCGCCGACCTGTACGCCATCCCCGACCCGGGTTGCGTCGCCGCGGAGTGGGAGCAGGTGCGCATGAACCCGATCGCCATGATCGCCGCTGGGGCTCGGGGAGTCCTGTACTTCGCCTGGTACTACGCCGTTTACAGCCTCGACCCCTCGTGGGGTGAGTCCGCGCAGGAGACCGCCGGCCTGATCACGGGCGAATCCGGCCTCGGGCTCGCGGTCGTCCACGGCGATCCGCTGGGCGACTGCCCGGTCACCGTGAGCAGCGGGCCGGAGATGAGCGAGGCGTTCACGCCGCATCACGCCACAGAGGTCGTACAGTACCCGTCTCTCCACGCGGCTTCGTGGGACTACGCGGGGACCCGCTTCGTCGTCGCCGTGAATTATACGGACCAGGAAGTCACCGCGCGGATCGGCTGCTTCCCCGGCGTGACACCCGGCGCCGAAGTCGTGGGCGAGTCCCGAACCCTCACACCATCAGCCGGGGTCGTCGAGGACACCTTCGGGCGGTGGGGAGCCCACGTCTACCGGGCGCCCGTCGTCGAACCCTGACCTCGACGACGGTGGTCTTCCCCGTGGAACGGACCGTAGGACGGCCCGAGCAAGCCTGTCGGGAGACCATGGCAGGTCGTCGGGGGGGCCAGCCACCACGTCGGAATCCCTCTACTTCGATCCATTAGACAGCGCTCGTTCGCCGGTTTTGGCGTGGCGATCCCAACGGGATTTGAACCCGTGTTGCCGGGATGAAAACCCGGTGTCCTGACCTGGCTAGACGATGGGATCTGGAAACGAGGGCGACGGGGCTCGAGGGGGTGGGCCGCACAGGA
>JBFYZZ010000337.1:0-5334 GCA_041309225.1 Deltaproteobacteria bacterium | reverse complement strand
AGATCGCCCGGCGGCAGGCGATCACCAACCCCGAGAACACCGTCTACTCGATCAAGCGCTTCATGGGGATGAAGCAGGCCGAGGTCCGGACCGAGATCGAGCGCATGCCGTTCGAGGTCGTGCGGGCCAAGAACGGCGACGCGCACGTGCAAGTGCGCGGCAAGGCCTACTCCCCGCCCGAGATCAGCGCCAAGATCCTGCAGAAGCTCAAGCGCGCCGCCGAGGACTACCTGGGCGAGGAGATCAAGGAGGCGGTGGTCACCGTCCCCGCCTACTTCAACGACTCCCAGCGCCAGGCCACCAAGGACGCCGGCCGCATCGCGGGCCTCGACGTCAAGCGCATCATCAACGAGCCCACCGCCGCCGCCCTGGCCTACGGCGCCAACAAGAAGAAGGACGAGACCATCGCGGTCTACGACTTCGGCGGTGGCACGTTCGACATCTCCATCCTCGAGGTCGGCGACGACGTGGTGGAGGTCAAGTCCACCGCGGGCGACACCCACCTCGGCGGCGACGACATCGACCAGCTGCTCATCGAGTGGATGGTCAGGGAGTTCAAGAACGAGACCGGCATCGACGTGTCTCGCGACAAGATGGTCGTCCAGCGCCTCAAGGACGCCGGCGAGAAGGCCAAGATCGAGCTCTCCAGCGCCCAGACCACGACCATCAACCTCCCGTTCCTCACCGCCGACGCCTCCGGTCCCAGGCACTTCCAGCGCGATCTCAGCCGCGCCCGTTTCGAGCAGATGATCGAGCCGATCGTGGATCGAACGCTGGAGCCCTGCCGCCAGGCCCTGCGCGACGCCGGCCTCGCCGAAGGCCAGCTCAACGAGGTCCTCCTCGTCGGCGGATCCACCCGGATTCCGCTCGTGCAGGCCAGGGTCCGGGAGCTCTTCGGCAAGGAGCCCAACCGGAGCCTCAACCCGGACGAGGTGGTGGCCGTGGGCGCGGCCATCCAGGGTGGGGTGCTCGCCGGCGACGTGCGGGACATGCTGCTCCTCGACGTCACCCCGCTCTCCCTCGGCATCGAGACGCTGGGCGGCGTGATGACGACCCTCATCCAGCGCAACACCACGATCCCCACGAGCAAGGCCGAGATCTTCAGCACGGCCGCCGACAGCCAGACCGCCGTCGACGTCCAGGTCCACCAGGGCGAGCGGCCCATGGCGAAGGACAACCGCCTGCTCGGCACGTTCCGCCTCGACGGGATCCCCCCCGCGCCTCGCGGCATCCCCCAGATCGAGGTCAAGTTCGACATCGACGCCAACGGTATCCTGAACGTGGCCGCCCGGGATCGGGCGACGGGTCGGGAGCAGCACATCACCATCACCTCCTCGTCCGGCCTGTCCAAAGACGAGGTGTCGCGCCTCGTCAAGGAGGCCGCCTCCCACGAGGCCGACGACAAGCGGCGTCGCGAGGTCATCGAGAACCGCAACCAGCTCGACAACCTCGTGTACCAGACGGAGAAGCTCCTCGCCGAGCAGAAGGACAAGCTGCCCGCCGCCGAGCGGGAGGCCGTGGAGCGCGAGATCAAGGCCGCCCGCGAATCCCTCGACAAGGACGATCCCGTCGTGCTCAGGGCCGCCTTCGAGCGGCTCCAGGGCTCGATGCACCGGCTCGCCGAGGTCATGTACAAGTCCCAGGGCGCCTCGCCCGGCGACGCCCCACCCCCCCAGCCCGAGGAGCAGCGGGCCGAGGGCGCCAAGGGCGACGTCATCGATGCCGAGTTCGAGGACGCCTGATCGGGGCACGATGGGCTCCCCCGGCACCCCCGCCCGCGACTGACGGAGATCTCCCGTGCCGGAACCACGCGACTACTACGAGGTCCTCGGCGTGGGGCGCGACGCCACGCCCGAGGACCTGAAGCGCGCCTACCGCAAGCTGGCGATGCAGTTCCACCCGGACCGCAACCCGGCTCCGGAGGCCGAGGCCCGGTTCAAGGAGATCTCCGAGGCCTACCAGGTCCTCTCCGACGCCGAGAAGCGCGCCACCTACGACCGGTTCGGGCACGCCGGCATGCGTGGAGCCGGATTCCAGCCCGGCTTCCGCGACATGGACGAGATCTTCAGCCAGTTCTCGGACCTGTTCGGGGATCTCTTCGGCTTCGGCGCCCCCCGGCGGCGCTCGGGCGCCCAGCGGGGGGCCGACCTCGAGTACAACCTCGAGGTCCCGTTCCTCGACGCGGTGCACGGCTGCGAGCGCGACCTCCAGGTTCCCAAGAGCGCCACCTGCCCCACCTGCCGGGGGACGGGCGCCCGGCCCGGCACGGAGCCCGCGCGGTGTACGACCTGCGCAGGCCGGGGCCAGGTCGTGCAGGCGCAGGGCTTCTTCCGGATCCAGGCCACCTGTCCCACCTGCCGTGGCGAGGGCACCGTGGTGCACGACCCCTGTGCCGACTGCCACGGGCGCGGGACCATGGGTACCACCGAGAAGATCCACGTCAAGCTCCCGGCTGGCGTGGACGAGGGCATGCAGCTCAGGCTCGCGGGCAAGGGCCAGCCCGGCCGGAAGGGGGGGCCGCCCGGCGACCTGTTCGTGAACGTCCACGTCGAGCCCCATCCGGACTTCCGCCGCCGCGGCGACGAAGTGGTGGTCACGATACCGATGTCCTACCCCCAGGCCTGCCTGGGCGCCGTCGTCCGGGTCCCCACGGTGGACGGCGACACCGACCTGGAGATCCCGCCGGGCACGCCCTCCGGCTGGGTCTTCGAGCTCCGGGGCAAGGGCGTGCCGTCGGTCCGCAACCCGCGACGGCGGGGCAACGCCCTCGTGGAGGTCGTGGTGGCGGTGCCCCGGTCCCTCTCGGCCGAGGAGGACGGGCTCCTGCGGAAGCTCGCGGCCCTGCAGGATGAGAAGGTCGGAGAACGGGGTTTCTGGCGCGACCTGGTGTCCCGGTTGACGTCCTGACCGGCCGGGGCCCGCCCAGGGCAGGAGCGATCATGACGGAGCTGGCAGGGATCGAAGCGCAGGTTCGGGAGGCGGCCCCCCTCGTGGAGGCCTTGCGGACGCAGGTGGCCCTGGCCGTGGTGGGACAGCGCGCCATGGTGGACGGGCTCCTCACGGGCCTCCTGTGCGACGGCCACGTGCTGCTGGAGGGCGTGCCCGGGCTCGCCAAGACCACGGCGGTCAAGGCGCTGGCCGCGGCGCTCGACCTCTCCTTCAGCCGGATCCAGTTCACGCCCGACCTCCTGCCCGCGGACCTCGTGGGCACCCAGGTGTACGATCCCCGGCAGGCGACGTTCTCGGTGCGCAAGGGGCCGGTGTTCGCCCACGTCGTGCTCGCCGACGAGATCAACCGCGCCCCGGCCAAGGTCCAGTCCGCGCTCCTCGAGGCCATGCAGGAGCGGCAGGTCACGATCGGCCAGGAGACGTTCCCGCTTCCCGCGCCGTTCATGGTCCTGGCCACCCAGAACCCCATCGAGCACGAGGGCACCTACCCGCTGCCCGAGGCCCAGGTGGACCGCTTCCTCTTCAAGCTCAAGGTGGCGTACCCGAGCCGCGAGGAGGAGCGGACAATCCTGAAGATGGGGGCGGCGCCCTTCCCCGACATCCGCCCGGTGGCCGGGGCCGCGGACGTGGAGCGCCTGCGGGCCGTGGTCCGCGCCATCCACATGGAGCCGGTCCTCGAGGGCTACATCGTGGAGGTGGTCCGGGCGACGCGGGATCCCAAGGCGGCCGGGCTCCCGGACCTCGCCTCCCTGGTGGACGTGGGCGCCAGTCCGCGCGCGTCCATCGCGTTCGGGGTGGCCGCCCGAGCCCACGCCTTCCTGGAGGGCCGCGCCTGGGTCGGCCCCGACGACGTGAAGGCCGTCGGTCCCGACGTGCTCCGCCACCGCCTCCTGCTCTCCTACGAGGCCGAGGCCGCCGAGGTCACGCCGGAGGAGGTCATCCGGCGCGTGTTCGACCGCGTGCCCACGCCGTAGGGGCCGCCGATGCTCACCGCCGAGGAGGTCCGCCAGGTCCGCCGGCTGCAACTGCAGGCGGGCATGCGGGTCGACTCGCTCTTCTCGGGCAACTACCGCAGCGCTTTCCGCGGGCGCGGCATGGAGTTCGAGGAGGTGCGGCCGTACGTGCCCGGCGACGACGTGCGCCGCATCGACTGGAACGTCACGGCCCGCACGGGCCAGCCCTACGTCAAGGAGTTCCGCGAGGAGCGGCAGCTCACCCTCGTGCTGGCGCTCGACGTGTCGGGATCGGTGGGATTCGGGTCCGGGGGCCGGGACGGCCGCACGGACAAGGCGCTCCAGCAGGCCCGGGTGGGCGCCGCCCTGGCCCACGCGGCCACCCGCGCCCAGGATCGCGTGGGGATCGTGACGTTCGCGGACGCCGTGCGGGAGTACCTCCCGCCCCGACGCAGCCGCGGTCACGCCTGGCGGGTGGCCCGCACCGCGTTCAGCCGTGGCGACCGGCACGCCGGCACCGACGTGGTCGCGGCCGCCGAGTTCCTGGGCCGGGTCCTGAAGCGCCGATCGGTCGTGTGCTTCCTCTCGGACTTCCTCGATCCGGGGCCCTGGGATCGGGCCGTGGCCTCGCTGGGGCGCCGGCACCGGATCCACGCCTTCGTCTTCCACGATCCACGCGAAGCCGAGCTGCCCTCCGTGGGGCTCCTGGAGGTACGGGACGCCGAGACCGGCCGGACGCTGGTTCTCGACACCCGCCGCACGCGCGGTGGGATGCCGGTGGCGGAGCGGGTGGAGCGCCTGCGGAGGGCCGGTGCCCGGGCCACCGCCATCTCCACCGAGGACGACGCCTTCGCCCGCCTCATCGACCACTTCCAGCGCGTGGAGCGGTTGCGGTGACGCCGAGGGCTGCCCTGCTCTCCCTCGCGTTGCTGGCCGCGGCCTGCACGACCGACGTTCTTCCGCCCACACCCGAGCCCGACGCCGACGTGCGCGTCGAGCTCGAGGACCGTTCCGTCGGCGAGGGCGGCCAGATCCAGGTCCGCGTGTGGATCCGCGAGGTGGGAGGCGCCACGGTGACGGTGGGCGAGCCTGCGGCCGAGGGCCTGACCGCCCAGCTCGCCAGGGAGCACGACGAGCCCGTCGACGGAGGCACGATCACCGTCCGGGAGTGGGCGCTCTCGGGGCCCCCCGGCTCCTACGTGATCCAGGTGCCGGAGGCCTCCGCCCGGTACCCCGACGGGCACACCACCCCCATCCCGCTTCCGCCGCTGTTCGTGGACCTGGGGGTGCAGGGGCCGACCTCGGACCTCGCGGACCTCCTGGAGCCCGAGCCCGAGCCGCCGGCCCGGTGGCCCTGGATCCTGGGGGGCGCCGCGGCGGGCGTCCTGCTCCTCGGCGGCGGGGTCCTCGCGTGGCGACGGTGGCGCCGGCG
>JBFYZZ010000336.1:0-6847 GCA_041309225.1 Deltaproteobacteria bacterium | reverse complement strand
GGCCGTGGGGGCCGACGACGCGGACGCCCGGGCCCGGCTGCGAGGGCTCCAGGCACCGGACGGTGGCTTCGAGGCCGATCCCCACGTCACCGCGCTCGCCGTCCGAGCACTGGGGGGCGCCCCGTGACACCCCCTCGGCTCACCCGCCGCACGCTCCTCCGCCTCGGGCTGCTGGCGGGGATCGGCGCGGGCGTGGGGGCGATCGCGTGGCAGACGCGGCCGGTCGGTCCGGTCGCCTGGACGCGATGGGCACTGCGGGGAATGGCCGCACGCCACCGGGGGCCGCCCACCCGCGTCGCGCTGGTCGCGTGTTCCACGTACGACATCGGCCTGCTGGACGCTGTCCGGGAGCTGTGGCAGGCCGCGGGCATGCCCGACGTGCGCGGGCGCAAGGTGCTGGTCAAGCCCAACCTCGTCGACGTGGTCGAGGGCCGGCCCGCCTGCACCGATCCACGGGTGGTGGGCGCCGTCCTGGACGTGCTCCGCGAGCGGGGGGCCGCCGAGGTCGCCGTGGGCGACGGGCCGGCCTTCCGGCGCGACGCGAAGCCCCTGGTGGAGGCGTGCGGCCTCGGGGCCGAGCTGGTGCGACGGGGCGTGCCCTTCGTGGACCTCAACTACGACGACCCGCGGCCCGTGGCGCTCACCGAGCCCTGGTTCCGGGGCGCGACCTCCCTGTGGCTGCCCCGCCACGTGGTCGAGGCGGACCTGGTGGTGTCCGTACCCAAGATGAAGTGCCACCACTGGGCGGGCGTGACCCTCTCACTCAAGAACCTGTTCGGCGTGATCCCCGGCGTACGGTACGGGTGGCCCAAGAACGTGCTCCACGTCAACGGGATCGCGGCCTCGGTGCTGGGCGTGCGGGCGGCGCTCCCGGCGGTGGCGGCCGTGGTGGACGGCGTGATCGGCATGGAGGGCGACGGCCCCGTCTTCGGGGATCCCATCCCTCACGGGGTGCTGGCGGCCTCGGCGGATCCCCTCGCCGCGGACGTGGCCTGCGCCCGCCTCATGGGGTTCGATCCCGACGAGGTGGTCCATCTCGCCGCGGGCAGGTGGGCGGGGGTGGGCCGGGCGGCGCGCCTGGAGTACGCCGGCGCCGATCCGGGCGCCCTCGTGCGCCGCTACCGCCGTCCGCCGGCAGCGTAGGGGCCTTGCGCCGGGGGGAACGGGGGCGGCCGGCCGGCCGCCGGGGACGCCGCGATGGCCGCCCGGATCGAGAGGACGGTGTAGCCTCGGGACTGGTAGACGTACCCGCCCACCGACGCCACGATGGCGCCCCTGGGCTGCACCGTGGGCTGGAGTACGATCGTGGCGAGCCCGGCGTCCCGGAGACGGACGAGATCGGCGCGATCCCACGCCGGCATCGGCGGGCGCCCGAGCGCGACGGCCTCGAGGGCCCGGAGGAGGGAGTTGGCCTCGCACCAGGCCCGGTGCGCGGCCGGCCGGACGTGTGCGCTGGTCGTCGCGGGGCCGCCCAGGAGCGGCTGCCGGTGGAAGATCTGGAAGGCATAGGTGGCGTTGCTCTCGGCGAGGGGCACGTCGACGATGCCGCCCGGCCACCGCTCGGCGATGACCTGGTACACGGCCTCAGGCCCGAACGTCATGACCTGGGCCGGGTGCTCGGGCCGGCTCGCGATCCCCTCGATCGCCAGGAGGACGACCACGGCCCCCAGGACGGCGCGGCGTGGGACGGCGGGCCACCGCCGCACCGCGCCCGCGGCCAGGGCGACGGCGAGGGCGGCTGCGAGGAGCGATCCGGTCAGCATGCGCTCGGGGAAGTGACACCGGGTGAGCGGCGGGAACACCTGCTCGAGCAGGCCCGAGGCGGTGGGGAGTGTGACGGAGGTCCCCACGAGACGGACCGAGCCACCCCAGGGGAGGGTGGCCACGACCAGCGAGGCCACCGCCCACGGCCCGTGACGCCGCCAGCCCCGGGGAAGCAGCAGGACGCCGAGCCCGAGCAGCAGGATTCCCCAGGGCGCACCCGTGGCCCTCACGATCCGGAGGACGTCGCCGGGGCCGCCCACGTCGGCCACGCCGGTGCTGCGCACGGGGATCGTGACGAGGCCGGGGATGCCCACGGACCGGACAGGATCGGCGAGGATCACGTCTGCCGTGCGGCCGGCCAGCACCAGGCCCGAGACGCGCCAGGTGGGCAGCACGGTCAGGAGGCCCAGCGCGAGCGCCAGGACCGCGGCGCCCGTGAGCACCCCGCGTCGATCGGCGCGCACCAGCACGAGGTGGAGCGCCACGGCCACGCCGGCGGCCACGATCACGGGGATGGCGCCGAACCAGTACACGTAGCAGGCGGCCGCGAGCAGGGTGCCCGCGGCGAGGCCCGCCACCCACGGGCGCCCGCGCCCGGTGAGCAGCCGCACGACCTGCTGCAGCCCCAGGGCATGGAACCAGAGAAGCACCTGCGTGGGGCGACCCTCATGGAGCTCCTCGCGGACGTATGGGCTCCACGTGCAGGCCACGGCCAGGACCAGGGCCACGACCCAGGGCGGCCCCGCCTCCCGGAAGAGCAGGTAGAAGCAGAGGACGTCGCCGGCCAGCACCAGGAGGATCCACAGGTTGTAGAACCCCGTGCTGCCCAGGACCTGCACGAGGGGCCACGCCAGGAGGGCGTCCAACCAGGCGAACCCCTGGGCGCGACCCACGTCGAAGCCGACCGGGACGAAGAGGGTCGGGTCCACGGTGCCCGCGGTCCCGGCGAGCATCCGTGCCACGTGGTCGTATGTCCAGAGCGTGCCGCCCAGGTCCTGTCCCCCCCCCGCGAATCGTTCGAGCGTACCCTGGTGGAAGAAGACGCGCGCCAGGGTGTCCGGCGCAAACGCGGCGCCCTCGGCCAGTTCGGGCCAGAAGGGGACGAAGTACGCCACCGCCGTGGCGAGGCACGCGACCGCCACCACCACGGGAGGGATCCAGCGTCGGAGTGCGGTCCGGTTGAACCGGGAGCGGGTGGGGGCTGCGTCGCTGTCGGCCATCCTCTGGATCCGGCCGTCGGCCCGTCCGGGGTCACCGGGAGGGTAACCGGCGGCCTCAGGAGACGTCAGGCGTTGCCCCATGCCGGATCTGGACAAGGCTGGAAAGGGGGAGAACTCGCGAGCGGCACGGATTGCGGTCCGAGGTGGGGGGCGGCCCTGGCGGGTCCGTGGCCAGAACTCGGAGGGTGGCAATCATCTCCCGGATTTCTGGCCGTGTGGCGGCCACAACTCAAGGAGTTGATGGCATCTACCCGAGATGTGGCCGGAATCCGGCCACAACTCCGAAGGTTGCGATCATCTCCGTGAGATGTGGCCGGCGGGATCCTCAATCACCCCCGGCCTGCGTCCGTGCGACCCCCCGGACACCCCGGCGCGCCACGGGAACCACCGAACCGGCCCGCCGGACCGCCGAATCCGACCCCGGATCGGTCGGGCGCCGCCACCCTTCCCCCAGGCACCCCCAGGACAGGGGGAACTCCTTGGGACGCGAATTGACAACGGGGTGGAAATCCCTCCATCCTGTGCCGGGTCGTCGGCCACCGACGTCCAGCGAGGGCGAACACCATGTCCGTGCCATGCACCCTGGCCGGTGTGCTCATGCTCCATGGGGGGTTCACCGAGAACCGGGGCCAGTGGCCTCCGGAGATCCGCTTCGTCGGCCGGTCGCCGTCCGGGATGGTGATCGTCGGCGACCACGCGGTGTCCCTCGTCCGTCCCGATGGCGCGCGGCGCGTGCTGCTCGACGGTCTCGCGGATCCGCCGCGCGGGGTGGGTGACCGTGGCTACCCCACCCACTTCCTGCGCGGCGCGGATCCGGGGTCGTGGATCCGGGACGCCCCCACCTGGGAGGCCGTGGTCCTGCCCGACGCGGACGGGGGGGCTCCGCTCCGGCTGGCGTTCGAGGACGACCGGCTGGTGGGCCGGGCCGTGCACACCGGTCGGGCCCTCCTGCTCGACGACGCGTGGACGCCGGGTGGGACGGGGTGCCTCGGTGGGACGTACACCGACACCGCGGAGGACGTGGTGGTCCGCCCCGACGGCACCATCGTGGTCGCCGGCACCACCACCTCGACCGACTTCCCGGTCACGACCGGTGCCTGGGACCTGGGCAACGCGGGCCTGGACGTGTTCGTGACGGCGCTCGAGCCCCACGGGGAGGGGATCGCGTTCTCGACCTTCGTGGGTGGTACCGGCATCGACCTGGCGACCGCGGTCGCCGCCACCGCCGACGGAGACGTCGTGGTGCACGGCAGCACGTGGTCCTCGGACTTCCCCGTCACGGCCGGCGCCTTCCGTACCCTCCTCAACGGCGACGGGACCGCCTACCAGCCCGACCTGTTCGTGCTCCGCCTGGAGGCGAGCGGGTCGGACCTGGTCTTCGGCACGTTCCTGGGCGGCACCGGGCCCGAGACGGCGGGCGACGTGGCCCTGGACGCGGACGGGCGCGTGGTCGTGGTGGGCCGGACCGACTCCCACGACTTCCCCACGGTGGGCGGCCCGGTCCCGGCCGAGCACGGGGTCGCGCTCCTGGCCGAGCTCGCCCCCGACGGCACCGCTCTGACCGACGCGGCCTTCTGGGGCGGGTCGGGCGCCGAGGAGGCGCTCTCCGTCGCGATCGACCCGGACGGCGACCGGATCGTGGGAGGCTGGACCACGTCCTTGGAGTTCCCCACCACCCCGGGGGCGTACCAGGCCACCCGCCCCGGCCAGACCACGGGCTTCGTGCTCCGGTACCGCCCGTCCACGCGCGAGCTCCGCTTCTCCACGTTCCTGGGCGGCACGTTCTTCGACATCGTCAACAGCGTCGGGGTCGACGGCGACGGCAGCGTCCTGGCCGCGGGCCTGGCCTTCGACCCCGGGCAGGCGGCGGCCTTCCCCACGACCGACGGCGCCCTCGACACGACCCTCGACGGACGGACGGACGTGTTCGTCGCGCGGCTCGATCCGGAGGGCACCCGGCTCACGGCCTCCACCTTCGTGGGGGGAGACGGCGACGAGACGCCCGGGACCCTGGTCGTGCATGACGACGGGTGCGTCGCCGTCTCGGGCACCACCACCTCCGACACCGGCTTCCCGGTGGCTGGCGGGGCCTGGTCCCAGGCCCACGCCGGTCTGGGCGACGCCTTCCTGGTGGTGCTGGATCCCGACCTCTCGACGGCGGCGTTCGGCAGCTACCTGGGCGGCTCGGACCTCGACGAGGGGACGGCACTCGCACCTGCGCCCGACGGTGATCTCGTGCTGGTGGGGACCACGGCATCCGTCGACTTCCCCACCACCGACGTCGCACCCGCGGGCGACACCGACGCGTTCGTCGCCTTCCTCGATGGTCCCAACATCCCCGGCGACACCTCCGGCGACACCGGTCCGGACCCGGCCATCGGCGGGGGATGCGGCTGCACGTCCGGTGGTGCCGCCGTGCCGGGCGCGGGCTCGCTCACCCTGCTGCTCGCGCTCCTCCGGCGGCGGGGTCGGCCGCGCCGATATTGGACGTTTCGGGACCCCGAGCGAGGTGATCCCACCAGCGTCCGCGAGGCACGGTTACGGTGACGAAGCCCGAGGAGGTCCGATGCGCCCGTCCGCCTTCACCCTCCTCGTCCCGCTCCTCTCAGGGTGCGAGCGTGCACCGGGTACCTCCCCCTGGGCCTCGCCCACCGATCCCACGCTGATCCCGGCGGACGACACCGGCAGCCCCGACTGTGAGGATCCCGACTCCGACGGCGACGGCCAGTCCGACGGCACCGAGGGAACGTTGGGCACCGACCCGCTCGACGCCTCCTCCTGGACGGACGGCCTGTGGGTGGCGGTGCCCGAGGGCTGCGACGTGGAGCAGGAGATCACGTTCGACCTTCGGATCCGGTCGATGGACCTCGCCTTCGTGGGAGACACCACCGGATCGGCGATCTGGCCCGACGCCCTGGCGGCCGAGTTCGGGGCCATCGCGTCCGACCTCGGCCAATCCGTGGAGCGCGTGGCGTTCGGCCTCGTGACCTTCGACGACTACGCCTGTTGCGGGTACGCCGACCCCAGCTACGGCGACCGCGTCTTCCTCCTCCAGCAGCAGGTCACGACCGACGCCGACCTCCTGACCGCGGCGATCGCGCGCATCCCGAACCACCAGGGCGGTGACGGACCCGAGGGCGACGTCGAGGCGCTCTACCAGGCGGCCACCGGTGCCGGGTACGACCTGGACTGCGACGGCGTGTACGACGAGGAGTCCGACGTCCTTCCGTTCGTCGCATCCTCGGACGACCCCTTCGGCGGGACGGCGGGCGAGGGGTACGACCCGACGACCCCGGGCGGCGGCACCCAGGGGGGCGTGGGATTCCGGGACGGCGCCCAGCCCGTCCTCGTGTACGCCACGAGGAGCGATCTCCGGGATCCCGATGCCGGATACCCGTCGCCCGGTGGCTGCCCCGTCGACGCCGGGTCCGACGAGCTGGTGGCCGCCGCGAGAGCACTGGACGGGATCCTGCTCGCCATCTCGGAGTTCGGGACGGGTGACCTCGCCCAGATGACCGACCTCGCCGTCCGCACCGGCTCCCTCGGCGACACGGACGGCGACGGCGATGCCGACGACCCGCTGGTGTTCACCTGGCTCGGTCACATGACCACGTTCCGGAACACGATCGTGGACGGTGTCCGACAGGCGCTGGACGCCCGGACGTTCGCCGCCGTGGCGCTGCGCGTCGAGGGCGACGACCACGGGCTCGTGATCGGGCTCGATCCCGAGTCCCACGTGGACGTCCGCCCCGGCCTCGCCGGCACCACCGTATCCTTCACCCTCACACTCCGCGGCACCGTGCCGCCTGCCGGGAAGAACCAGGTTTTTCCGCTCACCCTCACCGCGATCGGCGACCACGGCG
>JBFYZZ010000335.1:0-19317 GCA_041309225.1 Deltaproteobacteria bacterium | reverse complement strand
GGCCAGGGCGAGCGGCTCCTCGCCGGCACCCGCGGCGGCGGGGGCCGGGGACCGGGCCTGGGCCGCCGCCCGGAGCTCGGCCACCGACCCGGCCACCCGGAGCCACTCCACAGCCCGCACGAGTGGGGCCACCGCCTCCGTCGGGCGCCCGGCGGCCAACGCGTGCCGTCCCACCTCGAGGTCGGCGCGGGGCGGGGTGCCGGCCCGTGCCCAGGCCGTGGCGAGGTCCCCGTGGGCGTCGTCCCTGGCGCGTCCCCGGACACGCTCGCGCAGGAGGCGCTCGAGGAGGTTGTGATCCAGGGCGCTGGCGCCGGCCTGCTCGCGCACGATCCGTCCCTCCACGAGGTCGGCGAGGCCCGGGCCGGCGGCCTCCTCCAGGACGGCCCAGGGGACCCCGGATCCGGCTACGCCCACCACGTCGAGCGCCCGGCCGACCGCCACCGGGTTGCGGACCCGCCGCAGCAGGGTGGCGAGGCGGGACGAGAGCAGGGTGCGTACGTCGGGCGGCAGGGCCGTGTCGAGGGGCGCGGTGAGCGCGAACCGGGGGCCGGTCCCCTCCGCCGACTCGGCGAGGCGGAGGAGGTGGTCGCGGCTCCACTGCCCGATGAGCTCCCTGGCGAAGAACGGGTTGCCCTCGCTGCGCGCCACCACCTCCCGCGCGATGCTCGCCTCCAGCGGGAGGATCTCCTCCACGAGATCGGCCATCTCAGCGGGCGGGAAGCGCCCGATGTCCACGATCTCCGCACCGAGGGCCTCCAGCGCCGCGAGGCTCGCGGCGGCGGCCGGATGGACCTCCACGGGGTTGGACCGCACCGTGAGGACCACGAGCACCGGCAGCCCCAGGCGCACGACCGAGACGGCGAGACCGGGCCCGTCGTCGTCGGTGTCGCACAGGTGGGCGTCCTGCACCACGAGCAGACCCAGGCCCCGCCAGGCGGAGCGCTCGAGGTGGCCGAGCAGGAACTCGCGCGACACGCCGGGCGGGAGGGGCTCCTCCCCGGGCTGGGGCATGGCCCAGCGCTGGAGGAGGGTCGCCTCCGGGGCGACCTCGGCGGGGGAGACGCCCCGGTCCCGGGCCAGCCAACGCGCGAGCCGGGCCCGCATCGTCTCGGGGTCGCGCTCCACCAGGCGCAGCAGGCGACGGACCGCACCGGCGTAGCCGTCACCCGGCCCCGGACGCACGCCGAATGTGACCTCGACGGGGACGGCGTGGCCGCTCTCCTCGAGAGGCCGGGTGACGCTCGCCGCGAGGCGGGTCTTGCCCACGCCAGCCTCGCCGCGGACGATGGCGACCCGAGGCCGACCGGTCGCCGCGACGCTGCGTGCGAGGTCCCACAGCCGCTGGCGCTCGGTCTCCCGGCCCACCAGGGGGACCTCCCGAAGCGAGAAGAGCGGCAGGCTGGCGCGGGCGCGCGTGCCGCGCCCGGGCTCGGGGAGGGCGCGGAAGGGCACCCGGCCGTGGGGCGGTCGGTTCCACGTGGGGACGACGTCCTTGGGGCCCGCGAGCGGGTCGCGCCGGATCGCCTCCTCGGGCTCCCGGGCCCGGACCAGCACCGTGGGGGGCGCAGCGTCCCGCCGCCCCTCCACGCCCGGATCGGGGCCCTCCACCTCCCCGGCGTCCACCGGCGGCAGGGCGGCCAGCGCGGTGCGCAGGTCCGCGGCGAGGTCGAACCGGGCCCGGGGATCGGGTTGGAGCAGGTGGACGACGATCTCCTCGAGACCGGGAGGGACCATGAGCCCGGCCCGTGTCGGGACGCGGGTGGGCGGGTGGTACCGCATGTCGATCTGGGCGGGGACGGAGCCCGCCTTGAACGGATTGGTGGCGGACATGAGGCGGTAGATCATGACCCCCACCGCGAAGAGGTCCGTCGGCGGGCCGATCTCCGAGAACCTCCGCAGGAGCAGCTCCAGGGGCATGTAGGAGAGGGTGCCCGCGAGCACCCCCTGGAACGCCTCGCGCTCCCCGAGCGCCTTGGCCAGCCCGAGGTCCGACAGCCACGCCCGGCGCCAACCGGCTCCGTCGCGGTGCAGGAGCACGTTGGACAGCTTGACGTCCAGGTGCAGCAGGCCCCGGGCGTGGAGACAGGCCAGGGCGGCCAGCGTCTCGTCGAGGAGGCGCCTGAGCAGGCTCCATGGCGGGTTGGTGCGCCGGAGCTCGAGGAGACTGCCCGCATCGGCGAGGGCGAGGGCCAGGTAGGGGCGGCCGTCCGGGAGGGCCCCCAGGTCGTGAAGCGGCACCACGTGCGGGTGCACGACCGACGCCGACGCCGCCACCTCGCGCTCGAAGCGGCCCATGAACTCGGGGGTGCCCATGACCTCCTGGCGCACCACCTTGACCGCCACGTCGTCGCCCAGGAGGCGGTCGCGGGCGCGGAACACGTCGGCCATGCCGCCGCTGCCCAGGAGCGCCTGCTCCTCGTCGGGCCGCGGCTCGTACCGCGCCGGCAGCGGAGGACAGACCGTGGACGGGGGCATCCTACACCCGCGGCAGGAGGGGGGTGACCCGCCGCCGCAGGTCGGGCGGGAGGTGGGCGTCGAGCAGCGCGTGCACTTCCGACGGCGCGTACCGGGCGGAGAAGTGGACGAGCAGGATGGCCTGGTTGTGGAAGTCGGCCCATCGCGCCGCGATCTCGTCCAGATGGACGTGACCCTTCTCCCGGCTCTGGGCCACCGTGACGCGGTCGTCCAGGAACGTGGCCTCCAGCACGAGGAGGCGGGCCTCGAAAAGCCACGGCTCCCGGTCGAGGAGGTCGATGCGCGTATCGCCCGGCACCGCCAGGTCGGGGGTCCAGACCTCGTCTACGACTGCGGTGCCGGCGAGGCGCAGGTCCCGGACGGCGGATCCGGGCAGGCCCCGGTACTCGGCCTTCAGGCGGTGCTTCCGGGACCAGAGTGCGTAGCCGAGGCTGGGCACGACGTGGTCCGACCGGTAGGCCCGCACCTCGAGGTCCCGGCCGAGGGAGAGCGTGTCGCCCGGGCGGAAGGGGACGATCCGGCAGGGCAGGCGCGACCGGTCCAGGCGGCGCCAGGTGGCCAGCAGGGCCTCGAGGTCCGGGACCACCTCGGCGGGCACGACGTAGAGCGGGGGCTCCAGTCCGGTCAGGGCCCGCGTGGCCGCGTGCATGGCGATGCCACCCAGGTGGTCCAGGTGCGCGTGCGTGAAGAGCACCCGGCTCCGCTGGACGGCGGACCGGGGACAGCGGCCGATGTCGAAGGCGAGATCGAGACCCGGGAGCTGCACGCAGGTTTCGAGACCGCCCACGCTCACGGCCTGCACGGCGTGACCCGCGAGGACGAGCATGTCGGCCCCTTACCTCGCCCCAGGGGACCGGGCACCGGCGGCCGCTGGCGTTGCCGGGCCGAGGCGGTAGAATGGGCCGACCCGCCCAACCCTCGGAGGTCTCATGCGCCGTGCCCCGATCCTGCTGGCCGTTCCCGCCCTCCTCGCCCTGCCCCAGGTCGCCCACGCGGGCGTCGGGAGCACCTGGGCCTTCCGAAGCGGCTCGACCTTCTCCTACGTCGGGGGATGGGGAGCCCCGGGGTTCACCTTCCCCTTCCACGACCTGCCGTCCCTCGACGTGCGGATGCGGGCCGTGGATGTCCAGTTCCACGTGCTCGAGTTCATCGGGGGCATCGCGAGCGAGTCGGACATGCTCCTCCTCGGCGCCAACGCGTACTTCCAGGGCATGGAGCGTCCCGCGCCGGGCTCCTTCGTGGGGGTGTTCGACCCGGGCGTGAGCCTCGACCTCGCGGCAGAGACGGACTTCAGCCCCACGAACGTCGGCGTCATGGGCCTGGCCCGCCTGGGTGTCGAGGCCGAGGAGCGGTTCGGCTGCGGCCTCTACGTCGTGCCGGCCGTGGGCATCGGCCTCATCGAGGAGGAGTTCGAGCTGCTCGTGGGCGGCTCGCTCCAGGTCAGCATCTGGGTGCCCTGATCAGGCTTCGGCCTGCGGAGGCGCCTCGCCCACGCGGGAGAGCTCCTGGAAGAGCTGCTCCATGTGCGGCCGGCCGCGGAATCCCACCACCTGCCCGAGCAGGCGGCCTCCGACCAGCACCGCGAGGGTGGGGATGCCCCGGACCTTGAAGACGTCGGCGAGCTCCGGCTCCTCGTCCACGTTGACCTTGGCCACGCGCACCTTGCCCGCGTAGGTCGTCGAGAGGTCCTCGAGGATGGGGCCGATGGCCTTGCAGGGCCCGCACCAGGGCGCCCAGAAGTCCACCACCACGGGCTGTTCGGCCTTCATGACCTCCTGTTCGAAGTTGTCCTTCGTGATCTTCACCGTGCCACCGGACATGGGAACCTCCAGCGCACCGCTCGACCGCCCGTCCTGAGGAGGTCGGGTGCGCTCCTGCGTCCGACGTGAGGATACGCCTCGCGGCCGGAGTGTTGCGCGGACGGGGGGCCGGGGTGTCCGATCACCGCCACGACCGGCCGGTGGTCCGAGCAGGTGACGGGCGGGACCGTGACGTCGAGGACCCCGAGCGGGGGTCGGGTCAGGTAGACGTAGTCCACCCTCAAGGGGAAGAATCCCCCGACCCGGCGGGTGGCGCCGTACCCGCGTCCGGCCAGGGCCCAGGCGTCGGCGAGGTGGGCCCGGAGGGCAGCGTGGACGGCCGCGTCGGGCGGGGCGTTGAAGTCCCCGGCCACCACCGTGGGATCCCGGAGCCGCAGGAGGGTCAGCGCCAGGTGGTCGAGCGCCCGACCCTGGGTCCGGGCCGTGACCTCCGCCTCCCGGGCCAGCGCGGCGAGCGGACCGGTGTGCCCCCGGGCCAGGGCGGTGGCGGCGCCCCCCACGTCCTCGGCTCCGATGTCCCAGGGCGTCAGGTGCACGGCGAGCAGGTTGAGGGTGACCGATCCGGAGCGGGCCTCTGCGAAGAGGTAGTGCCACGGGTGGGTGAGCGGCAGGCTGCGGCCGGCCGAGAGCGTCCAGGGCGGGCGGGCGCAGGCCGCCACCCCGCCCGCGTCGTCGCGGCCGGTGGCGTAGTAGTCGACGAACGCGCAGGTGAACCCAAGACGGTCGCGCAAGGCGTCGAGCCTCAGGCGGTCCACCTCCTGGAGCACGAGCAGGTCGGTCCCGGTGCGCTCCACCACGCCGGTCACGCACTCGACCGCCTCGGCCAGGGCCGCCTCGCGCACCGCCGGCCGGGCGTACCAGCCCAGTCGGTGGACGTTCCAGGTCGTCACCGTGAGCGTCCCCTCCCCGCCGGCGTCACGGGCCGGCGTCCAGGAGGGGCCGTAGAGCGCGGCCCCGCAGGCGCCGGTGACGAGGCCCAGGGCCAGGGGTCGGGCCCGCCGCCCCACCAGCGCCCAGAGGAGCCAGATCCCCGCGAGTCCGCCCCACAGCCAGGGCAGCACGAGCACCACCGCCGCGAGGGGGGCCGGGGGGGAGAGGTCGAGGCGGGCCGCGGCGGTGGCGGCCAGGAGGGCCGCAAGCGGCACGACGGCGCCCCCCCAGCCGAGGATCCGCCGGGCCGGTCCCGGGTGCGGCCTCCCCTCCCCAGGGGGCAGCGGCAGAGTGGGATCGGGGGCTCGGGGGTCCATGACCGCGTCCGGTGCGCACGGGGCGTACGGGCGCGTCCGGATCGAGGACGGCGTAACCCGCCGGGCGGCGCGGGCCCGTCCGGGCGGGCCTGCACCGCGGCCGCCGGGGCGCTATTTGGGGGGCGTCCATGGATGAAATCACCCCCATCGGCGTGGCCGGGCGCCTGCTGGCCGTCCTCGCCATCGTCCTCGCGAACGCCTACTTCGTTGTGGCCGAGTTCGCGCTCGTGGCCGTGCGACGGTCCCGGGTCGCCCAGCTCGTGGCCGAGGGCCGGCCCAACGCTCGGGCCGCCCAGCGCATGGTGAGGGACCTCAACACCTTCCTCTCGGCCACCCAGCTCGGCATCACCATGACCTCGCTGGCCCTCGGCTGGATCGGCGAGCCCGCGGTGGCCCGTCTCATCCGTCCACTCCTGGCGTTCCTCCCGGATCGCTGGGGTGAGGTGAGCGCTCATGGGCTGGCCACCGCTGTCGCGTTCGCCGTGGTGACGATGCTCCACATCGTCCTGGGAGAGCTCGCCCCCAAGAACCTCGCCCTCCAGCGCACCGAGGAGTGCGCGCTCGCGGTCGCCCGACCGCTCGAACTCCTCACCATCCTCCTCCGGCCGGCCATCTTCGTCCTGAACGGCGCGGGCAACCTCGTCCTCAGCCTCTTCGGCCTGAAGCGGGCTACCGGGGCGGATCAGGTGCACTCGGTAGAGGAGTTGAAGCTGCTCGTGAGCGCGAGCCGGGAGGCTGGGATCCTGGGCGAGGAGGCCGAGGAGATCGTGGAGCGGGCCTTCGCCTTCGACGACTTCTCCGCTCGCCAGGTGATGGTGCCCCGCAACGAGATGACGGCCGTGGCCGTGAACGCCGCGCCCGAGGCCGCGCTCGAGGTGGCGGTACACGGGCACCACACCCGCATGCCGGTGTTCCACGGTGATCTCGACGAGATCGTGGGCACCGTGCACATCGCCGACCTCGTGGCCGCCTCCCGGCAGGGGAACGCCCTGGACCTGCGGGGCGTGCTCAAGCCCGCCCTCCTCGTCCCCGAGTCCATCCCCACCGACGCCCTCCTGACGCGCATGCGCGCCGCGCGTGACCACATGGCCGTGCTCGTGGACGAGTACGGCGGCACCGCGGGCCTCGTGACCCTCCACGACCTCGTGGAGCGGCTGGTCGGCCCCGTCGCCGACGAGGCGGAGGAGTCGCGGGACCACGTCGAGATCCTCCCGGACGGGAGCGCGATCCTGGGGGGGATGGTCCTGGTGCACGACGCCAACGAGCGCTTCGGCCTGAGGATCGAGGACGGCGACTTCGACACGCTCGGCGGGTTCCTGCTGGCCCGTCTCGGCCGCCTTCCCGTCCCCGGGGACGAGGTGCGCCTCCCCGGGTGGATCCTGCGGGTGGAGGCGATCGACGGCCGGCGCGTGGACCGGATCCGCCTCGTCAGGTCCAACGCGCCTTCAGCGTCCGGGTGATGCGGAACACGCCGTCCACCAGGACCACCGCCACGCAGGCCATCATGATCGCCGTCAGGCCGGCGTTGACGTAGCCGTTCACGTCGCCCGCCCGGCCCCGGGGCAGGAAGTTGTCGACCACGTTCGACCACCCGGCCACGAGCGTGGTGGCCGCCATGAAGGCGGCCGGGAGCGCCGTGACGAGGATCCACGGCCGTTTCGCGGCGTGCCGGGCGATGTACCCGGTCCCCACCACCAGGGCGAGCGTGGCCAGCAGCTGGTTGGCCACCCCGAACATGGGCCAGATGCTCGTGACGTCGTTCTGGTAGAGCAGGTACCCCCAGGCGAGCGAGATGAGGGCGCTCGTGACCACGACCGCCGGCCAGTGGTTGATGTCGCCCCACCGGGGCACCACCTTCCCCGCCACCTCCTGGATGAGGTAGCGCCCGATCCGGGTGCCGGCGTCCACCGTGGTGAGGATGAAGAGGGCCTCGAACATGATCGCGTAGTGGTACCAGTACGCGATGAGGTGGCCCATCCCGGGCAGCTTCGAGAAGATGTGGGCCATGCCCACGGCGAGCGTGACCGCCCCGCCGGTGCGGCCCGCGAGGTCCTCGTTGACCAGCTGCGAGAAGTGCTCGAGCTCCACCGGGACGATCCCGAGGGCCTCCCACCGGTCGGGATTGACGTTGATGGCCAGGTAGTCGGCCGGCAGGAGCACGGTGGCGGCCACCAGCGCCATGACCGCCACGAACGACTCCATCAGCATGGCGCCGTAGCCGACGAAGAGGGCGTCGGTCTCGCGCGGGATCATCTTCGGGGTGGTGCCCGAGGAGATGAGCGAGTGCCAGCCGGAGATGGCGCCGCAGGCCACGGTGATGCAGACGAAGGGCCAGACCTTCCCCGGAATGATCGGGCCACCCCCCGCCACGTACTGGGTGACGGCCGGCATCCTCAGCTCGGGGTTCACGATCACGATCCCCAGGGCCAGGAGCCCGATCGTGCCGATCTTCATGTAGGAGGAGAGGTAGTCCCTGGGCGCCAGCAGCAGCCAGATCGGAAGGACCGAGGCCAGGAATCCGTATGCGGCCACCGCGATGGAGAGTTGCGGCTTGGTGAACGTGAGCCAGGGCGCGAGGACCGGCGACCCGTGGACCCACGCCCCCACGACGACAGCCAGCAGCACCAGGACGACACCGATGGCGGAGGCCTCGCCGACCCGCCCCTTGCGCCAGACCTCCATGTAGAGACCCACCAGCATGGCGATGGGGATGGTGAGCAGGATCGTGAAGGTGCCCCAGGCGCTCTCGGCGAGCGCGTTCACCACGACCAGGGCGAGGCCGGCGAGCGCGGTGACCACGATGAAGAGGATGGCGACCATGGTGACCCCGCCCGAGAGGCGCGAGAGGTTCTCGCGGGCGATGTCGGCGAGCGATCCGCCGTCCGACCGGATCGAGGCCACCAGGATGACGAAGTCGTGGACCCCGCCGGCCAGCACGGCGCCCACCAGGAGCCACAGGAGGCCGGGCAGGAACCCGAACTGCGCCGCGAGCACGGGGCCCACCAGCGGGCCGGCGCCCGCGATGGCGGCGAAGTGGTGGCCGAAGACCACGTACCGGTTCGTGACGTGGTAGTTCTTGCCGTCCTCGTGCGCCACGGCAGGCGTGACGGCGTCGGCCTTGAGGGCGAAGAGGCGGGCTGCGAGGAACGCCCCATAGAGGCGGTAGGCGAGCGCGAGGACCAGGAACGCGACGACGACGAGTCCGAGTCCGTTCATGGAGGTGCTCCGGGCCGACCGCGTCCGGGCGGAGGGTGGTCTTCCCCTCTAACCATCTTTTTACATGCCCCCGAGACCGCGCCCGGATCGGGGCATCCAACGAGATCGCGATGGCAGGGCGATCCTCTCGACCTCCCGATCCGCGCGCTCCCGGCGGGGCCACCCCCGGCACCCGCACGTTCCCTTCGTTGACACCCCCTGGGGTGCATGCTAGTCGGTACGGTGCTTCCCGGAGGGGTTCTTCCTCCGGCATCGCCGAGCCTTTCCATCCTCTCCGGCGGTCGTCCCGCTCGCGGTCGCCGGTCACGTTCCCGAATCCCCACCGCAGCCCGGGCTGTGGGGATGGAGAAGCGGATCCACCTTCACCGGTCCCCTTGGGACGCCCGGGCGCACGACCCGGCAGGAGTTCCCATGATCGACGGCATCGTCAAGGCTTTCCACGGCGGCGGCTTCTGGATGTGGCCGATCCTCGCTGTGAACATCTTCACGTGGATCATCACCTTCGAGCGCCTCTACACGCTCTACATCAAGATCCGCGAGAACAAGGACGTCCTGCTCGGCGGGATGAACAACTTCATCATGAAGGGCGACCTCCACGGCGCCATCCGGTTCCTCGGTGCCCAGCGGCAGGGCCCCCTCTCCCGCATCCTCAAGGCCGGCCTGCTCAAGGTCCACCGCCCCGACCTCGAGGTCCAGGCCGCCCTCGACCAGGCCTCCCTGCACGAAGTGCCCCACATCGAGGCCCGCACCGGCTTCCTGGCCGTGCTCTCGAACGTGGCCATGCTCATCGGCCTCCTCGGCACCATCACCGGCCTGATCAAGTGCTTCGCGGCCGTTGCGTACGTCGATCCCTCCCAGAAGGCCACGATTCTGGCCGCCGGCATCGCCGAGGCCATGAACTGCACCGCCTTCGGCCTCATCACCGCCATCCCCCCGCTCATCTTCTTCGGCATCTTCCAGAGCCGCACCCAGCACCTGGTCGACGGCATCAACGAGTCCGTGGTGACCGAGATGAACCTCGTGCTCGCCAACCGGGCCCTCTTCCGCGACCAGGCCAAGAAGCTCGCCGAGATGGCCGAGGCCGGGTAGTCCAAGGAGTCACCCATGGGCGTCAGCCTCCCTGGTGGTGGCGGCGGCGGGCGTGGACGAAACCTCGTCCACAACATCAACCTGGTCCCGTTCATCGACCTGCTCACGGTCTGCATCACGTTCCTCATGGTCACCGCCGTGTGGACGCAGCTGAGCAGCCTGCAGGTGGATCAGGCCATCAGCGACCCGAACGCCGAACCGGTCGAACAGGACACGCCTCCGGTGCCTCCGCTCACCGTCCACGTCCGCTCCGACGGGCTGTGGATGGGCCGGAACATCGAGCAGGGCAAGAACTACAACAAGGTGGGCGAGGACTACGACTGGGAAACCCTCAAGCAGGACTTCGCGGCCGACCGCGAGGCCTACCCGGAGGAGACCCAGGTCGTGATCGTCACCGACGACGGCGTCGATTACCAGTTCATGGTCAAGGCGCTCGATGTCTCCCGCCAGTACGGGTACGACAAGACCCTGCTCGGTGGCGGGCCGGCCAGCATGCGGGCCGGCATCGAGGGCCCCGGCGTCGGCGCTGGCGCTGGCGCACCGGGGTAGGCGGAGGACTCCATGCCCATCAACGTCCCCAAGCGTCGGCCCGCGTTCCCGCCCATCGGGCGGTTGCGCTCGGGCCCCTTCGGCGGTGGGAAGAAGGGTCTCTTCGCAGACCTCAACCTCACGCCGATGATCGACACCTTCACCGTCATCGTCATCTTCCTGCTCCAGTCCTTCTCGGCCTCCGGCGAGCTCATGTTCATCCAGAAGAACATGAAGCTCCCCGATGCCGAGAAGGCCGCGCTCCTCTCCGAACGCGGGCCCGTCGTCACGCTGATGGCCAACCAGGTCCTCTTCGAGGGCAAGGTCATCACCACGGCCGACGACCTCGACGAGGACGAGCCCGGCATCCCGCCGCTCGCCGAGAAGCTCACCGGCGTCCGCGAGCGCGAGCAGAAGATGTACCGTCTGGATCCGAACGAACCGTACCGTGGGAACGTGCTCATCCAGGCCGACCGCGGTACCGACTTCATGCTCGTGCGCAAGGCGATCTTCGCCGTCAACGAGGCCGGCTGGACCCACATCCAGTTCGCCGTGACGGACATCCAGACCGCCACCGAGACCGCCGAGCAGGCGACTCACACGGAGCAGGTTCCGTAGTACCATAGGGCCGCCGAGGCCCACCCCGGCAAGGAGGTTCCGATGAGGTTGTGGATCCCGTCCCTGTTGATCTCCGTGCTGGCCGGGTGTGGTGGACAGACGCAGGCGCCGCCGCCCCCGACCGGGGAGGCGGCGTCTACGTGTGAGCTCACCCTCGACAACCTGGTCGGGCGCACCTTCATCCACCTGAACAAGGACGCCCCCGGCAAGTTCTCCGAGGATCCGCTCGCGCGGGCGACCTTCTTCTCCGAAGGTGGAAAGACGAAGGTCCGCTACAACACCCGGCATCCGACCGACTTCTACACGTACACCTGCGAGAAGCTCGAGGGGGAGGAGAAGCTCTTCTGCAAGGAGGACAACCCCGACCCCGTGGCCTACTGCAAGTCGCTCTGGGCCAACGACCTGGGCTGCGATCCCCAGAAGGTGGTCGACCTCACCGGGGTCACGCTCGCGAAGGCCGAGGAGGCCAAGAAGGCCGTCGACGCCGAGATCAAGAAGCTGCCCAAGAAGGAGCTCGACGACATGCGGATGGTGTTCAACCATCCGAACAACCAGCTCCGGGGCATCGTGTACGTGAAGATCCGGCGTCGGGAGTGCCAGATCCTCCTCCTCGACCGCTACGAGACCATCAACCTCGGGCAGGTCCGGGAGCTGGAGAACGTGCTCGGCAGCGCCTACTTCGGCGAGACGAAGAAGGAGTACGTCCTCGAGCACTGCACGGACGACAAGAACCTCATCGCGGTCGACAAGCCCGACGCGTGGTTCAACCCGGGCGACACCCGCTATCGCTGGCGCGTCGGGGACACCGTGTACTTCCGGTACGTGGGGCCCGAGGATCAGACCCCCAAGCCCGGCTGCACCTACACCATGGACCAGTGGGTGGACTGGGAGCCCAGCGTGAAGGGCAAGGCCGTCGAGGTCAAGGACGGCAAGCTCCAGTGGGTGTTCAGCCACCGCTACGACCAGGCCGGCCGGCTCCCGTTCTTCGTGCACCTGGTCCGCTACCGGGCCTGTGGCGCCGAGTCCCCCCAGCGCCTGTCGTTCTCCTGCCAGGGCGTGATCGTCGAGTAGCGCGGGGCGCGGGCCCCCGCGGACCCCCCGTCAGCCGACCTGCTGCAGCTCCTCCCGGAGCCGCCCGCGCATGCGCGTCAGGCGCGTCCGGACGGCGCCGGGCGTGAGCCCCATGCGCTCGGCGATCTCGGGCCCGGTCCAGCCCTCCCCCTCGGCCAGGAGCAGGATGGCCCGGTCCATCGGGGTGAGGGAGAGCAGGGCGCGGCCGAGCGCCCGGGCCTCCTCGCTCCGCGACGAGACCTGCTCGGGATCATCCCCGTGCGCCCGGAGCTCCATATCGGTGCGGTGGAGCGACGGGTCGTTCTTGCGGCCACGGCGCATCCGGAAGCAGGCGTTCTGGACCATGCGGGCGAGCCAGCCCTCCACGGAGCCCTCGCCCCGGAAGGCCAGGAGGTGCGTGCCGGCGGAGAGGAGGGCGTCCTGGACGGCGTCCCTGGCCTCCTCGTCGTCCCGGCAGGTCCGCCGCCCGATGGCGAGGAGTCGATCTCCGAAGCACCGCGTGATGGCGTCCAGAACTTCGATGTCGCCGCGCTGGACCAGCTGGACGAGATCCTCGCCACAGGAATTCTTCGGGAACTGCATGGTCACGCCTCCACGGGGCCGCCCGCGGGCACCCGTCAGTACTCCTCCTCCATGTCCTCGATACCCTCGCCGTCGAAGTCGAGCTCGTCGTCCAGCTCCTCCACGCCGTAGGCCTCGGCGTCCTCGTCCGCCCACTCGATCTCGCACACCTTCTCGACCATCGCGACGAGATCCTCGCCGGTGAGGTCCTCGAGGTCCTCCTGCTCGAGCTGCTCGGTGAGCAGCTCCGACAGCGAGGCGTCGAGATCCCCGGAGGTCTCGAGCGCGGCGAGGATGTCCTCCGCGGCCTCGACCTCGCACTCGTCCCCGGCCGCCTGGATGCGGTCCACGATCTCCTGGGCGAGGCTCTCGGGTTCGAGGGAGCCCGCTGCGCCCTCGAGGTACTCGTCCAGCTGCTCCACGAGGAGATCGCGCATCTCCTGCGGCAGGTCGATCATGGCATCCTCCGGTGCTGGGTCGGCGGACGTATAGCGAAGATGCCAAAGGGGATCAAGCCCCCCCCGGCGAGTGCTGTGTTAGCGTGGCCGCATGTTCTCCCCAGAGCTGCTCCGGGCCCTCCCGAAGACCGACCTGCACGTCCATCTCGACGGTTCGCTGCGCCTGGAGACGCTCCTGGACCTCGCCCGGAGCCGGGGGGTGGCCCTCCCCTCGGACACCCCCGAGGGGCTGAACGACCTCCTCTTCAAGCCGTCGTACGGCAGCCTGGAGGAGTACCTGGCGGGCTTCGCCTGCACCACGGCGGTGCTGCAGGATCCCGAAGCCCTGGAGCGTGCGGCCTGGGAGTTGGCCCGGGACAACATCGACGAGGGCGTCCGATACGTGGAGGTCCGCCTCGCCCCCCAGCTCCACGTCAACGTCCGGCAGGACGTGGACGACGTGCTCCGGGCCGTCCACCGGGGCCTCGAGCGAGCCGCTCGGGAGCAGAACGCCACGCCCGGGGTGGCCGCTGGCCGCGAACCCCGCTTCCAGTTCGGCATCATCGTGTGTGCCCTGCGGATGTTCACCCCGCAGTTCTCCTGGTACTACGAGCATCTCACCCGTGTTCTGCCCGACCTGGAGCGCAAGCGGTGCTCCGGCATCGCGAGCCTCCAGCTGGCCCAGGCGGCGGTCCGGGTCCGGGACCGATACGGGCTGCCCGTCGTCGGGTTCGACCTCGCGGGGCACGAGCACGGCTACCCCGCCATCGATCACGTCGAGGCCTATCGCTACGCCCACGAGCACTTCCTGAAGCGGACGGTGCACGCGGGCGAGGCCTACGGCCCGGAGAGCATCTTCCAGGCCATCACCGCCCTGCACGCCGACCGCCTCGGCCACGGGTACCACCTCTTCGACGCGGACCTCATCACCTCGGCCTCGGTGGAGGACCCGGACCGCTACGTGGCCGAGCTGGCCCAGTACATCGCCGATCGTCGCATCACCCTGGAGGTGTGCATCACCTCCAACCTCCAGACCAACCCGTCCATCGGCAGCGTGGCCGGGCACCGCATCCGGCGGATGCTCGACGCCCGCCTGTCGGTGACGCTGTGCACGGACAACCGGCTCATCTCCCACACTACGGTGTGCCGGGAGTACGAGCGGGCGATCGAGGGGCTCGGCCTCACGCCGAACCAGGTCCGCGATCTGCTCATCTACGGCTTCAAGCGCTCCTTCTACCCGGGCGGGTACAAGGAGAAGCGGACCTACGTCCGCCAGGTCATCGACCACCTGGACGGCATCCTGGCCGAGGCCGGCATGGTGGTGCGGTAGGATCCGCTGGACGTGCCGCCTAGGGCTTCCGGCCACCGAGGAAGCGGGACAGGAGGCCCTTCAAGTCGCCCGGGCCGGCGCGCGTCTCCTGCGCCTGGCGCACCCGCTCCACCTCCCTCAAGGCCTCGCGGTTCTGCGGGTTCGACGCGAGGGCCCGGGCCCAGGCGCGGGCGGCGCCCTCCACGTCGCCCTCCTCGCGGCAGACGCGACCGAGCAGCACGAACGCATCGTCCCGGCCCCCCGCCTGGAGGGCCTCCTCGAGCATGCGCCGGCCACGCGCGGCCTCCGCGGGGTTGCGGCCCCGTTCCAGCCTCCAGAGCGTATACCCCAGGTAGACACGGAACTCCGCCTGCTCGGGTACCCGCTGCGCCACCTCCTCGAAGCAGGGTCGGGCCTTCACGATCTGGCCGGCGTGGAAGAACGTCATGCCCCGCCGGAAGAGGGCCTCCATGGAGAGGATCTCCTGGACCTTCTCCTGGATGAGCTCGTCTTCGCTCCGCAGGCCGTGCACCACGCGGTCGAGATAGGCCTGGCGCGTACCGGCGTCGCGGAAGCACTCCCATGCCTCGCGGGCCCGGCCGAACGCCGTGGAGGCACGCCCGAGGAGGTCCAGATCCGCGGTCGTCATGCGGTCGGGGTGCAGGAAGCGGGCGATGGCGAAGAACGCCTTCTGGATGTCCTCCGAGCTGCTGTCCCACGGCACGCCCAGCACGTCATGGTGGGTCGTGGCGGCCTCGATGCGCTGGATCTCGGCCCGGACGGCGGCCTCGGAGGCATCGGACGCGCTGGACCCCACGGGCTCAGGCCGTGGGATCCCGTGGGCGATGACGCGGGTCAGGCGCTCGTCCACCCCCGCCTCCGATCCCGCCACCCCCTCGGCGCGGACCTCGGTCCCCTCGGGGGACGGGAACTCCACGATCCCGAGCAGCGCGGCGAAGTAGAGGGTGCGGACGCCCTGGGCTGCGTCCGGGGGCCCGAACTCGAGAGCCTCCGACAGCGGGCGGCGGCCGTCGAGGGTCTGGATCCACGCGTCGAGCTCCGGCGGGACCGGGAGGTGGTCCCCGGGTGGCGCGGCCTCGGCGACCGCCCGGGGCGCCCCGGGTCCCACCCGGGTGACGAGCCGACGCCGGATGTCGGCGGCGTCGAGCCCCCACGCAAGGGCGTCGGCCAGGGCCCGGAGCAGGTCCACGGGTTGCTCGCGGCTCGGGGCCCGGCCGCTCTCCCACTCGACGAGGGCGCTCCCGGCACCCAGCGCGCCCGCCAGGCGGACGCCCGCCTGGGCCTGGGGGAGCGCGGCCGGGGCGAGGCCCGGGATCCGGGCCACCACCGCCTCCCCGGCCTCCTTCTTCAGGTTCGAGGCGGTCTGCACGAGGCGCCCATCCCTGAGGAAGAAGGTCCGGATCCGCTGTCCGTCCCGGACCGTCAGGGCGCCGCTGGCTCCCGCCCGGTGGAGGCCGACGAGGCGCTCTTCCAGGGTTTCGGACCGGGTCGGGTCGGGCATGCGGCCTCCGGCGAGGGGCGGCAGGGCTCCTCCATGCTGTCCCGGGCTCCCGTCGTCAAGGGCGCCGGTCCGTGGATCCGCCGGTGGGTGCGCGCTATGGCGGAGATCCGGGAGCGCGACCGCCGTGATGCGCGTGGATCCCCAGAACCCGCGGGCCGTGGAGCTCGCCCGGCGCCTCGAGCGCCTGGTGGATCCATCCACGCTCCCCTCCGACCTGTGCCTCGTCCTCGGCGGCGATGGCATGATGCTCCGCACCATCCGCGACGTGGGGGCCCACCCCGTCTTCCTGGGCCTCAACTGCGGCCGGGTTGGCTTCCTCATGAACGACGTGGGCGCCGTGGAGGACGTGGCTGCCCGCCTCGCCGGGGGCCTCTGGCGCGTCCACACGCTGCCCCGCCTCCGGCTCTCCGCGCACCTCCTGGGCGAGGGCGAGGAGACGCCGCGCACCGCCACGGCCACGGCGCTGAACGACGTGTACGTGGAGCGGACCACCAGCCAGTCCTGCCACCTGCGCCTGTTCATCGACGGCGAGGCCGTCGTCGAGCGTTTCGTCTGCGACGGGCTCGTCGTCGCGACCGCCCTCGGATCCACCGCGTACTCCATGTCGGCAGGCGGACCCGCCTGTCACGCGCTGGTCCCCAGCCTGCACGTGACCCCCATCTGCGCCTTCACCCCTCGCCTCCCCCCCATGTCGCTGCCCCTGTCCACCCGTGTGGGCATCGAGCCGCTCGACCCGCGGCGTCGGCGCGTTCGAGCGGTGGCCGACGGCATCGGCACGCCAACGGTGGCACGCCTCGAGGTGGAGCACGCCGCGAGCGACGTCCGGATCGCCTTCTTCGAGGGTCACGACTTCACGGCGACGCTATTCCGGAAGGTCCTCAGGGCCTGAGCGCCGGGCACCCACCCTCCGGCGGCGCGGCGCCGGTCGCGGCGGGCCGGTCGCCGGCCCGTCGAGCACGGCCACGACCTCCACGTGGGCCGTGTGCGGGAACATGTCGTAAGGGACGAGCGAGACGGGTCGGAAGCCCGCGGATGCGAAGGCCGCGAGGTCCCTCGCCAGGGCCACCGGGTTGCACGACACGTACACGAGGCGACCCGGACCGAGCGCCCGGACGGCCTCCCCCACCCCCGGCTCGAGGCCTCGCCGTGCGGGGTTGACGACGACGGTGGGTGCGGTGCCCGCGAGGCGGCGGTTGAGCCCGGGCAGGACCTCGGCCACCCGACCCGTGACGAACTCGGCGTCGAGGCCGTTCAGCGAGGCGTTGGCCCGGGCCCTCGAGACCGAGGGCCCTCGCTCCTCCACGCCCAGCGCCCAGCCCGTGCGGCGGGCGGCGCACAGGGTCAGGGCGCCCAGGCCGCAGTAGAGGTCGAGGACCGGGCGATCCGGCGGCAGGCAGGCCTCCACGTCGCTGTAGATGCGCTCGGCCACGGAGGGGTTGGTCTGGAAGAAGTCCCCGGGACCCACCGCGATCCTCAGACCCGCCACCCGCTCCTCGACGGCGTCGCGTCCGAGAAGGTGCCGGGTACCGGTGAGCTCGACGTCTCCCGAGTCGAAGATGGCGTTTCCCGGGTCGTCGTTGAGGTGCAGGTGGACGCCGACGAGTTCGGCGAGCTCCATCGCCACCGCCTCGGCGAGGGTCCCCAGCACCGACGCGCGCCGGGCGGCCACGAGCGTGGCCAGGATCTCGCCGGTCGAGCGGCTCTGCCTCAGCACGACGTACCGGAGGAGGCCGTCGCGCCCGTGGGGCGACCACGGGCGGACGTCGAGCGCGATCACGTGGTGCGCGAAGGACGTCATGGCCCGGCGCAGGCCGGGTGTGGCTACGAGGCAGGTGGGGATCGGGATGACGTCCCGCGAGTTCCGGCCCAGGGCTCCCAGGCGGATCCGGTCCTGGTCCGACCGGCCGGCCACCAGCTTGACGAGGTGCCGGAAGGCCTGGTCCCCGTCGGGCGAGGGCACGAGGGCGGCGGGCTCCCAGGCGCCCAGGCCCACCGCCTCGAGCGCCCGCCGGACGAGGTAGCGCCGCACGCGGCCCTGGCCGGCCGCGTCCAGGTGCATGAGGGGGCAGCCGCCGCAGGGCGAGCAGCGGTCGCACGGCGGGACGACCCGGCAGGGGTGCGCCGGGCCCTCCGCGCGCTCCCACCGGCCCAGATCCCGGTGGGTTCCCCGGTGGAACACGTGGATCCTCGCCCGCTCGCCCACGATGCCCTGCCAGATCTCGAGGGGGACGTCGCGCCCCGCGCCGGCCACCGCCTCGCCGCGGGGCAGCCAGTCGTCGGGGGTCACGACCTCGTCCCGCTTCCACATCCGGAACCACCTCTTTTTCGGGGGACAGCGTAGCCCGGGCGTCGGGCGGGAGCCGGTGGACTTCGCGGCACTGAAAATTTCTATCATGTATGACTCTTGACAAGACAAGACGTGATAAAGTGGAGCCCGCCCCCCCCCCGCGAAGCCCCTCCCAGGACTTCCCCTTCCCATCCCGCCCCGGATCCGCCATGACGCCCTCCTCCGTGGCCGAGACGAAGTCCCTCGATCCCCCCACCGGCGTCCTCGACCGGATCTCGCGCGTGCTCGACGGCGCCGGCCTCGACGTGGGCCACGCCCTGTACGACGAGGCGGTCGACCTGGCCCGCCAGGGCCTGCTCGGCCCCGCGCACGACCGGATCCGGATGCTCCTCTGCCTGGATCCGGACGACGGCGCCGCGCACCTCCTGCTCGCCAAGGTCCTGGTGGCCCAGACCCGCTGGTGCGAGGCCCTGGCCCACCTCGACGCGGCGCGTGAGTCCGGCCAGCAGGTCCCGCCCTCCCTGCAGGCCGAGGTCGAGTCGAACCTGGACCGGGCCACCCCGGACGGCCAGGTCGCCCGGGCGGCTGCCCACCAGAACGAGATGCGTGCCCTGCGGGACGAGACCCGGCGTCTCCGCATCGAGAACACGCGCCTGCTGCGCGACCGCAAGGTGCTCAAGTCGAGGGTCAACGTCTGGTCCGTCTCCACCGCGATCCTGGCCGGTGTGAGCATCGTGCTGCTCGCCTTCCTATGGACGGGTGTCGGCGCCGGGGCCGGCGAGGCGGGGCCGTCGGTGGCGAGCGCCCACCCCGTCGTCCTGCCTGCCCAGGCGGCCGTCCAGGCCACGCTCCTTGCCGCGACCGCGGCTCCCCCCGCGGCCCCGGCGGGTCCCCGGCACCATGTGGTTGCGGAGGGCGACACCCTCTATCGGATCGCCGCCCGGTACTACGGCGACGCCTCGTCATGGGAGCGCATCCGCGCCGCCAACCCCGGGAGGGTGAGCCGCGGGACCGGGCTCACGGTGGGGGATGAACTCCTGATCCCCTGATCCATCCTGGCCGTGCATCGGCACGCGGCCAGAACTCGAAGGGATGCGATCAACTCCCGGGGTACTGTCCGCGTGGGGGCCACAAGAC
>JBFYZZ010000334.1:0-5491 GCA_041309225.1 Deltaproteobacteria bacterium | reverse complement strand
GACGCCTGGGCGACGCCGACGCGCTGGTCCGGGCCCGCGAGCTGTTCCGGGCGGCGGACCTCGCCTCCGGCGTGACGGACGCGGACATGGCCCTGGGCGAGCCCTCGGCGAGCCTGGAATGGGTCCTGGAGCGCGCCACCGAGCACGCCCGGCGCCGGTCCGACGCGCTCCGGCAGCGGGCGCCGCTCACGCGCGCGGACGCCGACCTGCCAGAGCGCCGGCTCGGCACCCTCCAGGCCGTCGTGGGCGGCGCCGACAAGTCCGTGGTGGCGAGGCTGGCCGGGTTCCTGGAGCGGGCCTGGGAGGTCCTCCGGGTCGCGACGCTGCGAGGCGCGGATCCGCGCCTTCCGGAGTACGTGGCCGGGGTCGATCTCCTGGCGCACCACCGATCCCACGAGGCGGCCGTGGTCCTGCTCGAGCACCTCGGGCAGCGATTCGTCGCCGGGCCACCGGGCAACGCGCTCAAGGCCGCGCTGGCCCGCTCCCCCAACGCGGCCCTCGCCTCGGGCCTGGTCGAGATCGTCCAGGCCGCCGGCGATCCGGAGATCGTGGCCCGGGCCGTGGAGGTCCTCGGCTGGCGCCGGGAGGCCGAGGCGGTGCCGTCCCTGCGATCGCTGGTCCGAGGGGACGCCCCGGAGGTCGTCCGGCGAGAGGCCGCCGTGGCGCTCGGCCGGATCGGGGCGGTCGAGGCGCGGGAGGATCTCCTCGTGTCGCTCGAGGTCCCGGAGATGGCCGAGGAGGCGGCCGTGGCCCTCCTGCTCCTCGGCGACCGGCGGGGGCTGGACCACCACGCCCAGGCCCTCGCCCGCGGAGACGTCACCCGCGGCGGCTCGCCCGGGGAGATCGTCGGGCGATACGGGGATCCGACCTACCTTCTGCTGCTCAAGGCTGCGGCGGGCCGGGAGGAGGCGCTCGCCTGCGGCGCGCTCCTGGGCCTCGGGTTCCTCGGCGACCTGCGGGCGGTGGAGTTCCTCGTGGACGGCACCGCCCGGCCCGAGCCGAGGGTGGTGACGGTGGCCAACGCGGCGCTCGAGTTCCTCACCGGCCACGCCGAGGGCCCCCCGGACGCGCCGGACCTGCACCGCTGCTGGAAGCACTGGTGGGACGATCACAAGGGGGCGATGACCATGGGCTTGCGGTACCGCGAGGGTCGCGTGCTCGACCCGGGGGTGCTCGTGGAGCGCCTGGCCCACGACGAGCCCGCCGTCCGGCGGCGGGCCTACGACGAGCTGGTCATCACCACTGGCAAGCGCCTGCCGTTCGACGTGGAGGGCGCCTGGCGGGTCCAGGTCCACCACAGGACGGCCTGGGAGCGCTGGTGGCGCGAGGCCCGCGACGGCTACCCCCGGGGCCGGTGGACCTTCCACGGGGAGGTCACCGGGTAGCACGGCCCCGGGGCGCTACCGGATCATGAACGGGTTGTCGTGGAGGCGGGCGTCCTCGGTGGCGGCCTGCGTGGCCTTCTGGAGCCACTCCTGGAACACCGGGTTGTCGGGCTCGGCCTGGAGCGCGAAGTGGACCTGGATCCGGCAGCCGCGGTAGTCCTTGTCCTCCCAGCACTTGAGGGCCATCCTCCAGCGCTTCTCCCCGGCCGGCGTGCGGGCGGCGTGCTCCAGGCTCACGGCGGCGGCGGCGTCCTGGGCAGCCTGGGCCTGGGCCTGGGCGCTCATGCGGTGGGCCCCGGCGGCCCGCTCGGCGTCGTAGCGGGCACGGGCGTCGGGGTCCTTGAGGGTGCGCCAGGCCTCGTTCACGAACCGGAAGATGTCGTTCACCCGGGCTCGGAACGCCTCGTCCCCCACCCGCGCGTACCGATCCGGATGGAGGGTCCGGACGGCGCTGCGGAACGCCGCCTCCACGTCGCGTTGGGGTGTGTCGGGCGCGATGCGGAGGATCCGGTAGTAGTCGAGATCGGGCAGGAGCCCGTGCAGCGTCTCGATCTCGACGCGGGTCCGGAGAAAAGCGTCCACGGCGTGCCCTACTCGGCTTCCTCGGCCTCGGCGGCCCGGGCCACGGCGGTCTGGATGGCGAGCTCGCGGCGGTTGCCGGTGGCCTCCTCCTCGGCCACCACGTGGACGATGCCGTCCGCATCGATCTGGAAGCCGATGCGGACGCGGACCTCCCCCCGCGAGGCGGCCGGGAGCCCGTCGAGGATGAACTCGCCGAGCAGCTCGTTCTCGTCCACGCGGCGGGCCTCGCCCTGGTAGACCGCGACCCGGACCCGGGTCTGGAGGTCGGTCGTGGTGTGGAAGTACTTGGACGCCTCGGTGGGGATGGGCGAGTTCCGCGCGATGAGCGGCTCCACGAGCCCGCCCCGCGTGGCCACGCCGAGCGTGCGCGGGGTGACGTCCAGGAGGATGGTCCCGGGCCCCTGGGCGGCCGTGTTGGCGAGGTTGTCGGCCTGGATGGCGGCGCCGAGCGCCACCACCTCGTGGGGATCCACGTCGGCGGTGGGCACCCGGCCGAAGTACTGCTCCACCGCCTCCTTCATGAGGAAGAGCCTCGACATGCCGCCCACGAGGAGGATGCGGTCGATCTGGGACACCGAGAGGCCCGAGAGCTTGAGGGCCTCGTCGCACACCTGGAAGGTGCGCTGCACGAACGGCATCACGAGCTCGGCGTAGGAGATGCGGTCGATCCGCGTGCTCACCACGGTGTCCAGGCCCTCCCGGGTGCGGGCGATCCCGGGCACCGAGACCTCCACCTCGTTGGCTTCGCCCAGGGCCATCTTGGCCCGCTCGGCGGCCTCGAGGAGCCGGAGCCACGTGACCCGTCCCTCCTTGAGCACGGCGCGGGATCGGCGCTGGAGCACCTCGAGGAGGTGCCTGGCGACGACGGCGTCGAAGTCGTCGCCGCCGAGGAAGGTGTCGCCGGCCGTGCCGATGACCTCGAACACGTCGTTCTCCAGGCGGAGGATCGAGATGTCGAAGGTGCCGGCACCCAGGTCGTACACGGCGATGTTCTCGTTGAGGCCGAGGCCGGATCCGTACGCCAGCGCCGCCGCGGTGGGCTCGTTGAGGATCCGGAGGCAGTCGAAGCCCGCGATGCGGGCGGCCTCGCGGGTGGCCTGGCGCTGATGGTCGTTGAAGTAGGCGGGCACCGTGACGACGGCCTCGTTCACGGTCTGGCCGAGGGCGTGCTCGGCCACGTCCTTCATGTGCGCGAGCACCATGCCGCTGACCTGGGGGATGGTGTAGTCGCGCTCGCGGACCCGGACGAGCACCTCCCCCTCGGGCGACTCCACGATGTTGTACCCGACGTTGGCCGCGAGGCGCTTGACCTCGGGAGAGCGGAACCGGCGTCCCATGAGACGCTTGGGGGAGCGGATCGTGCTCTCGGGGGCGTAGATGAGCTGCCGCTGGGCCTTCCAGCCCACGGTGGGGCGGCCGTCGAAGCCGAAGGCCACCACCGAGGGTTGGTAGCGCTGCCCCTCCTCGTCGGGGAGGACGCGAGGCCGGCCATCGACCACGCTGGCGACGCAGGAGTAGGAGGTCCCGAGGTCGATCCCTACGGTGATTCCCATGTGTGTGCTCCCATCCGGCCGCGGGTGGACAGCCCCGTGCGCACCTGCCGTATCACCTCCAGGAGTGCCTCGTGGAGCCGGCCGTTGGAGGCGACGATGCGCCCCGCGTCCAACACGAGGGGCTCGCCGTCCATGCCGGTGGCGCGGCCGCCCGCCTCCTCCACGATCAGGGCGCCCGCCGCGACGTCCCAGGCGTGCAGTTGGAACTCCCAGAAGCCGTCCGCCCGGCCCGAGGCCAGGAGGGCCAGGTCCAGGGCGGCGCTGCCCGTGCGGCGGATCCCCTGGGTGCGCGTGAGGAACGCCTCGAAGTACGCCAGGTAGAGGGGGGCGCGGTCGGGGGTGTCGTACGGGAAGCCGGTGATGAGCAGGGCCTCGTCGAGGGCCGCGGTCGAGGAGACCCGGATCGGCTCGCCGTTGGCCGTGGCCCCGCCCCCGCGGCGGGCGCTGTAGGCTACGTCGTGGAGGGGATCGTAGACGCAGCCGGCCTCCAGGCGCCCGCCCTCCCGGAGGGCCACGCTCACGCTCCAGGCCGGGAAGGCGTGGACGAAGTTGGTGGTGCCGTCGAGCGGATCGACGATCCAACAGGTGCTCCCGAGCGCGCCGCCGCCCTCCTCGCCGACGATCGGGACGCCGGGCGCCTCGCGCGCCAGGACGGCCCGCGCGGCCGCCTCGGCGGCCAGGTCCATCTCCGTGACGAGGTCGATGGCACCCTTGTGGCGGACGTCCCGGGCCTGCCCCCGGCGCAGGACCTCGCCGGCGGCCCGGGCTGCGCGTTCGGCCACGCCGTTCACGGGGTGTCCACGATCACGGTCACGGGCCCCGTGTTGACGAGATCCACGTCCATCGTGGCCCCGAAACGCCCGCACCGCACGGGGACGCCCTCGGCCGCCAGCGCATCCCGGAACCGGTCCACCAGGGGCTCGGCGACCTCGGGCCTCGCCGACCCCGTGAACGACGGCCGGTGGCCCTTCCGGACGTCGCCGTACAACGTGAACTGGCTCACCACCAGGGCCGCGCCGCCCACGTCGAGGAGAGAGCGGTCGATGGGGTGATCGAGGCCCGGGAACAGGCGCAGCCGGGCGATCTTGCGCGCGAGCCAGGTGGCCTGGGCCTCGCCGTCGCCCTCACCGATGGCCAGCAGGACCAGGAGACCGGGTCCGATGTCCGCGACGAGGTCGCCCTCCACCCGGACCGAGGCGCGGGTCACGCGCTGGACCACCGCCCGCATCACCGCTCCTGGCAGGACACCGTGCCGCCCTCCACGGCGCAGGTCCACGCGGACGCCCCGCGCACCGACAGGGCCGTGCGCGCGCCCGAGGACTCGAGGCGGCAGGTCACCACGCCCCGGAACTCCAGGCGGGTGGTACCCACGAAGTCGCGCACCTGGCCGTCGCCGCAGACGATCCGGGCCTTCTGGCCCTGGACGGTGAAGGTGGCCGCGTAGGCCGCACCCGTGGCCTCCTCGGAGGCGGCGGGCGCGGCGGGCGCCGGGGCGGTCGGTGGGGGCGTGCTCGCCTGGGTGGCGCGCGTCGTGGTCGTGGGGGTGGAGGATGCGGACGAGCCGGAGGCCCGGCCGGACGTGCGCGAACCCGTGGAGGAGGTCGAGGTGCGGACCGGGGCGGCCGGTGGGCGTGGAGCCGGCGGCGCGGCGGCCTCGGCCTCTTCGGCTTCCTCGGCCTCGGGGGCCGCCTCCGCCTCGGTCGGAGGGGTGGGCGTCTCCAGGTCCGTGGCGGCCGGGGGCGGCGGGGCGGGGGCGACGGCGGCCGCCTCGGGGGGAGCGCGGAGCAGGAAGTACCAGATGCCGGCTCCGCCGAGGCCCAGGACCAGGACGGCGGCCAGGGCCACCAGCAGGGTGATCGCGACCCAGCGGCTGCCGGTGCTGCCTGGCGCCGGCGTGGCCACCGGCCCCTGGATCCCCAGGCCGGCCGCGGGCGCCGGGGCGGCGGGGGCAGGCCGGGGCTGCCAGCCGGC
>JBFYZZ010000333.1:0-19287 GCA_041309225.1 Deltaproteobacteria bacterium | reverse complement strand
CGCCGAGGCGCCCGCGACGCCGCCCCAGGCCGACGTGCCGCCGCCCTGGGGCGTCGCGGTGAGCCGGCGGGGGCGGGTGGTGCGCTTCCCGCTCTACCCGCACGTCGAGATCTCCACGAGGGCAGGCCGGCGCTTCATGCGCCTCGAGGGCCGCGACGACGCCGTCGTCGCCGCCTGTACCGCGCTCGGTGGCGAGCGCGTCAGCCTGGCCACCGCGGGAGGCCACGCGCTCTCGTTCCCGGTCGAGGCGGCCAACCTCGTGCGGGGCGCGGGGAAGGGCGTGATGGCCGTGAAGCTCCAGAGCGACGATCGGGTCATGGCCTTCGGGCTCGCGCACCGACGCAGGGACGGCGTGCTGGTGCGCACGAGCCGGGGCCGGGAGGTGGTCGTCTCGGCCGAGTCCTTCGACGGTCCGCGCGGAGGCCGGGGGCGGCTCGTCCTGCAACGCGGCGGATTCGTCGAGTGGATGCGCGAGCCGGTGCTCGCCCCGCTCGGCGAACCCCGCCGGGCCGGCGAGGCGCCGTCCGGCGCGACGGGGGAGGAGTAGATGCCGAACGGGAGGTACACGGCCCGCGACATCACCGTGCTCGACGGCCTGGAGGCCGTGCGCAAGCGGCCGGGCATGTACATCGGCGGCACCGGCCGCGACGGCCTGCACCACCTGCTCGCCGAGATCCTCGACAACTCCGTGGACGAGGCGCTCTCCGGGCACGCCTCCCACATCCACGTCCACCTTGCCCGCGACGGCCGCACTGCAACGGTCAACGACAACGGCCGGGGCATCCCGGTGGACATCCACCCGAAGGCGAAGGTCAGCGCACTCGAGGTCATCTTCACCCGGCTCCACGCCGGGGCCAAGTTTGACCAGACCTCCTACGCCACCGCGGGTGGCCTCCACGGGGTCGGTGCCAGCGTGGTCAATGCGCTGTCCTCCTCCCTCTCGGTGGAGGTCCGACGCGACGGCCAGGAGTGGCGCCAGGAGTACCGCCGGGGCCGGCCCCGCGCCGCCGCCGCGCCCGTGGGCCCCGCGAGGGGAAGCGGCACCCGCGTCACCTTCACGCCCGACGACGAGATCTTCGGGGAGCAGACCTTCGACCCGGATGCCGTGCGTGAGATGCTCGACGTCAAGGCCTACCTCCATCCCGGCCTGCGCCTCACCCTGCGCGACGACACCCGGGGCGAGAGCCACGAGTTCCGCCACGACGCCGGCCTCGCCGACTACCTCGCCCACGTGGTGGGGCAGAACGGCGACCAGGTCGTGGTCACCGAACCCTTCACGCTCGACCGCGAGGAGCGGGGCAACGGGCGCCCCTTCCGGATCACGCTGGCCATCCAGTGGACCGACTCCCCGCGGGAGCACCTGCTCTCCTTCGTGAACGGCATCCCCACCCGCGATGGCGGCACCCACGAGCAGGGCTTCAAGGAGGGCGTGGTCCGGGCGGTCCGCAACTGGGTGGACACCCACGAGAAGAAGCCCCGGGGACTCACCATCCTCGCCGAGGACGTGCGGGAGGGCCTGGTGGGGGTGGTGAGCCTCCTCCTCGCCGAACCCCAGTTCCAGGGCCAGACGAAGGACCGCCTCAACAATCCCGAGGTACGCGGCCTGGTGGAGGGCGTGGTCCGGCCCGCCCTCGAGCAGTGGCTCCACGAGCACGGCACCGCCGCGGACACGATCCTGGCCCGGATCCTCCAGGCGGTCCGGGCCCGGGAGGCGTCCCGTACGGCGGTCCAGGCCGTACGCCGCAAGTCGGCGGTCAGCCGCCGCCTCAACCTGCCGGGCAAGCTCTCCGACTGCGCCTCGAGCGATCCGGAGGCTTGCGAGATCTTCATCGTGGAGGGCGACTCGGCCGGCGGCAGCGCCAAGCAGGGCCGCGACCGGGAGACCCAGGCCGTCCTCCCGCTCCGGGGCAAGGTCCTCAACACCGAGCAGGCCTCGCTCCAGAAGGTGCTCGGCAACCAGGAACTGTCCGACGTCGTGAGGGCCCTCGGCTGTGGCACGGGCAAGGACTTCGACTTGGGACGCCTGCGGTACCATCGGATCGTGCTCCTCATGGACGCCGACTCCGATGGCCACCACATCGCCACCCTCCTCCTTACGTTCTTCTACCGCTACCTGCCCGACCTCATCCGTCACGGCCACGTCTACCTCGCCCAGCCGCCGCTCTACCGGATCGATGTCCAGGGCCGCACGCTGTGGGCCGCCGACGACACCGAGAAGGCGCGCCTGCTCAAGCGCCTGCCCGCGCGGGCGCGGCCCGAGATCACACGATTCAAGGGCCTGGGCGAGATGATGCCGCGCACGCTCTACGAGACCACGCTCGATCCCCGCCGCCGCCGGCTGCTCCAGGTCCGGATTCCGGAGGGCACGGCCCTCGAGGCGGAGGCCGTGATCCAGAACCTCCTCGGCCGGGATCCGTCGGCCCGGTACGACGAGATCATGGCCCGGGCCGGCGAGGTGGGGGAGCTGGACGTGTAGCCTGAGGCCCCGGGGCGGTCCCGGACCTCCCGGGACCCCCGCTCGCACCGCCTCCGGCCGGCGAGCAGGCGGCCCGCCGGGGGTTCGATACGACCGTCGCATGTCGGCTGGTAGGTACCGGTAAAGGTACGATGACGAGCACCGGGCATCCGCCGTCCCGGCATCCCCGGGCCCACCCGGACCCGTCCCGGGCGTATGATGGACGGACAGGCCATCCACGGCCGAGGCAGGCATGGACTACGAGACCCGGTGCATCATCCAGGCGCTCCGCCGCCACGAGCACATCCATCCGGGTGGCCCGCGCGAGACCGCCGACCTCTACCGGTGCACCGGCGTGCGGCCTCGCGACCGGGTGCTCGACGTGGGCTGCGGATTCGGCGGTCCGGCCTACTGGCTGCGCGAGGTGGCCTCCGCACGGGTGACCGGCGTGGACATCGTGGCGGAGAACTGCGCCCGCTGCCGCAAGGCCGGGATGCCGCCGCTGTCCGTGGTCCGGGGCGACGCGCGGCACCTCCCCTTCCAGGAGGGCTCCTTCGACGTCGCGCTCTCCTGGTGCGTCCTGGGCCAGGTGGTCGACAAGGAGTCCGTGCTCGCCGAGATCCGCAGGGTGCTCCGGCCGGGGGGCTCCTTCGGCTTCGACGACTACGTCGTGCTCGACCTCCGGCGCTGGCGCTCCGTGCACCTCGCGGACGAGCCGCCGCTCACCGAGGACGACTGGCTCCGCTGCATCCGCTCGGTGGGCTTCGCGCTGCGCAACCGCCAGGACCTCACCGCCTCCTTCCGCCGCGACTACCAGGCCTTCCTCGTGGACCTTCAACGCCGCAGGGCCACGGTCGCCGAGCGGTTCGGCGAGGAGGCCGTGGAGCGGGCGGTGCGCACCTTCCGCACGCACGTCGACGCGGTCCTGCAGGGTCGCAAGGGCGGCGTCCGGTTCGTCCTGGCGCGTCTCTGATCCGCCGGTCACGGGGTCCGCGCAAGGACCACCCGGACCGGCCAGTGGTCCGAGGGCCCGTCGTGCAGGATCCGGACGTCCACCGCACGGAAATCGGGGGGCAGGAGGACGTGGTCGAGCTGGGCGGCGAAGGGCAGGATGCCCCGGATTCGGCCTCGCCAGGTCGGAGCGAGCGGATGGACCGCGGACACCGCGTCGCGCCATCCCTCCTCAGCCAGCACCCGGACGGACGGCTCCCAGGCCCCGGCGTTGAAATCGCCCGCGATCACCGTCGGGATGCCCGGCAGGAGGGCGCAGCGGTGGTCGCAGATCTCCGCCAGGCGGGCCTCCCCGCTGGTGAACACGCCCGTGAGGAACGAGCCGCTCTCGCTCACCGGCGGATGGAGGTGGACCCCGAGCACCTGGATCGGCCCGATCCCGGTGGAGGCGACGGCCCGCAACGCGGGGAACCAGCCCACGGGGGAGGGGAGGGACTCGACCTCGTCGAGCGGCGTCCGGGACAGGAGCGCGATGCCTCCGTTGACACCGGCATCGACCCAGTGCCGGTGGGGGTAGAGGCCGGCCAGGTCCGTCTCGAGCCGGGCCTGCCACTCGGGATTGGTCTCCTGGAGCAGGACCAGATCCGCGCCGGCCTCCCGGATCACGCGGGAGGCCTCCGGATCCCCGGACACCTCGAAGTGGACGTTCCACGTGAGCAGCACCAGCGAGGGCTCCCCCGGGACCGGCGGCGGCGGCCCGCACCCGGCCAGGAGACCCGCGGTGGCGAGGATTGGGAGGATCACGCGTGCGGTCGCCCCTACGGGACGATCTTCAGCAGCTCGACATCGAAGACCAGCATGCCCGCCGGCTTGCCGGGACGACCCTTGTAGGCGAGGTCCTCGGGAATCCAGAACCGCATCCGCTCACCCTCGGTCATGAGCTGGACCCCTTCGGTCCACCCCGGGATCACCTGGTTCAGGCGGAACCGGGCCGGCTTGCCCCGCGCCACGGACGAGTCGAACATGGCCCCGTCGGTGGTCCAGCCCGAGTAGTGGACCTCCACGAGGCTCGTCGGCCCGGGATGGGTCGTGCCGGTGCCGGGCTGCAGCGGCTTGAAGGTGAGGCCCGAGGACGTCTTCCTGGCGTCCGCGGGCGGACCGGCCACGTCGGGCGGGGTGGTGGGGGCCGCGGTCACATCGAGGAGCTCCACGTCGAACACGAGCATGCCAGGCGGCTTCCCGGATTGGCCCTTGTAGGCGAGGTTCTCGGGGATCCAGAGGCGGCGCTTCTCGCCGGTCACCATGAGCTGGAGACCCTCGGTCCAGCCCGGGATGACCTGGTGGAGCGGGAAGCGGGCGGTCTTGCCCCGGACGACGGAGGAGTCGAACATCTTCCCGTCGGTCGTCCAACCGGTGTAGTGAACCTCCACGAGGTCGCGGGGTCCGGGGTGGACCTGGCCCGTGCCCGGCTGGAGCACCTTGGAGGCCAGCCCCGTGGCGGTCCGCTCGGCGTCGGCGGGTGGGGAGGCCACGTCCGGAGGCGCCGGCAGCTCCGTCAGGACCGACGGGGCCTCGGGCAGGGCCTGCTGGGCCGCAGTGGGCATCTCGACCGGGGCCTTCTTCTCCAGCTTGCCGGTGGGATCGCCCTGGCAGGCGACGAGGGCGCAGAGGGGAAGGAGAGGCAGGAACCGACGCATGGGAGCTCCTGAGCAGGGGGAGGGCTGACGGGCCCCGCGGTCCCGGCTACGCTCTCCGGGAACGGCGGGCGGTCGCCACCGAGCGGCCCGCCCGTCCTAACACGAGGTGCCTCCCATGCTGAAACGGCTCCTGTGGATCCTCCTCGGCCTGTGCCTCGCCACCCCTGCGCTGGGCGTCGAGCTGAAGGGGCAGATCAAGGGTACCGTGCTGGACGAGGCCGGGGGTCCGATTCCCGGCGCCGTCGTGGTGGTCACGAGCCCGGCCCTGCAGGGCACCACCGGCGGTCCCTCGGACGCCTCCGGCGCCTTCCGCGCGGTCGGCCTGCCCCCCGGTACCTACCGGATCGAGGCCAGCAAACCAGGTTTCGGGAAGTGGGTCTCCGACGGTGTCTACGTCGCCGCCGGCGCCACGATCACCGTCCAGGTCCGCCTGCGCCAAGCCACGGCCGGAGAGGAGATCGTGGTGGAGGAGACCGTCCCCGTCGTAGACGTCACCTCCACCCGCAAGGGGGTCACGCTCAGCAAGGAGATGCTGCGCGACATCCCGAACGCGGGTCGCGACTACCAGACCGCCATGGTGATGAGCCCGGGCATCACCGGCGGGGGGAATCCCAACGTCGCCGGAGGATTCGACTCCTCCAACCAGTACTATGTCGATGGCGTCAACACCACCGACCCGATCACCAACACCTTCTCGATGAACATGAACTTCGATGCCATCGAGGAGATCCAGGTGATCACCGGCGGCATGGACGCCGAGTACGGGCGTGCGCTCGGCGGCGCCGTCAACATGATCACGCGATCCGGCGGGAACGAGTTCCACGGCGATGTCCAGATCCTCTACTCGAGCGACTGGACGCGCCTCTTCAAGCCGCTGCCCGGCGAGGATCCCGACGAGATCGCCTTCGACGACCAGAGCCTCGCCATCAACGTGGGCGGCCCGATCCTCAAGGACCGCCTCTGGTACTTCGCGAGCCTCCAGGGCAACTACTTCGTCAGCCAGATTTCGGTGCCCGCCACCGTGGACCGGCCGGTGGACCCGCTCACCGGCAGCGACGCCATGCTGCCACGCAAGTGGCGCAGCGCCTACCTGTTCGGCAAGCTCACCTGGAAGCCCCACCCCAACCACCAGCTCTGGCTGCACGGCCAGGCGGATCCCACCGCCATCGAGAACAGCGAGCAGAACGTCTACACCCTCCCGAGCGGCGAGCTGTACTGGAAGCAGGGCGGGTGGTTGGCCTCGCTGGGCCACCTCTGGACCGCCACCCGAAGCACCGTGGTGGAGACCCAGGCGTACTTCCAGGCCACCCACCTGAGCTACGTGCCGAACAGCTGGCGGGAGTGCGAGGACATGGACGAGACGGGCGACTGCAACGACGCGGACGCCCAGGGCGGCTGGTTCGCCTACGATCCGGACGGCTACTCCTACGGGTCGTTCCCCTACGGCTACACCACGAACCGCAACCGGGCCTCCCTCAACAGCAAGGTCACCCAGTACGTCGATTTCCTGGGCTCGCACGAGTTCAAGGCGGGCGTCCAGGGGGAGTGGCTGCGCTCCTACACCCGGATCCCCGGCCTGGAGGACGGGTTCGAGTACTGGACCTGGACGACCACGCCCGACGACCTCGACACCTACCAGCCCGCGCTCAGGTACGTCTACGACTCCAACCTCGAGGCCGACCTGCAGGGTTGGCTCGCGTCCGGATTCCTCCAGGACGTCTGGCAGATCGGACCCCTGACCCTCCGCCCCGGGGTCCGCGTGGACTGGTCGCAGATCCTCAACGACTTCGGGGAACCGGTGTTCCAGAACGTCGCCGCCGCGCCCCGTCTGGGCGCCGCCTGGGACGTGGTCGGTGACGGGCGGACCAACCTCCACGCCTACTACGGCCGGTTCTACGACACGGGATTCCTCGCGGTGTCGAGCTTCCTCACCGAGAGCCCGGGTGGTTACAAGGTCTACGGCTGGGACGGCGATGCCGGGACGTGGTCCGACACGCCCGTGGCCGCGGTGGCGTCGCGCAACCTGTCTGCGGACGACCTCAAGAACCCCTACTCCGACGAGCTGAACCTGGGGATCGAGCGGGAGGTGGTCGACGGCTGGGCCGTGGACGTCACCTTCGCCTACGAAAAGGCCCACAACTTCTGGGAGGACGACGAGGTCAACCTCATCTGGAACGAGGACGGCACCCAGGTCATCGGGTACCGCAACGGCACCTCGGAGGCGATCTTCCGGATGCGGACCCCCGACGAGGTCTACACCTCGTACACCGCGCTCACGTTCACCACCGAGAAGCAGTTCGACGACAAGTGGGGCATGCTCGCCTCCTACACCTGGAGCCGCGCCTATGGGACCCAGGACGACCAGGCCGCGACGTTCTTCTTCGACATCCCGGAACAGCGTCGGTTCGAGGAGGGGATCCTCGGGTACGACATCCCCCACTCGGTGAAGGTCATGGGTTCCTGGCGCGATCCCGAGGCCTGGGACCTCGGGAACGGGTGGGGCCTCGGCTACCTGCTCGGATGGGACGTCCGCCTCCGGTCCGGGTACCCATATCGGAAGAGCCTCTACAACGCCTATTACCAGGACTGGGTGAACTACGGAGACGACGGCGACGAGCCCGCACGGCTGCCGGCCTTCTCGGTCACGAACCTCAAGGTGGGCCTCACGGTCGACGCCCTCGGCACCTCGTGGGACCTCACCGCCGAGTGCTTCAACGTCTTCAACGATCGCACGATCACCGCGGTGAACAGCACCTGGGACGACGTGGACGGATCGGTCTACACCGACTCCGCCGGGAACGTCCTGTTCGGCACCCCGACCGATCGGCAGGATCCCCGGTACTTCCAGTTCGGTCTGAGAGGAGAGTTCTGATGCGCCCCCCCACCGCCGTCTCCCTCCTGCTGCTCACCGCCTGCCCTGGCCCGGAGCAGGGCCTGGACAAGACCGTCATTCGCGGCGTCCTCGAGATTCCCCCATGGACCGGGACCGAGGGCGAGGACTCCGACAAGGTCGAGGACGGGGAGTGGGTCAACGCCACCGCACTCGAGCCCCTGACCTGGCGCCAGATGGACGTGACCGGCCACTCCCGGTACTTCGGGGGTCCCGGCCGGATGGGCGATCCGGATCGCTACACCCTCGCGGCCCAGGGTGACGGCAACCTCGAGGTCACGCTCACGTTCACCACCACCTGGTCCACCGAGAACGACGCCACCACCTACACCGTGGAGCTGTACGACCTCGCGGTCGTCGACGAGGAGGGAAAGGTTCCGGCGGTGGCCTCGGTGCCGTCCAACGGCACCCACGGCGTCGTGACCGTCGCCATCCCGGTGGTCCGGGGCGGCACCTACGGGATCGGCATCCTGGCGGGTCGCTCCACCGAGTTCGAGAGCGGCGACTACACCTTCACCGTGACGTCGCTCACCCCGGCCGACGGCCAGTTCATGGTCGGCGCATACCTCGAGCCGGATCCCACCGCGCACACGGTCCCCGTGGGCGGAGCGGCCGTCCAGCGCTTGGCGTGGGATGGCGAGACCTCGAGCTGGCGCGGCACGTTCGAGATCCTCTTCGTACGCGAGGTCGTCCACGACACCGCGGAGGAGGAGGAGCAGCGCGAGCGCCGGCGGGAGGAGGACGACACCTCCACCACGCTGCCTCCGGTGTGGTCCACCCGCGAGGATCTGGAGACCGTGTACCTCGCAGGTGGCAGCTTCACGGGTCTCAACGCCAGCATTGCGGCCGGCACCCTCTTCAGCGCCACCTCGGTGGCGGTGGACACGAGCGCCCACGGCGAGGACGGGATCGTCGGCGGCTGGCTGGTCGGGCAGGGTCCGACCGGGCCCCGGGTCGCGTCGCCGGTCGCCGTGGTGGTGGACACCGTCCGGCCACGCGTCATCGGCTGGGAGTTCACCGAGACCGAGCCGAACGACCTCGTCGTGACCCTGGAGGCCTACTCGCCGCTCGATCCCGCCACGCTCGCCAAGGCGGGCAACGCACTGCCCGCGGCCAGCGGGCCGGGCTTCGTGGACATCGTCCACGGCGTGCAGTCCTACCCGATCGACGATCCCGCCTGGGGCGATGGCGACGTAGACGTGTACCGGATCACGGTCCCGGAGCCGATGGGCCTCTCCGCGTCCACCGGCTGGACCAGCGCCGACGACGACCTCGACGTCCTCTTCTACGGCCCCGACGGCGCCCTGTGGGCCTACGCGGCCGGGGTCGCCAATCCCGAGGTCTTCTCGACCCAGACGGACTTCGGCTTCGCCCTCGACCCCGAGACCGCCTACTACCTGGTGGTCCTCGGGTACGCGGGGCCCGCGGGCGACCGGGACTACACCATCGACTTCGAGTACGCCGCGCCCTGATCCCCGGCCGGGCCGCCGAGTGCCTCCACCACCTCGGGCAGGTCGATGGCCCTCAGGTGCTCGGGCGGGGGCAGGTCGGTGACGGGGTCCCACCGCAGCGCCTCGTACCAGCTGCGCGCGTACCCCTCGAGGTCGAGCGTGACCCCCCGGTGGGGACCGCCCTCCAGGGAGGGGCGTCCCCAGACCCGGGGATGCGGGATCTGGTCGCGGCGGGCGTGGAGACCTTCCCGCACGTTGAAGGCGTGCCGCAACTGGTAGACCCGCTCGCCGTCCACGAGGCGGTCGTCCGGGGACCGCTCGATGCCCGTGACGGCGTCCATCCAGGCGCAAAGCGGCAGGCCACCGCCGATCTGCGTCCCGAACAGGCATCCCCCGGCGACGTCGAGGAGCATCCGGTAGAACGCGCCCACCGCCACGCACTCGCCCTTGCCCTCGGCCTGGAACCGGGACCGCCGCAGCGAGAGGAGCCCCGGGCTCGAGGCCCGCCGAAAGGTGGCCTCGAGGTGTTGGAGCTCGTTGTACTGGAACGAGGCGATCGTGTGCCGGCCGGGGGACGGATCCCAGGCGTAGACCGGCAGGAAACCCGGGTCGTACTTCGGATCGTGCATGGGGGTCTCGATGCCCCCGCAGTGCACGGCGAGCGCCTCGGCGCCGGGGCCGATCCGATGGGCCGCCGCCCGCACGCCGTCGGCCAGGAGGTCGCCCAGACCCTCCCTCCGGGCCATCCGGGCCACGAGTGCCTCGGCGGCGGCCGCGTTCCCGAACCGCAGATCGAGGCCGTCCGCGTCGGCGGCCGAGAGCACCCCCGCCTCGAAACAGTCCATCGCGAAGGCCACGGCCGACCCCGCGGAGATCGTGTCCATGCCGGCTCGGTTGCACAGATCGTTCATCCTCAGGATCACCTGGAGGTCATCCACGCAACAGAGGGTGCCCAGGGCCGTGAGGGTCTCGTACTCCGGGCGGTGGGAGGCGTGTTCCACCCCCTCCGGGCTGGTCCAGCGGACCTCGGCGCCGCACTTCAAGGGGCAACTGGCGCAGCCGTATTTCCGGAACTCGAGGCCATGGAGGATCTCGGGCCCGATGCGCCGGGCGCGCTCGGGGGGGAAGTCCCGGTCGGAGATCCCCCCCCAGTTGCGCACCGGCGCGTCGCCGTCCAGCGCGCTCATGGCGGTGAGGAAGGACGTGCCGAAGCGGGCCATGGCCGCGCGGAAGAGGAACGCGGGTGACCTGAGCTGAACCGGGGACGAGCGCATGTACCAGCCGAAAAGGTGTAGCAGGCGGTCGTCCAGGAAGGGCTGCACGGGGCTCTCCGGAGGGGTGCGCCGGAGGAAGGCCCGGGTGAGCGCCGTGACCCGGGCCCGATCGGCCACCCCGATGCGCCGGTCGCCCCGCGCCACCACCGCCTTGAGCCGCTTCCCGCCGAGCACGCCGCCCAGCCCGCCCCGCGCGGCGATCCGACCCCGATCCGTGACCACCCCCGCGAGCGCGCTGCCCCGCTCGCCCGCGCCGCCGATGGTGGCCACCTGGGCCCCCGCCCCGTGGCGGGCGCGCAGGACAGCCTCGGTCTCGATGGCGTCCAGGCCCCAGAGATCCGAGGCATCCTCGATCCGTGCGCCCGTGCCGTCGAGCACGAGCGTCGCGGGGCGATCCGCCGCCCCCCGCACGAACAGGCCGTCCACGCCGCACCGTTTCAGGGCCGGCCCGAACCGCCCCCCTCCGTTCGCCTCGCACCATCCCCCCGAGGCGGGCGACTTGCCGACCACCAGGAACCGGCCGCAGAACACCGCTCCAGAATCGGCGAGGAGCCCAGGGAGGAAGCCGACGATCGACTCTGGATCGCGGGCCCCGGTTCCCGGCCGGTGGCGATCCCACAGGACCTTGGCCCCCAGTCCGAGGCCACCGAGGAAGCGCTCGTAGAACGGCGCGTCCGGCCGCTCCTCCTCCACCTCACCGGTCGAGAGATCCACGTGCAGGATCCTGCCCCACGTTCCGTGTCTGCCGTCCATGGTGCCTCCGTCGCTGCCCGCGTGCGTGTGCACGAATCTACCTGACGCAGGGAGTCTTGACGGCCCCCGCACGGCGTGTTCCGAAGATCGGGCACGGGCCGGTGACGGTCGCTGTGGGGTGGGTGGGCGCGACACCACAGGTGCGCCGCCACGGCACCACGAACCCAGGAACATCCCATGACCGTCTCCGTCACCGGCAAGGGCCTCACCGTCGACCACGTCGTCTCCGTCGCCTGCGAGCACGAACGCGTGGAGCTCGCCCCCGTCGCGCTCGACCAGCTGTGCGCCTGCCGGGCCTTCCTCGAGCAGCGCCTCGCCGCCCGCGAAATCATGTACGGCACCAACACCGGCATCGGCGAGTTCTCCGAGGTGCTGCTCTCCGACCAGGAGGTGCAGGAGTTCCAGCGCTGGCTCGTGTACAACCACGCCGCCGGCATCGGCGATCCGTGCCCGATCCCCGACGTGCGCGCGGCCATGCTGCTCCGCGTCAACGTGCTCGCCAACGGCCACTCCGGGTGCCGTCCCGAGATCGCGGCCGCCTACGTGGACATGCTCAACGCCGGGGTCACCCCGGTGGTCTGCCAGAAGGGATCCGTGGGCGCCTGCGGCGATCTCGCCCCCATGAGCCAGCTGGCTTTGTCCCTCATGGGCGAGGGCGAGGCCTTCTACCAGGCGCGCCGCATGCCCACGAGGGCGGCCCTCGACCTCGCCGGCATCACGCCCCCGGGCCTCCAGGCACGCGACGGTCTCGCCGCCATCAACGGGTCCAACCTGATCACCGCCATCGGCTGCCTCTCGATCCGGGACGCCGAGCGCTGGCTGCTGCAGGCCGAGATCGCCTGCGCCATGAGCCTCGAGGCGCTCAAGGCCAACATGAAGCCCTACGACCCGCGCCTCCACCGGCTGCGCGGCTACCGGGGCGCCATCACGAGCGCCCAGAACATCAAGCGGATCCTCGAGGGCTCCGACCTGTTGACCGGCAAGACCAAGGTCAAGGTCCAGGACGCCTACTCCATGCGCTCCACGCCCCAGGTCATCGGCGCGGCCCGCGACCAGCTCCGCTGGACCCGGGAGCAGATCGAGATCGAGGTCAACGGCATCGGCGACAACCCCATCTTCCTGCCGGAGGATCGCGTGGTGCTGACGGGCGCCAACTTCCAGGGCAGCCCCGTCTCGCTCCCTCTCGACGTGCTGGGCGCGGCCGTCTGCATGGTGTCGGTGCTCTCCGAGCGCCGGATGAACCGGCTCAACAATCCCGCCCTCTCCGAGGGTCTCCCGCCCTTCCTCACGAAGCACCCCGGCATGATGTCCGGGCTCATGCTCTCGCAGTACACCGCCGACATGCAGATCGTGGAGCAGCGGATCCTGTCCGCACCGGCCTTCACGATGTCCATCCCGGCCGCGGCCGACCAGGAGGACTTCGTGTCCATGGGCATGAACTCCGCGTTGAAGACCCGCCAGATCCTCGACCTCGGCTGTGGGGTCCTGGGCATCGAGTTCTTCGCCGCCGCCCAGGCGCTGGACCTGAGGGAGTTCGTGCCCGGCAGGGGCACGCTCGCCGCGAAGGCCGCGATCCGCGAGGTGGTGCCCTTCCTCGAGGTCGATCGGCCGCTCTTCGACGACCACAACGCCATGAAGGCCCTGGTGGCCGAGCGCCGCATCCTCGACGCCGTCGAGGCCGCCGTGGGGCCGCTCCAGGTCTACTGAGCCGGGGGGCTGCTCCGCCGTGTCCCCTCGGGTCGGAGCCACGTCCGGGGTGACCGGATGGCGAACCGAGCCTTGTCCGGTTCGTTTCCGACGAGAACTCCCTTCTCCCCGGGGAGAGGTCTTCCCCTGCGCCCCCTCCTGACGGTACCATTGCGTCCACCACCCGAGGAGGAGCCCATGGTCCCGCGCATCATCCTGCTCGCCGTGTTCCTGTCCGCCTGCGACGACGAGGCCGACGACGACACGTCCCCCGACACCGACGCCGACACCGACGCCGACACCGACACCGACACCGACACCGACGTGGACGCCGACCTCACCTTCGAGATCGAGGGCGGCATCGACAGCACGGTGCTCACCCTCAACTGGTTCTCGCCGGGCCCCGGCGAGCCGGCCTTCGACCACCCCCCCCTCGCGGCGTTGGCGGTGACCTCGTCCAGCCAGGGCGTAGCCGTGACCGAGCCGCCCTCCACAGACCTCGTCGAGCTCGATCCCAAGCAGTGGCCGGGCTTCCAGGTCGCCATGTACCTGCCTGCGCTCCATGAGGATCTCGACGCGGACCGGCACCACGACGAGGTCGAGTTCTGGGTCGGGGTGGGCCAGGTCTTCCCCACCTGGGTGGCGGGCACCATCCCGGCGGAGTTCTCGAAGATGGGCCTGGTCGAGGGCTGGAACGCCGTGCTGCCTGGCCTGTCGGGCTTCGAGACCGACGCCACGCTCTACCCGGTGACCGGGATCCCGCTCGCCGCGCACCTCTGGCCCGGCCTTCCCATCACGTTCGGAGGCACCGTCGAGATCGCGGGCGACCCCTCGCAGATGGGCCTCGTCGCCCTCGACATGGCCAACTGGAAGAACCTGCTGGCCGAGTCCTTCCCCCTCACCGATCCGTGGGCGCTCACCATGGACGAGCGCTACCCCGAGGACTCGGTGGTCTGGAGCGAGTACGACGTCGGCGTCGGGTCGGGCCTGCTCGCCGCGCTGACCGACGTCGACGGCTCGGGCGGCTACTCCACGAAGGACATGCTCGCCGGCTGGATCTGCAACGACTTCGAGCTCATCGGCATCGGGTGGGTCGAGCCGCCCACGGACCTGTTCGCGGCGTGGTACACCGACCTGCTCATGGGCTTCGCGGGCTGGGCCCCCGTGACGATCGACCTCTACGCCGGGGGGTTCGAGCCCGTGGACCCGGCGGACTGGACGAACCTCCAGATCTCGATGGACTGCAGCCCCTGGTAGTCCGAGCGGCGGTGCGCCTGCTACGAGCCGCCCCCGGCCTCCCAGGCGATCCGTGCGAGACGTCGCTCCGCGCGCAGGCGCTGGAGGGGGCGGGTGCAGGTGGCGGCGAGCGTGGCGGCGATCGCGCGGGCCTGGTCCGTGCGGCCTTCGCGGAGCAGCGCGTCGGCGGTGGACAGGAGCGCGGGCGCGAGGTCGTCGGCGGCCTCCGGCGATCGGGAGAGCAGGGCGAGCATAGCCGCGTTCTGGGCCCGGTCCGCGGCGTTGACGCCTCGGTTGGATCGCCAGCGGTGCCCCCCGAAGAAGAGGCTCGTGGCGAGGAGATCGGGGTCGTCGGGGTGGTCGGCCTGAAGGTCCAGGAGGACGCGGCGCCGCTCGCAGGGATCGGTGGAGGAGAGCGCGCGGGCCACCTCTGCCCGGATCCCCGGGTCGCGCAGGCAGGCGGCCGCGTGGCGCCGCCGGGGCGAGTCCGCTCCGGGCAGGGCCGCCCGGGTCGCGAGGGCGGCGTCGAGCGCGGGCCAGTCGCCCTCGGCCAGGAGGGCGTTGACCGCCACGGTGAGCAGGCGATCGCGGTCGGAGTCCGAGGTGGTGGGCCGGTCCAATGCGGGCTGCACGACCGCTACGGCCTCCCGGTTCCGCCCCTCGGACCAGAGCAGGCGGCCAGCCTCCCAGAGGTCGCGCGGATCTCCACCTCGATCCCACAGTTCCCGCCAGAGCGCCACGGCGGCGTCCACCTCGCCGGCCTCACCGAGGGCCCGGGCGCGCACCCTCCGGTCCTCGCGGAGGGCACCGACCTTGGGGCACCGGGTGGCGAGGTAGGACCGGCTGAGGAACGGATCCAGCTCATCGCCCTGCTGGGCCTGGTCCTCGAGATCCACGGGGACGCCGGCGAGGAACGCCCGCCAGTCCGCGCCGAGAGCGTCGAGATCCTCGCCGTACGCCCCGACCCAGTCGAGGCGCGCCTGGAGCGCGCGAAAGGGCGTCATGCCGCGGTCCAGGATCAGGAACCCTATGAACGAGCCGGCAGCCTCGTAGGCCCCACCCTCCGTGATGCGGGCGAAACCCAACAGGCCCATGAGCGCGCGTGCCGGAGGCAGCGTGTCCTCGAGGAGAGCCGCAGCGGCCGCCTGGTGGGCCTCCGGGAGGAGGGCGAGGTCCTCCTCCCAGGCGGTGGCGAACCCCTCCGTGACCCCCCTGGACAGGAGGAGGGCCACGGGCGGACCCAGGCGGGGGTGGAGGGCATGGACCAGTTCGTGCCTGAGCATGTCCGAGCGGATGGCGGCGTCGATCCTGATCTCTCCGTACCCCGCGTGGTCGGAGGCGATGCCCGTGTACCGTTCGAGGTCCTCGGGGTCGTCGAAGAGGAGGACCCGGACCGGCGGATCCGTGGGGACGCCGAGCGATGCCGCGAGGTCGTGCACCTCCCATGCCGCCTCCGCCAGCACGCCGGCCGCCACGGCCTCGCCCGGACCCCCCGGAGCGTGGCGCAGCCACACGCCCGGGGCGCGGCGTTCCTGGGAGAGGTGGCCGAGCATCGCCGCCCGACTCCACCCCAGTCCGAACCGATCGCCGAAACCCACGGCGCAGACCGCGAGGACGAGGGTCGCAAGGAGGGCCTGGATTCCCGCCTGCCGGGCACGGAGGGTGCGCCAGGCCTCCCCACCGACCTCACGGCGGCGTGCCCGCCAGATCCCCGCCTGCCAGATCGCGTAGGCCAGACCCGCCACCCACGCACGCTGCAAAACGTGGACGCGGGGCACGTCCGTGCCGGCTCGCTGGTCGAAGGACAGGGGCGATCCGATCCAGGGATCCACGATGCGGACGCCCCGCACCGCCTGGAGGACGTCGTGGGTCAGGGTGAGGAGGAGCGCCGCTCCGAGACCCAGGAGGACGGTACGGCGTCGGACCCCGGCCGCACCGAGGAGCACGCCGATCACGGCGCCGAGCAGGGCCATCGGCGGCCAGGTGACGGCAAACCACGCGGCGCCCGGGAGCGGGCGGCATCCCGGTCCCAGGGCCGAGGCCACGGCCACCGTGAGGCCGAACGCCGTACCCAGCGCGAACAGGCCGAGGCACACGCGCCCGAGCGCGAGCGAGAGGCGCACGCTCCCGGGGAGCTCACCGCTCCCGGTCCGGTGGCGGGCGGCCCGGTATCCGCCCGCGAGGGCGGCGAGACCGGCCACGACCGTGAAGGCCTGGGTGGACTCGTGACCGAGGACGTGGAAGGGCGGGACGGCCTGGCCGAGGAGGCCGAGGGCCACCCCAGCGGCCGTGGACGCGAGGGGGAGGCGCTGGAGGCGGGTCATGCCCACCTCCCGTATCCGGCGGGGCGGCTACCGGAGGTCGCGGCGGACCGAGCGCGGGAGCCGATCGAGGATGGGCAGCAGTTGGAAGGCTTCCTTGTGAGGCAGCCAGAGCGAGCCCTCGACCGCGGCGTCGGTGAGGGAGCCATCGTGGACCCAGCGCGTGAAAACGCCCGGATCCTCGGCGACCACGATGAGATCGGGGGTCGCTGGGAAGGTGTCGTGGATGCGCAGTTCACCGTCGTCGACCTGGAGCCCGAAGTCACCGCCACCGGTGCGGACGCCCCAGAGCGCCCTCTGACCGGAGAGGTCGGTGCGGGCACGCCGGCTCGACGCCACCTTGGAGGCCAGCGCCCGGAGTGCGCTCACCGCCTCGTCGCGCAGCGCCACACGGGCGGGATCCACCGCCACCTCGGGCGGCAAGGGGCTCGCGAAGTCGAGGTCGGAGGCCAGGAGTGGTTGCTTGTCGCGCAGGCGCTCGGGGACCTCGGCCATGGGCACCCAGAAGATGTCGCGGATGCGGCCGTACCGGACGTCCTCGAACACGCACTTGAGCGCGAGGCCCTTCACGAAGATGCCGGGCCTGACGAGGCCGGTGGTGGTGCGCAGCCGGGAGGGCAGGAAGCCCGCGATGGGGGCGTCCACCGCGACGTCGACGTACCCGCGGGCGAAGGGGGCATCGCCGATGAACGTGGAGTTGGGGAAGATCGTGATGGGGGCCGTCTGGGCCAGGATCCCCTTCTGGGGCAGCTCGACCTCCTCCATCTCGGTGAAGTCGCAGTTGGGGCAGTGCCAGGTGTTGGCGGGGACCGCCACGTTCCCGCACTTCGGGCACTTCGCGCCGATGAGCCGGCCGTCGCGGAGCGCCAGCATGAAGCGCGAGTGCTCCCCGTAGGTCTGCTTGTAGAAGGTGGTCATGTGGGTCGCGAACTGCAGGTACGTGCGGCCGTCGCGGCCCTCGATCTCGCTGTACTCGCGGTCGAGGTCGTAGTCGGGGGGGAGGACGGAGTTGGGATTGTGGTGCGACATGGTGGCCTCCCTCACTCGCCCAGCTCAAGGACGACGGCGCCGCCGTAGCAGGCGTTGATGGCACCGGTGCCGTGGATCAGGCCCAGCGGGATCTGCCGGGCGATCATCTCGCGGCGACAGGACCAGGTGGAGAACATGTTGGATCCACCTACGAAGTGGCCCCCGAAGATGAGGCCGCCCGAGGGGTTGACGAGGAGGCGTCCCTTGCCCGGGCGCTCGTCGTCGCGCAGGTCCTTCGGATCGACCATGATGCCGTCGTCGATGAGGCGTCGGGTCTGGCCGGCGGGGACGAACCCGAGCTCACCCATCGTGACCATGAGCTGGGCCACGAAGGCGTCGTGGAGCTCCACGATGCCGACATCCCACGGCCGGATGCCCGCCACCGCGTAGGCGCGCTCGGCCGCGATGCGGTCGGAGTCGATGCGGTGCAGGCGCTTGTAGTTGCCGCCGCGCCCGGCCTGGTAGGACTCGTTGGCCGCGCCGATGCCCCGGATCCAGACCGGCGGGACGCCCGTGCGTGCCGCAATCTCCTTCGCCCGCTCCTCGCAGGCGAAGATGAGCGCGCCGCACCCCTCGGTGTACATGCAGGTCTCGAGGAGGCGGAGGAAGGGCGCGATGATCCAGCGCGAGTTCATCACCTGCTCGGCCGTGACGGTCTCGAGACGGCGCTGGGCGTGGGGGTTGCGGTTGCCCGCATGGCAGAGGATCTCGATGATCCTCGCGCGGACCTCGGGATCCCCGATGTCGTTGGGGTACTCGTCGTTGTAGGCCAGGCAGACCTGCATGTAGGAGTCGCTGGCCGTGGCGCCGATGGGGTACTCGTAGAAGGGATCCCAGGACTTGGCGATGGTGTCCACGACCATGGGCGTGGCGGTCCTGGAGCGCGGATCGTAGCAGTCGGTGGCCTTCTCGCCGCCGATGCAGAGCACGACGTCGGACTGGCCGCTCGCCACCTCGGCCGCGGCTGCGCGCATGGCGTAGAAGCCGGTGGCGCCGCCCGTGGTGACCCGGACGCCCGGCTTGTTGGCCATGCCGATGATGCCCGTGAGCGCGCTCTCCGGGATGGCCTGGTGCTCGAAGATGTCGTTGTAGATCCCATAGACGACCGAGTCGATCTCCGAGGTGGACATCCTCGCGTCCTCGCACGCGCGACGGGTGGCCTGTTGGAACAGGTCCCAGAACGTGGCTTCGACCCAACGGCTTCGGCAATCGGTGATGCCGGCGCCGACGATGCCTACCTTCCTCATGAGCGCACTCTCCCGGGCTGGGGTTGGGGGTGGCCACACGTAACCAGCGAGCGCCCCGCTTGTGCGCTTGCTCATCATCTGGTGTTCCGGCGGTGGAGCCGGGCCGACGTCGATCAGCTCCCGGCGCGATCGGACATCGATCCCGCCGTGCCCCTCGCCAGCGTCAGCAGGTCGGCCGCGCGGGCGGCGTCGGCCCTCGCGAGCGTGCGCTGCAGCTCCGCCGAGGCGAGCGCTCCCCGGGCCTGCTCGAGGGCGAGGAGGCTCCCGCCTCCGTCGCGCAGCCGCGCCTCGGCCGTC
>JBFYZZ010000332.1:0-16369 GCA_041309225.1 Deltaproteobacteria bacterium | reverse complement strand
GACGGCCGCGGTCGAGGCCGCGCCCCCGGGCCGGACGGTCCACCTCTCCGATCGGGTCGAAGCCATGCTCGGTGCCCTGGCGCGCCTGCGGGGGATCGACCCCGACACCGCCCTCTCGGTGGCCGTCACCGAGGACTTCCTGCGCTGCCGGGCCGCGCTGGGTCGCGATCTCGAGTAGCCCCCCTACCCCTCCCGCGTCGTCTCGGTGATCCAGCCCCCGCCGAGCACGCGGTCGCCGGCGTAGCACACCGCCGCCTGCCCCGGGGTCACGGCCCGCTGGGGGATGTCGAACCGCGCCCGGAACCGCCCGTCCGCGAGCGGCTCCACGAGCGCGCCCGCCGCGCGGTGGCGGGAGCGGACCTGCACGCTGCACCGGAAGGGGTGCGTGGGGACGGGCCCGAGCCAGCGGGCCCGCTCGGCGACGAGCGCGTGGGCCACGGGCATCACCGTGTCCACCACGACCTCGCCGGTGGCCGCGTGGACGGCCTGGACCCAGGCCGGTCGGCCCAGGGCCACCCCCAGCCCGCGGCGCTGGCCTACCGTGTACCGGTGGATGCCCGCGTGCTGCCCGAGCACGCGCCCCGTCCGATCCACCACGACCCCCGGCCGGGCCTCGCCCCCGAAGCGAAGGCGGAGGGCCTCGGCGAAGGAGCCGTCCTCGGATCGGACACAGGCATCCTGGCTGTCGGCCCGGCCCGCGTTGGGCAGACCGAGCCCTGCGGCGAGCGCGCGCACCTCGGCCTTGGTCCGCTCGCCGACGGGCAGGAGGAGCGCCTCCAGCACCGCGGGGGAGAGGGCGAAGAGGAACCACGACTGGTCCCGCTCCGGATCGACGGCCCGGAGCAGGGTCGGGCCGCCGCTCCCCGTCGCCACGCGGGCGTAGTGGCCGGTGGCAAGGTGCGTCGCCCCCTCCGTGTACGCCCACGGGAGCAGCAGGCCGAGCTTGACCTCGGCGTTGCAGCGGGCGCACGGGCAGGGGGTCCGGCCGGCCGCATACGCCTCCCAGGCGGGGCGGAGGACCCGCTCCTGGAACGTGGCCGCGGCGTCGAGCACGACGTGGGGGATGCCGAGGGCGCGGGCTGCCTCGGCCGCAGCCACCTCGGCTCCCGGCCCGCAGCACCCGGACGGATCGCCCGACGATCGGCAGGGCGCGAGGCGGAGGGTGGCGCCCACGACGTCCCATCCCCCGGCCACGAGCAGCGCTGCGGCCACGGTCGAGTCCACGCCCCCCGAGAGGGCCACGACCACGCGGCGCCCCGTCATGGCCGTCAGGACGCGACCTGCTCCACCCACGCCGGGTAGAACGGCGCCACCCCGCCCTCGGCCATGAGCACGGCGTAGATCCACGAGTACCACATGCCCGCGGCGGTGTCGTCGGCGTCGGCCGCTTCGCGGTCGCCGTAGGACACGAGGAGCAGCATGGCGTCCGCCGGGACGCCGAAGATCGCGAACCGGCCCTGCGCGCCCGTCACTGTGGCCGAGGGGTCGGCGACACCGTCGTCGTCGAGGTAGCAGGCCGGGAACTCGGTGCCGTCACCCTGGAGAGCCCGGGCCCACGCGTTGCCCAGGAGGGCCGCGTCGGGCGGGTTCACGCCGTCGAGGTAGAGCCGGACCTCGCCCTCGATGACGCCCGTGCCGGCACCCTCGGCGGCGAGCGCGGCGGTGGCGCACTCGCCGAACGTCGCGGCGAGGTCGCTCGCCCACGTGTCGGGCCGGACGAAGAGGGCGCCCGGGGCGGCCACCATGTCGTAGGCTCCCACGTCCCCCGCGAACAGGGTGGGGGTCCACCCCCCCCCCGAGAGTTCGACGTAGAGATCCTGCTGGGAGGCCACCTCCACCTCGAACGCGCCGCCCGCGTCGGTGACGGCTTCCGAGAAGACCTCGAGCCGGCCGTCACGCGTGGTGACCGTCACGTCGGCGACGCCTTCTCCGTCGTCGTAGGGGGCGTCGTACACGATGCCCGACAGGACGACGGCTTCGGGGAAGGTGCTGCAGGCGGCCAGCACCGGCAGGCACGCCACGGCGGCGAAAGCGGGGACGCGCATCAGTCCACCTCGGAAAGGGCCAGGAACCAGGCGGTGATCACCTCGGCGCCACGAGCGGGCCAGGTCTCGTCGAAGGCGCGGTCTCCCACCGTGGCCTGGAGACGGACGTCGCCGGGGGTGAGCCCGAAGGCGAGGACGTGCACCAGCGGGCCGGTGGTGGCGGGCACCAGCAGGCCCTCGTCGTCCACGCCGAAGAGGAGGGGGTCGGCCACGCGGCCCGCCCCGTCCGTGAGGGTGATGGTGGCGCCGGCCCAGGCGGAGGGATCGTCGGGGGCGCCCCAGAACCAGCACCGGTCCGGTCCGAGGGTGCCGACCTCGGTGCCTTCGCCGTCGAACTGTTCGAAGAAGGGCATCCACTCGCCTTCGTCGTAGGCGAACAGCGCGCCCGTGAACCAGATGGCGTCGCTCGCGGGCGTGGTGGACCGCCAGACGGCGCCGAGCATCCCTTCGGCGGCGAGGTGGATGGCCACGGGCGTGTCGGGCGGTACCCGGATCCGCCAGGCCCCCGGATCGTCCGCCCAGGGCTCCTCGCCCTCGGTCAGGAGCGCCCCGTCCGGGTCCACGACCTCGAAGGAGCCTCCGCTGAAGACGCCGTTCTCTCCGGTGTAGGGCCCGTCGATCACCAGGCCCGTCCATGTGATCGCACCCGTGTCCTCGGTGCTGGGAGGCCAGAGCAGGTCGCACCCGGCGAGGAGCGGGAGGGCGACGAGGAGGGAGGGGGTGGCGCGCACGACGGCAGGGTATCACGCACCCCCGATGGTCACGACCCAGGCCCGCGTGTGCAGGCCCCGCCCGAGGTGGTGCTCCGCGAAGGCCGCGAGGCACCAGGCGGGACCGGGAGGGGGCGTGCGGTCCACGAGGTCGAGGAGCCGCGTCCGGCGCGCCTCCTCGACGGCCGCCAGGAACGCCCCGGAGATCTCCTCTCCGGCGTCGCACTCTGCGTGGACGGCCCCGCCGGCCGCGGCGCTGAAGGCTGCGGCGGCGGCGAGTCCACCGCCGCACCGGGCGCAGCGGTCCAGGACGGGCGCGATGCCCGCGCACGTGAGGGCCTTGATCTCGAGGCCGATGCGGAAGAGCCCGCCGGGCGGCGCGACGAGCCCGTCGAGCACGGTGAGGAACACCTCCAGGAGCCCGAACAGCCGCTGCTCGGGCCGCTCCTCCTGGGCGAGCCCACCCACCAGCTCGCACCCGTAGGCGGCCAGGGCCAGGCGCACGAGGTCCTCGCGCAGGTGGATCCGGCCGGAGGTGAGCGTGGCTTCGCGCAGGTGCCACAGATCGCCCCGGCCGGGCTCGACCAGGGCCTGCACGCGGCTCCCCAGGTCGAGGGCGCCCGCGAAGCGGTGACGGCTGCCCCTCGCGTTCCGTGCCAGGGCGGCGATGCGGCCCAGTTCGGGCGTGAGCAGCCTCACGATCCGGTCGCGCTCGCCGTAGTCGACGTGACCCAGCACCACCGCGTCGAGTTCACGGGGGGCCCCGGTCACCATGCACCCCGGGAGCGCGCCATCCGGAGCTACTCGACCCGATCGTCGATGAAGACGAGGCGACGGGGCCGGGTGAGGTTGCCGAGGGGCCGGACCCGGATCCCATCGAGCTTCACCTCGACGCGTGTGAGATCCGCGACGTAGACGGCGACCTCCCGGTGGCCCTCGAAGCGCACCGTGCCCTTCGCGAGGACCGAGTCCTGGAGGACCGCGCCGTCCACCTGGACCACCACGCGGGTGGGCTCGATGGCCCGGACGTCCACGCGGCCCGGGCCGTCCGCCACCACGGCGACGTCCTCCTCCTCGGGTGGCGGGATGGCGGCGACCGGGGGCTCGGCGGGGGTCTCATCGGCGGGCCCGGCCACCTCCACCTCGGCGGGGGCCGTGGCGAGGGCGGGTTCTTCCCGATCCACGAGCGTGGCCGCCACCCAGAGCGCCAGGAGGGCCAGGAGGACCAGGGCGGCCCCGCCGGCCACCGTGCGCCAGATGGGGATGGGCCCCAGCCCCCAGGGCCCCGTCTGCGGCGTGGTGGGCTCGGTGGGCTCCGTCCCCACGCCCCCCCCGGCGACGGGGGGCTCGGGGACGTCGCCGAGGTCGTCGTCGAGACCGAGGAACTCGAGGTACTTCCTCCGGTAGTCGTGGACCGTGCTCCCTGGGGTGCCCTCGATGCCCACGGCCTCCTCGAGGGCGGCGAGCACGTCCACGGGGATGCCGGTCTTCCGGCTGACGTCGCGGAGGGTCAGCCCGAGGCGCCGGCGCTCGCCCCGGAAGTCCACGATCATCGCAGACCGGCCTCCTCGAGTCGGGCGGCGGCAGCCTGGGCGGCCTCGGTGCCCGGGGCGCGCTTCACGACCTCCTTCAGGAACATGGCCGCCCGGGCGTGGTCCTGGCGCTCCAGGAGCAGGGTGCCCGCCTGGAACCAGGCGCCCACGGCCTCGTTCGGGCAGAGCGCGACCACCTGCTCGAACGTCGCGAGCGCGGCGTCGGATCGCTCGAGGGCGCGCTGGGCGAGCCCGAGGTTGAACCGGGCCTGGCAGAGGTTGGGGGCCCGGCGGACGGCCTCCTCGAGGACCTCGACGGCCCGCTCGTGATCGCCCCGTGCGTAGAGCGCGAACCCGAGATCGTTGAGGACCAGGGCTGGCTTGCGGTAGGTGAGGTCGGCGAGGGCCGCCTCGTACTCGGCGATGGCCTCGTCCACCCGTCCCTGGCCGAAGAGCATCACCCCCAGGTTGAGGTGCGGCTCGGCCCGCTCGCCCCCGAGCCGGATGGCCCGCCGCAGGGCCTCCTCGGCCTGGACCGGCCGCCCCTTGGCCCAGAGCGCCATGCCCAGGTGACTCCAGGCGGCCCAGTTGCGGGGATCGAGGTGCGTGGCCTCCTGCAGCGTCGCAATGGCGGCCTCGGTGCTCCCCTCCCGCAGGTAGGCGCCTCCCAGGTCGATCTGGGCTCTCGCCCGCTCGGCCTCGCGGGTCGTGACGCAGGCGGCCAGGAGGCCCAGGGCCAGGAGGAGGGCGCGGTGCACGTCAGGGCTCCGTCGGTGCGAGCAGGAGGTCGAGCACCTCGAGCCGGTGGGGAGGGATGGCCTCGCGCGGGGTCAGGACGGAGGTACGCATGGCGTCCGCCTGGGGCGGAGGGCCGGCGAAATCGCGAATCCGCGGGACGACCGCGCGGATGGTGGACTGCGCGAGGTTCGCGTTGGCGCGCAGGACGGACAGGATCTGCTCCACGCTGACGGCGGTCTCGGAGGGGTGCCAGCAGTCGAAGTCCGTGACCATGGCCAGCGTGGCGTAGGAGATGCCGGCCTCTCGCGCCAGCTTGGCTTCCGGGAGGTTGGTCATGCCGATGACCGTGGCGCCCCAGGATCGGTGGAGGAGACTCTCGGCCCGCGTGGAGAACGCCGGCCCCTCCATGCAGACGTAGGTGCCGCCGTCGTGGACCGTGCCCCCCGCCTCTCGCGCGGCCTCGACCAGCAGGGCGCGCAGGGTGGGGCACACCGGGTCCGCGAACGACGCGTGGGCGACGATGCCGTCGTGGAAGAAGGTGGAGGGGCGCTGCCAGGTGCGGTCGATGAACTGATCCACGACCACCACGTGGCCCGGCGCCACGTCGTCGCGCAGGGACCCCACCGCCGAGACGCTCACGATCCAGCCCACCCCGAGGGCCTTCATGCCGTAGACGTTGGCCCGGTAGGGGATCTCGGTGGGGTTCAGGCGGTGGCCTCGGCCGTGGCGCGCGAGGAACACCACCTCGGCGGACGCCAGGTGGCCGACGCGGAACGCGTCCGAGGGCTCGCCGTAGGGGGTGGTCACCCGCTCCTCCCGGACGTCGTCGAAGCCGGGCATGTCGTAGAGGCCCGTGCCGCCGATGATCCCGATGCGCGCTCTGCTCATGCCTGCTCCGAGGGGGGGGACCCGCATCCCCTAATCGCTCGATCCCCGCTCCGCCGCCTCGCGCCGCGCCCGCTCGGCGAGCCCCAGCTGGCCGCAGGCCGCGGCGATCTCCGCGCCGCGGGACACCCGGATCGAGCACTGGACACCGGCCCGCACCACGCGGTCCTGGAAGGCCTTCAGCACCGCGGGGTCGGGCGGCTCGAGCGTACGGTAGGGGTTCGCGTTGTACGGGATGAGGTTGACCTTGGCCTTGAGGCCCCGGAGCCAGGCCACGAGCCGGTCGGCGTCGTCCGGACCGTCGTTGAAGCCGCGGATGACGACGTACTCGAAGGAGATCCGCTTGCCGGCGGGAATGGGGATCTCCCGGCAGGCCCGCCGGAGCTCGGCCATGGGGTAGCGCCGGTTGATGGGCATGACGGCGTCGCGTTGCGCGTCGGTGGAGGCGTTGAGGCTGACCGCCAGGTTGACCGGCGAGCGGGCCGCGAGCTCCCTGAGCCCGGGCACCAGCCCGGCGGTGGAGACCGTCACCCGGCGGTGGGAGAAGCCGAGGGCCTGGTCGTCGAGCAGGATCTCCAGCGCCACGAGGAGGTTGGGAAGGTTGGCGAGCGGCTCGCCCATGCCCATGAGCACCAGGTTGGAGATCCGCTCGCCCGGATCGAGCAGGTCGCGCGCCCGCAGGGCCTGGAGCGCGATCTCCGAAGATTCGAGGTTCCGGACGAACCCCAGGTCGCCGGTGAGGCAGAACCGGCAGCCCATCGCACAGCCCACCTGGCTCGACACGCACAGCGTGAGGCGGTCCTCCTCCGGGATGAGCACCGACTCCACCACGCACCCGTCCTCGAGCGTCCAGGCCACCTTCCGGGTGCCGTCCCGGCTCCGCTCGAGCGCCCGCACCGCGAGGTCCGGGAGCCAGGCGCGCTCGGCGAGGGCCGCGCGAAACTCGCGGGAGACGTTGGTCATCTCCTCGAAGTCGCGGATCCCCTTCTGCCACATCCACTTCCAGGCCTGGAGGGCCCGGTACCCCTCCCGGCCCATGCCCTCGACGAGTGCCCGGATCCCGGCCAGCCGGAGGCTGCGCAGGTCCACGCGGCCCGCGGCGTCGTGGACGAGGGGGGGCGACGTCACGCCGGCCTCCGGGGGGCTGCCCGGGCGACCAGGAGGTCGTCGAGGCGGGTGTGCCGGTCCCGGCGGCCCGACACGTTCACCGCGAGGCGCACCGCCGGTCGCGCCCCCACGATGCAGCAGAACGACGACGCCCGCGTGATGGCGGTGTAGAGGAGGTTGCGGCGGAGCATGACCTGGTGGGCGCGGTGGAGGACCACGACGACCGCCGGGTATTCCGATCCCTGCGACTTGTGGACCGTGATCGCGTAGGCCGGCTCGACGTCGTGGAACCCGTCGCCGGTGACGGTGACCACACGACCGTCGAAGTCCACCACCATCTCGTCCCCGGACGCCGACAGCACGCGGCCCACCTCGCCGTTGAAGACCTCGGTGTCATAGTCGTTCCGGGTCTGGATGACGCGATCGCCCGTCCGGAACCGCCAGTCGCGCCGCTCGAGACCGGGGCCCGTGGGGTTGAGGGCATCCTGCAGGAGCCGGTTCAGGGCCACGGTGCCGAGCTCGCCCCGATGCATGGGCACGAGCACCTGGATGTCGTCCATGGGGCGGAAGCCGTGGGCGGGCAGCCGCCGGGTGACCACCTCGAGCAGGGCGGCCCGGATCTCCTCCGGGCCCTCCCGCTCCACGAGGAAGAAGTCGCGCCGTGTGTCTGCACCCCCGGCCGGGATGGGCCTCGGCGGTTCCTTCTCGGAGGACACCGGCATCTCGCCCCGGTCCACTCGGTGCGCGTTCACCACGATGCCGCTGCCCGCCACCTGCCGGTGGATCTCGGTGAGCGTGGCCACCGGCAGTACACCCGAGGCGATGATGTCCGCCAGGACCTGTCCGGGACCCACGGGTGGGAGTTGGTGGGCGTCGCCGACGAGCACGAGCCGGCCCCCGCGCGGCATGGCCTCGAGCAGGGCCGCCATGAGGCCCAGGTCGACCATGGAGGCCTCGTCCACGATTACGCCGTCGGTGTCGAGCGGATTGGAGGCGTCGCGGCGGAACCGCATCTCGGGGAAGCCGAACTCCAGGAGCCGGTGGAGGGTGGCGGCCTCCTGCCCGGTGGCCTCGGTCAGGCGCCGGGCGGCGCGGCCCGTGGGCGCGGCCAGGCGCCAGGACTCGCCCAGGCGGCGCAGCGCGGCCAGCAGCACGCGGATGAGGGTGGTCTTGCCGGTGCCCGGTCCGCCCGTGATGACCAGCACGCCCACCTGCAGGGCCTCTGCGAGCGCGTCGCGCTGCCCCGGAGAGAGGACCAGGCCGGCGGCCCGCTCGGCATCCTCCACCCCCAGCAGGGTGGGGTGCGGCCGGCGGGAGGTCAACTCCAGGAGCCGCCGGGCCACGTTCCGCTCGGCCAGGGCCAGGGCGGGCAGTTGCACCGGCCGCAGCGCCGGGTCCGCGGCCTCCCCGATCTCCAGCCGGCCGAGGGCCCGGAGGCGCTCGAGGGCGGCGCGGACGAGCGCGGCGGGCACGTCCAGCTCCTCGATCCGCTCGACCAGCTCCCGCTCGGGCAGGTGGCAGTGGCCGTCGTCCTCGGCGGCGGCGTCGAGCACGTGGAGCACGGCGGCCTCCACGCGGGCGGGGTCGTCGGCGGCGATGCCGTTCTGGCGCGCGACCCGGTCGGCCGTCCGGAAGCCCACGCCCGGGACCTCGGCCACCATCCGGTAGGGATCCCCCTTGATCACCGCCAGCGCCCCCGTGCCGTACCGCTCGATGACCCGCCGGGCGAGGGACGGTGCGAAACCGTGGCCCTGGAGCATGGCGCGAATCTCGCGATCCCCGCGGTCGGCGGCCCAGGCCTCGCGGATGGAGGCCACGCGGGCGGGACCGATGCCCGGGACCTCCAGGAGACGGCCCGGCTCCTCCTCCAGGACGCGGAACACGTCGAGTCCGAAGCGATCCACGAGACGGGAGGCGATCTCCGACCCCACCCCCTTCACCGTGCCCGAGCCGAGGTAGGCCTGAAGGCCCCGGAGCGTGCGCGGATCGTCCACCAGGAACGTGGCGGCCCGGAACTGCCGGCCGTGGAGCGCGTGCTGCTCCCAGCGACCCCCGAGCACGGCGTGCTGGCCGGGCCGGAGCGACGCGAGCGGCCCCACCGCCGTGGCCTCCTCCCCCGACGCCAGCCGGAGCCGGCCCACGGCGAAGCCGGTGCGCTCGTCCTGGTAGGACGTCGCGATCCACTCACCGTCGAGTCGGGTCGCGTCCATGGGCACCCGGCTCCGGGCGGCCTAGGTGGGGGTGCGCTGCGTGTACACCTCGAACCGCTCGAGGTGGTACTGGGGGGCCGCCCGGACCACGATGCGGCGACCGAGGCGCTTCTCGTAGGCCTCGAGGGACGCGAGCTCGGCCCCGTACAGGAGATCGGCCACCTCCGGGTGGGTGTTGACCAGGATGGGCTCACGGGACTGGGTCCGGCGCGCCTCCCGCTGGATCTCCCTCAGGATCTCGAAGCAGATCGTGAGGCGCGAGCGCGTGTGGCCCTTGCCCTCGCAGTAGGAACAGGGCTCGGAGATGGTGCGGATGAGGTCCTCCTGGACGCGCTTGCGCGTCATCTCCACGAGCCCCAGCTCGCTGATCTTCACGATGTTCGTGCGGGCCCGATCGCGGCGCAGCTCGTCGCCCAGGGCGCGGAAGACCTTGTCGCGGTTGGTGTCCTTCTCCATGTCGATGAAGTCGATGATGATGATGCCGCCCAGGTTGCGCAGCCGGAGCTGGTACACGATCTCCTTGACGGCATCGAGGTTGATCTTGAGGGTGGTGTCCTCGAGATTCGACGTGCCGACGTACTTTCCGGAGTTGACGTCGATGGCGGTCAGCGCCTCGGTCTGGTCGATGACCAGGTAGCCGCCGCTCTTGAGCCACACCTTGCGCCCGAGCGAACGGGTGATCTCCGTCTCGATCCCGAAGGTGTCGAAGACCGGCTCGGGACCTCGGTAGAGCTGGACCCGGTCCCGGTGGCGCGGCAGGAAGTCGGACACGAAGGTCCGGACCCGGTCGAAGGTCTCCTGGGAGTCCACCACCATCCGCTCCACCTCGTCGGTGAAGCCGTCGCGCACGACGCGGAGCACGAGGTCGTGCTCGGTGTGGAGCACCGCGGGGGCCTTGGCGGTCTTGACCTCGTCCTGCACCCGCTGCCAGATGGACACGAGGTAGTCCATGTCGGCCTTCAGCTCCTCGAGCGACTGCTCCTCGCAGACGGTGCGGACGATGAAGCCGTGCCCCTTCTGACGGTGCTTCTCGACGAACGCGCGCAGGCGGTGGCGCTCGCGCTCCTTGTCGATGCGGCGGGAGATCCCGATGTGGTCCACGGTGGGCATGTAGACGAGGTACCGGCCGGGCAGCGTGACGTGCGAGGTGATGCGCGCGCCCTTGGTGCCGATGGGGTCCTTGGCCACCTGCACCACGATGGACTGGCCCTCCTTGAGGAGGTCCTGGATGGCGGGATGGCCCTCTCGCGGGGTGGGCCGGGGGGTCTCCTCGGCCATGGTGAGCTCGGCGGCGTCGGCGGTATCGTCCTCCTCGCCCGTGAGGTCGAGGAACGCGGGGAAGATGTCGCCCACGTAGAGGAAGGCGGCGCGCTCGAGGCCGATGTCCACGAAGGCGGCCTGCATGCCCGGAAGCACGCGGACGACCTTGCCGTAGTAGATGTTGCCGACGTACCCGTGGCCTTCGCCGCGGTCTACGTGGAGCTCGGCGAGGCTCCCGTTCTCGACGATGGCCACGCGGGTCTCGCGACCCGTGCTGCTGACGATGATCTCGGTGGACAAGGCGATCTCCGTGAGATCGCCGCAGACGCCCGCGGGAGGAGGATCCGGACGCCTCCGGCGGGGCCCGCGCGGGGCCCCCCGGGGCTGCCCGGGCCCGTTCCAGGTGCGTGCCTTGAGGGGCGCATCGAGGCTCCGGCGGAGGAATGACGGCGTGCGGACCCGTGGGTCCGGAAGGGGTTCGGAATCGGTGGTCACCCCGGCGGCGCAGGGCCGGAACGGGGCGGGTGCCGGATGGACCGGCGGCAAACTTCAGGAGCGGCGGCCGGCCCGGCCGGGACGGCCGCAGACGGGCCCAATGTCACACAACGGACCGGACACGTCAACGTCGCAGCAGGACCACGGCCTTGAGGTAGGATCCCTCGGGGTGGGCGCAGGCGACCGGGTGGTCGGGGGGCTCGAGGGATCGGTGGACCACGCTCCAACGGGCAGGAACGCGTGCGATCCCCTTCCGGATGGCCTCCATCCAGCGGTCCTCGCGGATGCGCGCGGTGCACGACGCGGTGAACAGGAGACCGCCCGGCGCGGTCATGGCGGCCGCATGCGCGGCGAGGTCGCGGTAGGCGGCGCGGGCCGGGCCGTCCGAGCGGGCATTGTGCGAGAGCGAGGGCGGATCGCAGATCACCACGCCGACCGGCCGCGCGGGACGCCAGTGGAAGGCGTCGGCGGCCTCGAACCCGTGGCGGGACGGATCCAGGGCGTTCAGGCGGAAGTTCTCGCGAGCGTCGTCGAGCGCCTCGGTGGCGAGATCCACCGTGACCGTGCGACGCGAGCCGCCGGCTGCGGCATGGACGGAGAATCCGCCGGCGTAGCCGAACAGGTTCACCACCTCGGCGTCCCGCGCCCACGCGCCCATGCGGATCCGGTTCTCGCGCTGGTCGAGGAAGAGGCCCGTCTTCTGGCCCCTCCACGGGCGGACCAGGAAGCGCAGGCCGGCCTCGCTGACGACCAGGGTCTCGGGCGGTGGAGGGCCGTGGAGCGGGACCGCGCCATCCTCCGCGTCCACGGTGCCCACCCCGAGCCGGCGCAGCACGGCCCGGGTGCCGGGGAGGGCAGCCACGGCGTCCACCACGGCGCCCAGGTGGGTTTCCCAGGCGGCGGCGTAGAGCCGGACCACCGACAGGCCGGCGTACCGATCCACCACGAGGCCGGGGAGGAGGTCGCCCTCGCCGTTGCAGAGACGGTACGCGTTCGTGGCGGGGGGAACGACGCGGCTCCTGCACGCCTCGGCGTCGGCCAGCCGGCGCCGCAGCAGGGCGGGTACCGGCTCGGGCTCCCGCCCGAGCACCCGGACCGCGATCTCCCCGCGGTCCGCGAGGCCCCACGCGACGGGGCGCCCGCGGCCGTCCACGAGCAGGACGGGGGTGCCCGGGGGGGCGGCTCCACGGGCGACACCGTCGCGCCAGACCCAGGGGTGGCCCCGGGCGACGGGGCCGACCGCGTCGGGGGTGAGCTCGAGCCGGTCCACCGGAGATCCGGGCGAGGGGGGGCGCCTCCTCTACACCGGCCCGGCCGGCGGCACCAACTCGGCACGGGCAGGGAGGTGCCCGCCCCACGGTGCCTTGAATACCTTTCACGGTGCCACCGTCCGAGCGGTCGACTCATTCGCGCCCTTCGAAAGGAGACCACATGTTCCGCCCCGCCCTCGCCGCTCTCATGGTCCTCTCCACCGGCTGCCTCGTCTACGACTCCGACCGCATCGATCCCGGCCCCGTCAACCTGCCCCCGTACATCACTTGGGCCGAGGCCGGCTGCTACTGGGACGGCTACGGCGGCGACTACGTCTGGTACTTCGAGGCCGACGTCGACGACCCGGACGGGCCCGGCGACGTGATCGCCGTGTACGCCGACGTCTACGACGACTGGAGCGGCGACTGGATCGACGGCTTCGAGCTCTACTGGTACGACGGCATCACCTGGTTCTCCGACTGGTGGGAGTCCTCGACCTGGCTCGACTGCTCCTACCCCTACAACGTGGTCGAATTCTCGGCCTACGACGTCTACGAGGCCTACGACGCCGTGGACGTGGTCCCCTACATGGAGTGGTAGCGCCGCACCCTCCCGGACGGCGGGCCCCCGGCGGCCCGCCGTTCGTGCATCCGCAGCCGCGCACGCGCCGCGCACCTCGATCCGATCGACGCTCCGTGGGATTCTGATCCAGTACCATGATCCCGTCCTGAACGGGATTCTTGACAATTCCATCGGTAACGGTTTACAAACAGGTCTTGACCGGGCAATACTTAGTTGCCCCGTCTCCCCGCGCGGACCTTCCCGGCCCGCCTCCCCCCGCCCGCCTCCGCCCACCGATGACCGCCGTCCCCCCCGACACCGATCCTCCGGGGTCGGTCCATCTCGGCGACTCCCACGACCCCCTCGTGATCCGCCTGGCCGGCGACGCGGGGTGGGAGGAGGTCCGCGCCGAGCTCGTGGCACGGCTGTCGGCGGATCCCGCGCGCTACCACGGTGTCCGCGCTCACCTCGACCTGGGCGACCGCGACATCGAGCTCTACGACCTGAGGCGCCTGGCCCATTCCCTCGAGGCCGATCACGGGGTGCTCGTGGTCGCCCTGCGCTGCTCGACGCGCAGCCTCCGGCGCTACGCCGAGCGCGAGCTCAAGCTCAAGGTGCTGGAGGAACCCCCGCCGCCCGAGTCGCCCGAGCCGCCACCCCTGCCCGAACCGACCGTCGCTGAACCCCCACCGCCTCCCCCTCCCGCGCCACCCCCCCTGCCCGAGGACGCCCCCGACGTCCCCGAGGCGGTGCGGGTCGCGCTCGGGATCGAGATCCCACCCGCCCCTCCCGCCACCGAGGAACCCGAGGGGCCGGCCTCCCGGGTCCAGGTGATCCACCGGACCCTGCGGTCCGGGACCTCGATCCGGTTCGGCGGCGACGTCGTCGTGTTCGGAGACGTCCACGCCGGGGCGCAGATCGTCGCCTCGGGCAGCGTGGTCGTGCTCGGGGCCCTGCTCGGCCTCGCGCACGCCGGCGCCCGCGGTGACGACGACGCCTTCGTCCTCGCCCTCGAGCTGGACCCGACCCAGATCCGGATCGGATCCCGGATCGCCATCCCCCCCCAGGCCCCCGCGGGATCATCCCCGAGGGGGGCCGAGATCGCGTTCGTCCGGGAGGACCGGATCGTGATCGAGCCCTACCGGGGCCGCCTGCCCTCGTCCTCCGCGCAAAGGAGTGTCGAATGAGCGAATGCATCGTCATCACCTCAGGCAAGGGGGGGGTGGGCAAGACCACCGCCACCGCCAACATCGGCCTCGCGCTCGCCCTGTCCGGCCAGCGGGTGGCCGTGCTGGACGCCGACATCGGGCTGCGCAACCTCGACGTGATCCTCGGCCTCGAGAACCGGATCGTGTACGACCTCGTGCACGTGGTGGAGGGCGAGTGCCGCCTGAAGCAGGCCCTCATCAAGGACAAGCGGGTGGAGGGTCTCCACCTGCTGCCCGCCGCCCAGACCCGGGACAAGAACGCGGTCACGCCGGACCAGATGCGGCGCCTCGTGGCGCAGCTCAAGGAGACGTTCGACTACGTCCTCGTGGACTGCCCCGCCGGAATCGAGCAGGGCTTCCGGAACTCGGTCGCGGGCGCCGATCGGGCCCTCATCGTGACCACGCCCGAGGTGAGCGCCATCCGCGATGCCGATCGCATCATCGGCCTCGTGGAGGCGGCCGAACTGCCGGAGCCGAACCTGGTCATCAACCGGTACCGCTCCACGATGGTCAAGAACGGCGACATGCTCTCCCGCGAGGACATCCTGGAGATCCTCGCGATCCCGCTCGTGGGCATCGTGCCCGAGAGCGAGGAGATCATCATCAACTCGAACCGCGGGCAGCCCGCCGCCCTGGATCCCGACTCCAAGGTGGGAGAGGCCTTCCGCCGCATCGCCCGCCGGCTCCAGGGGGAGAAGGACGTCCCCTTCGTGGCCCTGGAGACGGCGCCCGGGTTCTGGACCTCGGTCAGGCGCTGGATGGGCCTGGGCGCGGCCCGGGAGGTGGCGTCATGAGGGAGCTCCTGCACCGGTTCTTCGGGCCCCGCAGCGCCTCCAGGAACGACGCCAAGCAGCGCCTCAAGTTCCTCCTGATCCACGACCAGGTGGACCTGACCCCCGCCCAGCTCGAGGCCATGAAGGCCGAAATCCTCGAGGTGGTATGCCGTTATCTCGACGTGGACCAGCACGAGACGGTGTTCCGCCTCGAGCGCCTCCAGGACAAGGTCGCGCTGGTGTCGTCGGTCCCGGTCCGCCGGGTCACCGAGCGCCCCGTCCAAGAGTCCGCTCGGGCATAGGCGGATCCCCGAGGTCCAGCAGGCGTTCCGCCGGGTCGTCGGCGGGGGGCGGGCTCTCGTTCCAGAAGACGATGCGCTCCGGCCGGATGGCGCGTACGCGCAGGGCGACCTCACGGGGGACCACGACGTAGTCCACGTCGCCGTGGGCGGGCACGGCGCCGATGCCGAGGCGCCCGTTCGTGAGGTCGACGGCGATCCGCTCGGGCACGTCCAGGCGATGGCAGTGGGTACCGCCAAGCGTGCGGTGCCAGAACCGCTGGGGCCCGCTCCCCAGGCGCAGGGCATGGTGGCGGAGCAGGTGGGTGACCTGCAGCTCGCGGGCTGCCCCCTCCTCGACCGCCCGACGGGCCGCGCGCTCGGCGAGGTACTGCTCCCGGGCCTCCTCCTGGCGGGCACGCCGCGCCGCGTCCTCGCGGGCCTCCACCACGGCCCGAGCCTCCCTGGTTCCCTGCTTGCGACGCCGCTCCTCCTTGAGCTCCCGCTCCACGCGCCGCTGATCGCGCCGGGTGATCAGCCCGGCCTTCTGGAGCTGATCGCGGAGCGAGCCCACGATCAGATCCCGGCCGCGAGCGCGTCCTCGAACGCCATTACGGCGGCCGATCCCAGGAGCGCGAAGGTGATCCGGTCGATCGAGCGGGCTGTCCGGAGGCTGCGGACGGCCGCGTCCACGGCCACCCGCGCGGCCTCGGGCAGCGGGTAGCCGTACACGCCGGTGGACACCGCTGGTGCGGCGACGTGCCGCGCGCCCGCCTCGTCGGCGAGGCGGAAGGCCATCGCGAGGGCTCCGTCCAGGAGGGCGGCGCACCCGGCCGCATCCGCCGGGGACCAGACGGGACCGACTGCGTGGATCACCCAGGGCGCAAGCGCGAAACCCGGGGTGATGCGGGCCTGGCCCGTGGGGCAACGGACGCCGTCGGGTGTCGCGGGCAGGGCGCGGCACGCCTCGAGGAGGCGCGGCCCGGCGGCCAGGTGGACGGCGCCGTCCACGCCTCCCCCTCCGGCGAGATGGCGGTTGGCGGCCGTGATCACCGCGTCGGCGCCCAAGGCGGTGATGCTGCCCTCGTGGAGCGCGATCCTCCGGTGCCCGATCATGCGCGTGCGCACGGCGCCTCCCGGGCGCCCCGAACCCGGGCGTCACCCCCGGAACCGGTCGCAAGGGCGTGGAGGGGCATGCGGGTCAGGCCTCGCCGGCCAGGGACCGGGCCTCCCCGAGCCAGGCGCTGCGCCTGGGCGCCGTGGCCAGGTACGCCCTGGCGGCCACCCGGGCCTCCTCGACCCGGCCGAGGGCGGCC
>JBFYZZ010000331.1:0-4704 GCA_041309225.1 Deltaproteobacteria bacterium | reverse complement strand
CTCGCCCCACCGCGGCGGGCGGCGGCCAGGCCGTGCCCGGGGGCGGCAGGGCCGCGAGGCGGCCGGCCACCGCGCCCAGGCAGAACAGCGGCGGCGTGCGGGCGCGCACCCGGGCCCCCAGGTCGGCCAGGAGGTCCCGGACCTGCTCGGGCTCGACCAGGTCGGCGGGGCCGAGCACGAACCCCGCAGGCACGAAGACCCGGAGGATGGCGCGGACGTCCACCGACGCGCCGGTGCCGCCCGGGCTCGCGAGCAGCCGGTGACCGGCCCGGCGCTTGCGGTCCGCGAGCGAGGTGGCCTCGCCCAGGGCGGTGACCCGGATGCGTGCCACGGGCTACCCGCGCCGGTCGGCGCCGGAGGTGCCGCGGAGGACGGCGTGCGGACCGATCATGCGTGGGGGGGCTGCGAAAGCTCGATGAGCACGCCGTCGGCGCTCTTCGGATGGAGGAAGATGACGCGCTTGCCGTGGGCGCCCGCCTTGGGGGCGTCCGAGAGAAACCGGTAGCCCTTCTCCCGCAGGCGGGCGACGTCGCCGTCGAGGTCGTCGGTCTCGAAGCAGAGGTGGTGGAGGCCTCCGCCGCGCTGCTCGAGGAAGGTGGCGATCGGGCCCTGGCCCCGGAGCGGGTGGACGAGCTCGATGTGCGTGCCGGGCACCGAGAAGAAGGCGGTGGAGGTGAGGGCGGCCTCCACGTCCTCGCGGCCGTCGAGCGGAAGCCCGAGATCCTCCGCGAAGCGCCGGATGGCCGCCTCGAGATCGGGCACGGCGATGGCGACGTGATCGAGTCTTCGGATCATCGGAGTTCCTCCGCTCGATGCGGCGACCGTGCACCGCGACCGTTAACCTGGATCGTTCCCGATCCGCCCTGCCCCAGCGCATGAGCCACCACGCCTCCAGCACGCGGGCGGTCGTCGCCGCCCTGACCGCCAACTCCGGCATCACGCTCGCCAAGTTCGTGGCCTTCGGGCTGTCCGGCTCCGGGGCCATGCTCGCCGAGGGGGTGCACAGCCTCGCGGACACGGGCAACCAGTTCCTCCTGTTCGTGGGCCTGCGCCGGTCGCGCCGCCCGGAGGATCCCCGGCACCCCTACGGGTATGGCGCCGAGCGCTACGTGTTCGGCATCCTCTCCGCGGCCGGCATCTTCTTCGTGGGCTGTGGCGTCACCGTCTACCACGGGATCCGCTCGCTCCTGCACCCCCACACTCCGGAGTTCGGGTGGGTCACCGTGGCGGTGCTGGCGGTGTCGGTCGTGCTGGAGTCGATCTCCATGGCCACTGCCGTGGCGGCCGCCCGCGCCCAGATGGGAGGTCGATCCCTGCGGGCCTGGCTGCGCGACGGCCCCGATCCCACCACGCTGGCCATCCTCCTCGAGGACGGGGCCGCGCTCCTCGGCCTGGTCCTGGCCGCGGGTTCCATCGCCGCCGCGTGGGCCACCGGCGAGCCCCGCTGGGACGCCGTGGGCTCCACCCTCGTGGGCGTCCTCCTCGGGTTCGTGGCGGTATACCTCGCGGTCCAGAACCGGACGCTCCTGCTCGGCCGCGCGGTCCCCCGGGAGTTCGAGGCGCGCTTCTGCCGCCTGGCCGCGAGCACGCCGGGCGTCCGGGACGTCCACGCGGTCATGTCCCGCCAGGTCACGCCCGAGCGGTTCAAGTTCAAGGCGGAGATCACGCTCGACCCCGCGTGGCTCGCCTCGGTCCTCGCCGAGGTGCTGCCCCCCGACGCGCCCCGCCCGCTCGCCGAGGCCCTGGCCGACCGCGCGGCCCAGGCCGTGAGCGATCTCGTGGACGACCTCGAGGCCCGCGTCCGAGCCGAGATCCCCGAGGCCTCGTGGATCGACGTGGAGGTGGACCACACGGCCATCCGGCTCGCCCGCGAGCGGGCCGCGCGGCGGTAGGATCAGCGCCTGCGCCGGGCGGCGAGCAGGGCGGCCACGAGGAGCAGCAGGGCGCCGGCCCGGCGGCGGGGAGAGGCCGTGCCGCACCCGCAGACGCCCTCCTCCTCCTCGCCCTCCGCCGGGGGCCCCACCACGAGGTCCACGAGCGCCAGCGTGCCGAGGTGCACGTGCCGCTGGAGGCGCCGGTTGGAGGCGACGAGGTAGAGCGTGTCGCTGCGCGTGCTCACCGTGGCGGTGTTCGCCGAACTCCGGACCCCGTCCTCGCGGTAGAGCGGGGTGAACGCCTCCCCGGCGAGGAAGGCGTCGTAGCCGGCCTGGTCCACGAGGAAGAGATCGAGGCCGGTGGGCGTGTCGAGCGGCTGGAGCAGGCTGCCGCCGTAGGCGTAGCCGAGGCCGGCGTACCAGCCGAGGAACGTGTCCGCGGCGGGTACGTCGAGGAAGGAGGCGTCCACCGTGAAGGCCCAGGAGACCTCCACCTCGCGCACGCCTGCGCCCGAGGGGGGCTCGGCCACCGTGCCGGCCACCGGGATGCCGCGGGTGCCGTCGAACGGGTGGGTGAACGTGAACGCGGCGCCGGCCTCGGCCTGGTCCGCCGGGATGAACGGATCCCCGGCCTCGCTCCTCATGACCCAGGTCTCGTACCGGTCGGAGGTGACCGCGTCCAGATCGTAGGGGTGGGAGACCGGGACTCCGTCGAAGGGCGCCCGCACCACCACCCAAAAGTCGCGGCCCTCACCGAGGTGCACGGTGGCGCGCCCGTCGGGGCCGGTGTGGGTCCAGGCGGCGGTCTCCAGGTAGGTGTCGGGGGTGTAGTAGGTGGTGGTGAGCACGATGACGGCGGCGCCGTCTACCGGGAGGCCCGCGCCGTCGGTGAGCACCACGTCGAGGGTGATCGTGTCCGAGTAGTTGGCGATGGACTCGCTCGAGAGGTGCCCGTTGCCCTGGAAGCCCATGACGGCGGAGACGTGCTTGCCGCCGCCGAACTCGTCGTCGGCGGACACCCCGCCGTAGTCGACGTGGGTGGGGCCGTCGGACCACGACACCTGCCAGGGGTGCCAGGCGTCCTGGAAGTAGAACTCGTTCCAGACGTGGTCCTCGATGCTCCAGACGTTCTGGGTGGCGATGAGCGACGTGCGGGCCGCGGCGGTGAGCATGTCCTGGAGCTCGCCGCAGTTGCCGTAGTGGTTGCGCAGGATCCGCTGGGGCCAGACCGTGCGCTGCGTGTCGTCGTGGGTGGCGTCGTACTCCGCGATGTTGTCGAACATGTTCTGGCTGACCCACCAGCCGATGGCGTCCACCGCCACCTCGTCGCCGGTGAGGGCGCGGTCGCCGGAGAGGCCGGGCTGCTCCACGAGGTCCCAGAGGGAGGTGGTGGGCGTGAGCACCTCGCCGAGCACCGGGTGGCCCTCGAACGACTGGTGGTGGGGGTCGTCGTCGGCGGGGTGCGCGGCGAAGCCGCCGGGCCATACCGCCCCCGCGCCCTCGGACGGCCGGGCCGCCAGCACCAGGAGCGTGCCGCCCGCCGCGGCGTAGGATTCGAGGTCAGCGGCGTACGACGCGACGATGTCGGGCCAGTCGAAGGAGCCGTGCCCGGCCACGACGACCTTGGGGTACGTGGACAGCTGCTTCAGATGTTCGGCGTCGAGCGTGAGCACGTCCGGCTCGAGGGTCAACGTCTGCAGAATCAGGGAGGCGGTGGCGCCGTACTCCCACCACTTGACCGCGGTGGGATCCACCAGGACGGCCACCCGCTCGCCCGGCTCCAGGCTCGCCCGGCGGTGGACGTACAGGAAGACATTGGTGGCGAGGTCGGTGTAGTCGTCCTCCCAGGCCTCCTCGAGGTCGAGGGTGCTGGCCAGGATCGTGCCGCTCCCCCAGTCGATCTCGGCCAGGAGCGGGCGGCCCTCGGCGTCCACGGCGACCTCCAGGGGATCCACCTCGAAGTCGGACATCCAGCCGACCGAGAACGCGACGAGCTCCTCGACGATCACCGGCTCCTCCTGGAGCCAGTGCGTGCGGTAGTCGAAGGTCTGGTCGTCCTGGCTGGAGAGCAGGAACCAGTCGCGCCAGAACACCCCGCGGGGCGGGTCGGCGGGCCGGTCGGACTCCGGGTTCCAGTGGAGCGGGAGCTCCATGTCCAGCTTGGGCCCCAGGACGAACCAGTAGTAGTACGCGGCGGGGAGATCCCAGGTGGCCTCTTCGCCCTCGGCGTCGGTGTAGGTGTACCGCACGGTGGTGGACCAGTCGTCGTCCACGCCGGCGTCGCCCGTCTCCACGAGGTCGGCGAACGCGACGTAGGGATCGGCGACGTAGGGGCTCACGGCGATCTCGGCGAGCAGGTCGAGGGTGCCGAAACCGTCGATGTCGGCCAGGTCCTCCGGGGGGGTGGAGGCGATGAGGAACGCGAGCTCGTCGCGGGCGTCGGCCTCGGGGAGATCGAGGAGGAGCGCCGCGGCGGCGTCCTGCAGGTCCTCGTCGAGTCGCGAGAAGGCGAGCCTGAGGTAGGGGCGGACCCAGGCGGGGGCGAGGTCCACCGCGGCGAGGGCGTCGTCGGTGAGCACCGGATCGGGTGGGAGGGTCGCCATGGCGGTGCCGGAGGAGAGGTCGAGGGTGATCACCGCCGCCTCGCCGCCGGGCAGGTGGAGGCTGTAGGGAGTGGCGCTGGCGACGGGCACGGCGGGGGTCACGACCCTCGGCTCGGCGCCGGTGGGCGCGGGATGGACCCGGGCTGCCGACAGGGCGGCCTCACCGACCGGACGGACGGGCACGAGCGTGGCACCCGGGGGGACAGCCCGCGTGGCGGGTCCGGCCG
>JBFYZZ010000330.1:0-15791 GCA_041309225.1 Deltaproteobacteria bacterium | reverse complement strand
GACGGCGCCACCCGCCTGCCCGCCGGCCCGGGCCCGCAGCAGGAGGCGCCCTGATCCGGGCGGGCGGAGCCCGAACCGATCCGGTAACGACCGCCCGCTACGGCACGTACCCCGGCAGCGGATCGCTCGCGCGTTCCCGGCAGCGGGTCCCCCGGCCCCGCAGGTCCCAGACGGCCAGCGCGTCGCCCAGCACGACCGGCTCGCCCAGGCAGAACGTGAGGCGGCGCCTCGCCTCGGGCTCGCCACGGACGGCCGGGCGGTGGAGCACCGCCCAGCGGAAGCCGTCCGCCAGGAGCGTGGACCGCACGGCCTCGGGGAGCACGGCGTCGCGGCCGATCGCCACGATCGCGGCGGTGGCCGCGGCGGCCCGGGGTCCGACCTCGGCTGCGATTACCGTGGGGCCGGCCCTCGGCCGGCCGTGGAGCACCTGGAGCAGGAGGGGGTGGTCGGTGAAGCAGCCGGGCGGAGGCCGCTCCCGCAGTTCGGCGGGCAGATCCACGACGGCGCCCGGTCCGGCGAGGGCGAGGACCGGCCCGGCATCCGGGACCGGCGAGGTCACGAGCGGCCACGGGACCGGCGAGGCCGCGAGACCGTCGAGCACCACCAGGAGCGCGACCGCCGGCGCCCCGCGGTGGCGACCCCAGGTGGACACCAGGGGGGCGAGCAGGAGGGTGGCCACCGCCCCGGCCCGGAACCACCGCGTGAGGTGGGCGAGCGGCGGGAGCGCCCCCATGAGCACGGCGGCCGGGCCGGGCACGCCGGCGCCGGCCATCCTGAGCGGGCGGCCACCCACCATGATCCAGGCGCCGAGGGCGAGCAGGGCGAACGCCGCGGCCCCCGCGAGCCACGGCCAGCGCCGCCGGTCGCGGACCACCGCCCCCACCCCGAGCAGGACCGCCACCGGCCCGAGGTAGGCCGTGGTGGCGAGGGACCGCTTGCCACCCGTGAACCACGAGGGCACCACGAGATCCAGGAGGTCGGCCGAGGGCACGGGCAGGGCACGGAACGCGAGCACCGATCCCGGGGGTGGGGACTGGAGGCCCGCGCCGGGTCGCGTCCCGGGGAGCCCGGGGGCGCGTTGGGTGAGGAGCGCCCACGCGAAGGGCGTGCAGGCCGCGGCGGCGCACGCCCCTACGGCGAGGACCCGCAGCACCGGCCTCCACCCCTGGCGCCGGACCCGCGCCAGGCAGGCGACGCCCACCGTCGCATCGATCAGCCCGGCCCAGACGCCGTTGTAGGGCCCTCCGTGGACGGCCAGCACCAGAGTGACGGTGGCCCCGAGCCAGCGGAGCCACCCGCCAGCCCGGGCGTATCCGAGCAGGAGGGCGAGGTGGACGGCCACCCAGCCCACGGCGTAGTCCTCGGTGGTGCCCGGGCTGGCCGCGGACAGCAGCGCGGGGCAGGCCATCGCGGCGAGCGCGCCCAGCCAGGGCGCCCCGCCCACCCGGCGTGCGAGGAGTGCACCGCCGGCGCCCGCGAGCAGGAGCCCGCTCCAGAGGACGGCGTTGTAGCCGGCCGCGGGTCCCAGGCGCGAACCGAGGGCCCAGGCGGGGAGGTTGGCCGGGTCCACGAGGACGTAGGTGACCCCCTCGGGGAACCCCACGGCCTGCGTGGCCACCAGGACGGGGGCCCGCTCGGTGAGCGCGGTGGCCAGCGCCCACGTGTGGGCCGCCACCTCCCCCACCCGGCAGGCCACGAACTCCGTGGCGAACACCACGGGCAGGGGCCAGGCCACGATCCCGGGTCCGAGGACCAGGACCGCCGCCAGGGCGAGGAGCGCAGGCCAGCGGCGGGGGCGCGGGGACACCGGCGGACGGGGTGGGGGATGGCGGAACATCCGGGGGCGGAGTGTACCACACCCCCCAGGGAGGGCCTCACTCCCCGATCTCGGGACTCCAGACGGGCCAGCCGCGCTCGAGCGCGGTGCAGTGGAGCGCCGAAGGCGGGCCGTCCCGGCGGTCGACGACGAGGCGCACCCGTGCGTGCTCGAGCATCGGCAGGTCGCCGGGACCGTCGCCGGCCGCGAGGTCCGGGGGTACGCCGACCGCCGCGCGGATGGCCTCGACCTTGCCGGCCCCGGAGGACACCGGGGGGATCGCGTCGTCCGTGAGCCGGCCCCCGACGACCGCCACCCGGATCCCGATGGCCCGGTCCGGGGCCACCCCCACCCGGGCGGCGAAGGCCCGGATGGTCCAGGCGTTGGACGCAGACACGATCCAGGTCTCCACCCCCGCCCCGGCCAGGCCGGCCAGGAGCGCCGCCATGGCGGGGCGCACGCCCGGCCAGGCCGCCGCGAGCTGCCGGGACCAGCGGTCCACGTCCGCCTCCCGGAGACCCGCCATGATCCGGACCGCCCAGGTGTAGCCGGCGTCGCGATCCGCCCGGACGCGCGCGAGGTACTCGGCCCAGAGCGGGTCGGGTGCGAGCGGCAGGCGGCCGTCCGCGGCGAGGCGGCGCAGGAACGCCTCGCCGGCGTCCCCGTCCCAGAGCGTGTCGTCCCCGTCGAAGCAGGCCACCCGGCGGCCGGTCCGGGCCAGGATCCGGACGACGTCCCTCCGGAACGCGGGGGGGAACGGGGCGAGCCAACCGGGCGCCACGGCCGCTGCCGGTCAGTCCCCGCCCTTGCGCCTGGATCCCGCCTCGGCGGTGGCCTGCACCACCGTCACCTCGGCCTCGGCGTAGTCGCCGGGCGGGAAGGCGACCTCGAGGCCGTCCACCCAGGGGATCCAGGCCTCGTCGCTCGCGCCCGCCTGGGGGGCGTAGGTGTAGTAGGTGATCCGCCGGACCGGGGTGTCGGGCGCGTCCTCGGGCGCCCGGAGCGTGCCGACGGTGGAGTCGCCGTAGGCCGGCACCACGCCCTCGATGCCGATCTCCTTCTCGGCCACCACGCGCCGGGCGCGGTCCTTCACGGTGGCGAGGATGCGGATGTCGCGCATGTCGAACTTCGAGTTGTTCTTGAGCATGAACTCGAAGATCGTGACGACGTTTGATGGACCGGTGGCGTCCTCGCGGGGCGGGAGCTGCATCCAGCGGGAGTTCTCGACCTCGAGGTAGCGGTCGGCGTTGTAGATGGGATCGTAGTTCTCCCGCTCCCTGGCGTTGGCGAAGTAGTAGGCGGGGATGACCTGGTCCACCGCCACCCAGCCCCGGACACCCCTGGAGGTCCGGACCTCGTACCACCCGGCCCGCTTGGCCAGCAGCTCGATGCGCTCGTCCCGGCCGAGCGAGGTGAGGCGCTCGGCGTCGGTGGCCGGCTCGCGCCGGAGCGGCGCGCCGTCCTCGGTGACCAGCATCTGGGAGAGTTCGAGGCCGTTGGGGCCGCCCAGCAGCGACAGCTCGGACATGTCCGGGATGCTCGAGGCCCAGCGGTAGAAGAGGATCGCCCCCAGGAAGGCGATGCCGAGGGAGACGCCGATCAGGACGCGCCGGCGGCGCGCGGCGGCCGCCTCGTCGTAGGGAGCCGTGTACGCGGTGCCGAAGGGTGTGGCCTTCAGCACGGAGCGGAGGTCGGGAACCTCGGAGGCGTAGACCCAGGTGGTGGCGCCGGGCGGACGGATCATGCTCCCGGCGTTGATCTCGCCCCGGCGCGCGAGCTGCCTGAGCTCGTCGAGATCGCGGGCAGAGAACTGTCGGTCGCCGTCCGTGATGAGCCACCGCGCCATGCGAGGGCCTCCTGAAGGGACGGTCCGGGACCCGCCCCGAGCCGTCGTCCATCGATCCGCGCCTCTTTACCAGACCGCTTCCAAGGTCGTCAACCGCGTACCCGGCTCGGACGGTTCCCATTGACCCCTTGTTGACAGGGCGTTACCGTCGGGCGCCCACGCGCAGGGTCCCCGTGCCCTTCCGTCCCCTCCGCCTGTGCATCGTCCACGACGGCGCCCGCGGCCTGTGCGGGCGCGTCGTGCCGCGCATGCGGGAGATGCTGGAGCACCGGGCCTTCCGGGTGGACGTGCACGAGGTGGGTCGCGGCGCGTTCGACCTCGCGCCCTACCAGGGGCTCGTCCTGGGCACGCCAGTGACGGGCCTCGCACTCGCCGGTGCGGGGCCGTCGGCGCCCCTCCGGGCCTGGCTCGAGGGCCTGCCCACCCTCGCGGGCCTGCCGGTCGCGATCTTCTGTGTCTACGAGATCCGCCCGGGGGCCACCCTCGACCGGCTGGCGGCCCGGGTCCGCGCGCTGGGAGGCGAGGTCGTGGCCCGGCAGGCCATCTGGGTGCTGGCGCCCCGTCGCGACGACCACGTGCTCCCGGCCGAGTGCATGGTCCGGATCCGGCCGGGCACCGGTCAGCAGCACCCGGCCTGATCGAACCGTACGATCACGTCGCCCCACCACCGGTTCCAGGCGACGACGAGCCCGATGTCCCCCCGCAGGTAGCGGGCCACGTCGGGCGCCAGCGCGAAGGTGAAGTCCTCCTCGTCGAGCACCGTGTCGTCCGCGTGCGGCTCCTCCAGAGCCAGCCCCAGGCGGGGCCCCCCTCAGGCGAAGCCGCGGATCGTGACGCGGAAGGCCCGGCCCGGCCCACCGGCGGCCTCCATCATCGACTTCAGGTGCGGGACGGCGTCCGGTGTGACGGTGAGCATGGGGGCTCCGATGCATGGGCGACTGGCGGGATGCGCCACGTCGCCGGATCGTCACGGGCGGGTGCGGCCCGGGCGTGCTAACCCGTTCGCGTGGCGCCACCGGCGCCGGGCCCCCGGATCACCCGGAGGCCGATCGAATGGAGGAGAACATGCACCGCTGGATGACGATCCTACTCGCCGGCCTGTCCCTGTCCCTGGTCGCGTGCGACACCGACGACGAGACCGGCGACTCGGAGGCGGACGCCGACACCGACGTCGACACCGACGCCGACGCCGACTCGTGCGAGACGAACTCGGCCTGGCCCTGCACCTGCAACATCCCGGGCTACCCCTGCGACGACGGCAGCGACTGCATCACGCTCCAGGGCATCGGCGATCCGTCCACGGGCTACTGCGCCGCGCAGTGCCTGGGCTCGGGCTCCTCCTGCCCGGACACCCCCTACGGCGGCCTGGGGCAGTGCCAGGTCGAGAGCAAGGAGGGGGACTACTGGTGCCTCCTCGTCTGCGGCGCCAGCGACGACTGCCCCCCCGACCAGACCTGCGACACCTCGCTCGGCACGGGCGTCTGCTACCCGGTGTAGGTCGGCCCGCCCGCGAGGGCCCGGCCCGTCCAGGAGTCGGGACACGCCGCGATCGCCGCGGGTGATCCTGTCGCCACGAGCCGGCCGCCGCCCTCGCCGCCCTCCGGGCCCAGGTCCACGACGTGGTCCGCGGCCCGGACCACGTCGGGATCGTGCTCGATGACGATCACCGTGTCGCCGCGGTCCACGAGGCCGTGGAGCACGCCGAGGAGGCGCTCCACGTCGGCCGGGTGGAGACCGACCGTGGGCTCGTCGAGCAGGTACACGCTCGGACCCGCTCGGGAGGTCAGCTCGATCGCGAGCTTGATCCGCTGCATCTCACCTCCCGACAGCGTGTGGCCCGGCTGCCCGAGGCGCAGGTAGCCCAGTCCCACCTCGCCGAGGGCCTCGACGGGCCGGAGGATGCGCCGGTGGTGGGCGAAGGCCTCGCGGGCCTCGTCCACCGTCAGGTCGAGCACGTCGGCGATGGACCGGCCCTGCCAGCGGACCTCGAGCACGCGCTCGCGGTAGCGCTGGCCACCGCAGGTCTCGCAGGGCACCCAGACGTCCGAGAGGAAGTGCATCTCCACGAGGGTGGAGCCGCGGCCCTCGCAGGCGGGGCAGCGCCCCCTGGCGTTGTAGGAGAAGTCGGCGGGCCCCAGCCCGCGGACCTGGGCCCCGGGGAGCCGGGCGTAGAGGTCCCGGATCGGATCGAGCAGGTGGGTGACGGTGGCCGGGCAGGAGCGCGGGGTGCGGCCCATGGGCGCGGCCTCGACCACGACGACGCGGCGCAGGCCCGGGGGGACCTCCACGCCGTCGCAGGGGAGCGGATCGCCTGCCGGCGTGTCGGGATCGAGGACCCGACGCAGGGCGGGCCCCAGGGTATCCATGACCAGGCTCGACTTGCCGGCCCCGGACACGCCCGTGACCACGGTGAGGGCCGCGGTGGGGAAGGCCACGTCGATGCCCGTGAGGTTGCGGCCGCGGGCGCCCCGGACCACCAGGGGCGGGCCGCCGGACCGAAGCGCCGCCCGGGACTCGTTGCGGTGGGCGCCGGAGAGCCAGGCGCCGGTGAGGCTGTGTGGGCACGCCGCGATCTCGGCGGGCGTGCCCGCCGCCACGACCTCGCCCCCCTGCTCGCCCGCGCCCGGGCCGAGGTCGATGACGTGGTCGGCACGCCGGATGGTGGCGGGGTCGTGCTCCACCACCACCACGGTGTTCCCCAGGTCGCAGAGGCTCCCGAGCGTGGCGAGGAGCCGGTCCACGTCGCGGGGGTGGAGCCCGACCGAGGGCTCGTCGAGCACGTAGACGGTCCCGGTGAGGCGACCCCCCACCTGCCCGGCCAGGCGGATGCGCTGAGCCTCGCCCGAGGACAGGGTGTGCGCGCGGCGGTCGAGGCTGAGGTAGTCGAGGCCCACGTCGTGGAGGAAGCCGAGGCGGGCGCGGATCTCCGGGAGGAGCTGCGCGGTGATCGCGCGCTCCCGGGGGGTGAGCGGCAGCGCGTCGAGGACCCCGAGGGCGTCGCGCACCGCCAGCCGGCAGAAGGCGGCGATGGAGCACCCGCCCACGAGCACGCCCAGCACCTCGGATCGGAGGCGGTCGCCGCCGCACCGGGGGCAGGCCGCACCGCCGACCTCGCCCAGGCCTTCGCAGTGCGGGCAGGCCCCTGCGTGGCTGTTGAAGGAGAAGTGCCGGGGCGTGAGCGGATCGGGGAGGACCGCGCCGTGCTCGGGGCAGTCGGCCGAGCGCAGGAGGGCGATCGGTCGGCCGCGGGCCGGGACGAACCGGGCCCGGTCCCCGCCCCAGCCGTAGGCCACGCGGACCGCGTCCGCGGTGCGCTCCGTGGGTGCGACGACGGGATCGAGGCGGTCCACCACGAGGCAGGCCCCCCGCGCGAGGAGCGCGAGCGCCGCTGGATCCTCGACGGGGACGTCGGACCGCCCGTCCCACAGGCGGCCGAACCCCTCCCGGCCGAGCTCGCGGCGGCCGGCGGCCGGGTTCTCGGCGGGCGCGAGGTCCGCCACGACCCGGCCGGGGCCGGGCGCGCGCTCGGCCAGGAAGCGGGCCGCCGCCGAGGGATCCAGGGCGAGGAGCGGCCGGCCGCACCGGTGGCAGTGGGGCCGTCCCACCCGTGCCCAGAGCAGGCGGAGGAGGTCGTGGACCTCGGTCACGGTGGCCACCGTCGACCGGGGATTGTGGCCGCCCTGGTGCTGGGCGATGGCGATGCTGGGCGCGAGACCGTCGGTCGCGTCCACCGGGGCCCGGTCGAGGCGGCCCAGGAACCGCCGCGCGTAGGTCGAGAGGCTCTCCACGTACCGGCGCTGGCCCTCGGTGAAGAGGGTGTGGAGCGCGAGCGAGGTCTTGCCGGACCCCGACACGCCGGTCACCACGGTCATCTTCCCGTGGGGGAACACGGCGTCCACGCCCTTGAGGTTGTGGCGCCGGGCCCCGCGGAGCACGACGTCGCGGCCGTGGAGACCGGGGGCGCGGAGGGGCCTGCCCTCGGCGGCCAGGGCCGCGCGATGGGGGGCGTCCTCGGCGAGGAGTGCCGCCAGCACGCGCCCGGTGGGGGTGTCGAGGCGGGCGATCGCTTCGGGGGTGCCCTCGCCCACCACGCGCCCGCCCGCGTCGCCGCCCCCCGGGCCCAGGTCGACCACGTGGTCGGCCGCCCGGATCACGTCGGTGTGGTGCTCGATCACGACGACGGTATTGCCCGCGTCCACCAGTGCCTGGAGGGCGTCGAGCAGCCGGGCGACGTCGGCGAGGTGGAGACCGGTGGTGGGCTCGTCGAGCAGGTAGAGCGTGCGGCCGGTGGGCGGGCGCTGGAGCTCCCGGGCGAGCTTGATGCGCTGGGCCTCCCCGCCCGAGAGGGTGGTGGACGGCTGGCCGAGCGCCACGTACCCGAGCCCCACCCGGTCCAGCGCCTCCAGCGGCCGGCGGATGGCCGGGTGGGCCCGGAAGCACTCCAGGGCCTCGGCCACGGTCGTCTCCAGCACGTCGGTGATGGAGCGGCCGCGCCAGCGCACCTCCAGGGTCTCGGAGTTGAACCGCCGCCCGCCGCACGCCTCGCAGGGTACCGTGACGTCTGCGAGGATCTGCATCTCCAGGGTGATCACCCCCGCTCCCTCGCACCGCTCGCAGCGGCCGCCGGGAACGTTGAACGAGAACCGACCGGGCTTCCAGCCCCGGGCGCGGGCCTCGGGCAGGCGCGCGAACAGGTCGCGGATCCCGGAGGCGGCGCCCGTGTAGGTGGCCGGGTTGGAGCGAGGGGTGCGGCCGATGGGCTCCTGGTCGATGCAGATCACCTTGTCGAGGTGCGCGATCCCCTCGATCCGGTCGTGGGCCTCGGGCACGCGCCGGGCCCCGTGCAGGGCGGAGGCCAGGGCCGGCTCGAGGACGTCGAGGAGGAGCGTGGACTTGCCGGAGCCCGACACCCCGGTGACCACGGTCAGGCAGCCCAGGGGGAACGCGACGTCCACGTCCTGGAGGTTGCGGGCGCGCGCGCCGCGCACCACGATCCGCTTCCCGTTGCCCACCCGGCGGCGCGTCGGCACCGGGATCCGGCGCTCCCCCTTGAGGTACGCGCCCGTGAGGCTCTCGGCGGCCAGGAACGCGGGAAGCGGGCCCTCGGCCACCACGCGGCCGCCCGCCCGGCCCGCGCCGGGCCCGATCTCCAGGAGGTGGTCCGCGGCCAGCACGGTCTCGACGTCGTGCTCCACCACGATCACGGTGTTGCCCTGGTCGCGGAGGCGGAGGAGCGTGTCGAGCAGCCGGCGCTGGTCGCGGGGGTGGAGCCCGATGCTGGGCTCGTCGAGCACGTAGGTGACGCCCTGCAGCCCGCTTCCCACCTGGGCCGCGAGGCGGATGCGCTGGGCCTCGCCGCCCGAGAGCGAGGCCGTGGCCCGGTCCAGCCCGAGGTAGCCCAGGCCCACGTCGTCGAGGAATCGAAGCCGGTGGCGGATCTCGCGCAGGATCGGCTCCCCGAGCAGCGCGTCGCGCCCCGAGAGCGTCACCGCGTCGAAGTAGCGGCGGGCGGCCGCCACCGGCAGGGCCAGGAGGTCGGGGAGCGTGCGCCCCAGCGCCGTGACGGCCCGGGCCACGGGGTGGAGCCGGACGCCGCCGCACGCCTCGCACCGCGCCACCCGGCGGAACCGGTCGAGGGGCTCGTACCGCGTCATCTGCCAGATGCGGGCGACCTGGGGCACGAGGCCCTTCCACGCCCGCCGGACGTGGCGCGGCGGGCCGTCGTAGGCCTTGAACGCGGTCCAGCCCACGTCGCCGCCGGAGAGGACGACCCGGCGGACCTCGGCGGGGAGGCTACCGAACGGGGCGCCGGGATCCGCGCCGAGCGCCCGGATCACCTGGGCCACGGCACCCTCGGTGACCGTGGTGAAGAACGGGAGGTGGCCGCCGGACATGGCCCGACAGGCCGCCGCCGCGGGCGCCGCGGGGTCCATGAGCAGGTCCGGGTCGAACCGCTCGACCACGCCGAGGCCGTCGCATTCGGGGCAGGCGCCCTGGGGGGTGTTGAAGGAGAAGAGGCGGGGCTCCATCTCCGGCAGGTGGACGTCGTGCTCGGGGCAGGAGCGGGCGGTGGCGAAGGTGCGGTGGACGTCGTCCACGAGCACCGTGACCACGCCCCGGCCGAGGTCGAGGGCCCGCTCCACCGCCTCCAGCAGCCGCTCCCGGCGATCGGGTTCGAGCGCCAGGCGGTCGGTCACGACCTCGATGGTGTGCTTCTCGTACCGCGCGAGGGAGGGCGCCTCCTCCAGCGGGACCAGCGCACCGTCGATCCGGGCCCGCGCGTACCCGGCCTGCATCAGGTCGGCGATCTCCCGCCGGTACTCGCCCTTGCGCTCGCGCACCACCGGGCCCATCACCACCGCCCGCGCGCCGGGCACCTCGGCCAGGAGGCGATCCGCGATGGCGGCGGGCGTGGTGCCCGCGATGGCGCGGTTGCACACCGGGCAGTGCGGCACGCCGAGCCGGGCCATCCAGAGCCGGAGGTGGTCGAGGATCTCCGTGACCGTGCCCACCGTGGAGCGCGGGTTGCGGTTCACGCCCTTCTGGTCGATGGCGAGCGTGGGCGAGAGGCCGTCCACCCGCTCCACCCTCGGCTTCTCGAGCGTGCCCAGGAACTGGCGGGCGTAGGCCGACAGGCTCTCCAGGTAGCGGCGCTGCCCCTCCTGGTAGATCGTGTCGAAGGCGAGCGAGGACTTCCCGGACCCAGACACCCCCGTGACGACGGTGAGCGCGTCGCGCGGGATCGCCACGTCCACGCCCTGGAGGTTGTGCTCCCGAGCGCCGGTCACGACGATGTGGGTGCCGGGATTCGCCATGGGGCGGCTCCCTAGCGCGCTCCGCACTGCGCGGCAGGTGTATGCTCGCCGCGGAGGCCCCCCCATGTTCCTGGTCCTGCTCCTCGCCGCCTGTGCCGACGATCCCGCCCCCACCCGAGCCGAGAGCCTCGAGGGCCGCACGAAGGTCGACCCGGTCGACGACCTCTACCCCCCCCTGCTCGCCCCGGGCTTCGAGGCGCAGTTCGAGGATCCCGTGCCCGTGCCCGGCGGCGTCAACACCGCCGGCGCCGAGGACTCGCCCTTCGTCGCCGAGGGCGGCCTCTACTTCTTCTTCACGCCCGATCCGGGCATCCCCGCCGGTCAGCAGGTGACGGACGGGGTCACGGGCATCTGGTGGATCTCCGCGGACGACGGCGCCACGGGCGACGACGAGGCGCGGGTGGTCCTGGCCGACGAGGACGGGACCGCGATGGACGGCTGCCCGGCCCTCCACCGCGGCACGCTCTGGTTCTGCTCCATCCGCGCCGGCAACGCGAACGAGATCGACTGGTGGACCGCAGCGTGCGACGGCCCCGAGTGCGAGGGGTGGAGCAACGCGGGCACCCGGGTGAACTCCGAGATCCGGGCTGGCGAGCTCCACCTCACGGACGACGCCCTCTGGTTCGGCGCCGAGCGGGACGGCGGGCAGGGCGGCCTCGACCTCTGGCGCAGTGGGGTGGACGGCGCCTCCTTCGCCGATCCGGTGAACCTCGGCCCCGCGGTCAACGATGCCGGCGTCCAGATGATGCCCTGGGTGGCGGAGGACGGCTCCGAGCTCTGGTTCACGGGCACGAGCGGGTTCCACGCGTGGGGACCGGCACTCTGGCGCTCGGTGTGGCGGGACGACGCATGGAGCGAGGCCGAGGAGGTCGTCTCGTCGTTTGCGGGCGAGCCCACCCTGGACCCCCAGGGAAACGTCTGGTTCGTCCACCACTACTTCACAGACGGCCCCGACGAGATGATCGAGGCCGATCTCTACGTGATCCGCCGGCGGTAGGCGGTCGCCCCCGCGCCCGTGGCGCCCGGCCGCGCGAGGGATCGCCGCGCGCGCCGCGCGGGGCGCGTCCCGTCGGTCCTCCCCGCCTCCGGATCGGAGATCCCGCCACGGCGAGGGCCCGGGGGTCCGATCCTCCCTCTCGTCACCTCGAACGGTTCGTTTCGAGCGCCTCGCGGCTCCGACGCCCCCGTCCATCCGGGGCCGCGCCGGCCCCGGCAGCCCGGACCCCGGTTCCCATGGACATCGTTCTCCGGTAGGTATGGGGTGGAGAAATGTTCGCGCAGCGCAAGGAGGAATCGATGCTCGGGAGAGTTGCCGTCCTGTCCGTCCTGCTGGCCGTCGGGTGCACGCCGAAGGGCTCCTTCCAGGGCAAGCTGGTGCATGCCATCACCGGGAAACCCGTGGCGGGGAAGAACGTCACCCTCAAGTCGGATCCGCCCGCCCCGGACGTGACCTGCCAGACCTTCAACGTGAAGACCGACGACGCCGGCGTCTTCACGGTCGAGGCCCTCTGCGGGGACGCCACCTACAAGATCGAGGCCCTCGACAAGGAGATCCTGCTCGACGGGCCGGAGACCGTGAAGGGCAGCGAGGCGGTCGCCGCGCCCACCGAGATCAAGGTCTGGCCCGCCCCGCCCACGGGGGTCTACCTGATGTCCGACGGCAGCCTGACCAAGCAGGCCGCGGCCTGGAAGGTCGAGGGCAAGAACATCCTCGACAGTCCGGAGCAGGTGTTCTTCCCCACCGAGCTGCCCAGCGAGGCGGTCCGCGTGGGCCCCAACCAGTACCTCGTCCTCTCCGGCGACCGCACCATCGAGTCCCTCCGCATCGAGCCGCTCATCGACTCGGGGCCCCGGACCTTCGGCACCTCCAAGGAGCGCGACAAGGACGAGGCCTGGTCCTACATCGGTGTGAAGTTCGCCTCGGACAAGGAGTTCGAGCGCGTCCCGGTCACGCCCCGGGCCGAGAGGGTGCTCGACGTGAAGAAGAACGGCACCCAGGTCCGCTACATCGAGGGCTCCGCCCTGCCGGCCGGCAAGTACACGATCATGCCAAAGGGCGGCAAGAGGGCCTACATCCTGGAGTTCTTCGGAGGCTGATCCGGCGGCGGGACCAGGCGGAGGGGGGCGGCGGCCCACACCGCCGCCTCGTCCGGGTGCAGCCACCCGGCCCGGACCATGGCGTCTAGGATCCCGGCCAGCCGCTCCCGGTCCGGCCGGCCCTCCAGGTACCAGCGCCGGTACCCGGTCCGGGGTGACGGCAGGAGCGCGGCCAGGAAGGCGGCCTCCAGCGGGTCCACGCGGGCTGGTTCCTTGAGGAGGTAGCGCTCGCAGGCCGCATCGATCCCGTGGAGCCCGGGGCCCCACTCGGCCACGTTGAGGTACAGCTCCAGCACCCGTTCCTTCCCGAGCGTCCGATCCAGCTCGACGGCCAGGAGGAACTCGCGCACCTTCCGGACCAGGGTCTGCTCCCCGTCGAGGAAGAGGTTCTTGGCCAGCTGCTGGGTGAGCGTGCTGCCGCCCCGCACGACCCGGCCGACGGCGAGGTCCGCGTCGAGGGCCTCCTGGAGGGCGGCGGGATCGTAGCCCCGATGCCCGAAGAACGCGGCGTCTTCCGCGGCCAGCACCGCGTGGACCAGGGCCGGGGGTACCCGGGCGAGCGGGGTCCACCCCGGGGTGCCCTCCCCGCTCGCGCACCGGACGTCCCGCCCGGCGGCATCGCGACAGGGCCAGGTGAACCGGCCGCCCTCCAGGTCCGGCTCCGGCGGCAGGGCACCCTCCACCTCCACCCCGTCGAGCCGGAGCACGGCGGACGGAGGACCGTCGCTGCGCCACGCGAGGCGACCGCCCAGGGTGCCTCGGATCCGGGCCCGATCCACCTCGGGGGCCAGGGGAGCCAGGGGGTCGAGGACGGCCCCGAGATCGGTGTCCGGCAGGACGGCCTCCACGACCACGGTCCCCTGCGCGTCCCGGCCGAGCGTCCAGCGGACCTCCACGCCCGGCCACCCTGCGGTACCCTCCAGCTCGAGCCGATCGGCCAGCCGGCCCCGGACGGTGGCCCGGAGGGCCAGCCCGGGGAGCGGGGCGGGGCCGAGGAGGGGCCACGCGACGGCCACGGTCGGATCCGCCCCCACCGTGCCCTCGAGGTGGGCGCCGTCCCATGCGGCGGAGGCCCGGACCCGGCCCTGCACGAGGGGCCCGGCCAGCTCGCGCTCGAGCGCCAGGCGCGCGATGCCGCCCTCCGCCCGCACGGACATGCCCGGGCTCACGAGGTCGAGGGGGAGGAGGCGGCCCGCGAGGTCCCGGGCCAGCACGAGGCCACCGGCCCGGACCTCGAGGCCGTCCACCCACAGCGTGCCCGCCAGCCGGCCTCCGGGGAGGGGGCCCGCCGGGCCCGGCGCACCCGGAGCGGCGGTCCGGGCCGACAGATCGAGGACCACCCCGTCGAGCCGGGCCTCGCGGCGGAGCGGATCCCATCGCAGCGCGGTGGCCGTCAGGCCCGGACAGGCGAGGTCGAGCGCGTCGAGGTGGAGCCCGGAGCGTGTCACCGCGCCGGCCGTGCACCCCCTCGCCGCGAGCCGCTCCCGGGCGAATCCGGGGATGGCGGCCGTTCCGGCGACGGCGAGGGCGGCGGGGCCGGCGAGGGCGAGGCCGACGAGGCCGGCCGTCCAGCGGTTCATGGTCCGGGCGGGGCCGGTACCGTCTCCACGACGCTCGCGGCCAGTGTGCCGACCGGCCGATCGAGGCGACCGGCCAGGCAGGCCCAGGCCTCCTCGGCGGCGGGCAGCCCGGGGGTATCGGCCTCGAAGGCCGGGATGCACTCTCGCCGACACCGGTCGACCACCGCGGTCCCAGTGAGGTGGCCCGCGGACTCGGCCGGGACCCAGCGGCCCCGGTCGGTCCGCACCACGAGGTCCGCGGCCTCGAGGATGTCGAGCGCGTCGGACACCAAGCGGTCCGACAGCCCGATGCGGTTGGCCAGATCCTCGCCGGCGGCCGGGCCACGGCCCGCGACGATGTGCTCGACCAGGGCCACGAGCGTGAGGAGCGCGACGAGGGGATCCGCGCGGTACCTCGGCTGGTCCGTGCGGATCAGGCCGGCCCGGATCTCCTTGGCGAGCAGGCGGGCGTGGTTGACGACGTACGCCACCTCCACCCCGAGCAGCACCACCAGCCAGAGGAGCCAGACGTAGAAGAGGAAGACCGGGACGAGGCCGAGGGAGCCGTACAGCCGGGTGGCCGCCGACCGGGCGCCCAGCAGGCCGGTGTAGGCGCCGAACCCGTTCTTCACCAGCTCGAACAGGAGCGCGGAGACCAGCCCGCCGACCAGCGCGGACGGCCACCGGACCTCGCACTGCGGGAGGAGCTTGATGGCCAGCACGAAACCCGCGGCCGTGATGGAGACCGGCACGAGCCACCCGAGGACGTTGGCCGGGAGCCAGCCGCCCAGGTTCCCGCTGGCGAGGTACCCGAGCGTGAGCACCAGCGGCCCCAGGGTGACCAGCGCGTAGAACAGCACGATGCGAAGCAGGACGGGCCTCCGGACCCGGACCTGGAAGATGTCGTTGAAGGCCCGCTCCACCGAGGCGTACAGGCTGAAGCCGGTGAACAGGAGGCCGAGGAAGCCCACCACGCCGAGGGCCTGGAACGAGATGCTGCCGACCAGGGACTCGAGCCACGGCCCCACGTCCGCCACGGACGCCGCGAGGACCGTCTCGTACAGCGACTCCCGCAGGTTCTGGGCGATGGAGTCCACCACGCCGAGCGGCTCGAGGAGGGAGAACGCCAGCAGCAGCACGGGCACCAGGGCGATCAACGTGGTGTAGGACAGGGTGGTGGCGCGGACGTGGAGGCGGTCGCGCCGCGAGGAGCGCACGAGCGCCACGGCGGCCAGCAGCACGTCGGTGGCGACCCGACGGGCCGGACCGACGCCGGGTGCGCGCACCCAGTGCGCCACGCTCTCTGAGACCCACCAGCGGAGATTCTGCATGGCCCGCTCCCTGGCCGCCGGTGGAGCGCCTACCGGCGCCCGCACTCCCGGACCACGGCCTGGTCGAGGGGGTGGAGGGAGGCCTCGAGCTCGCCGACCCGGTGGAGGCCCTCACGATGACGCGCCTCGGCCGCGTCGGCGGCTTTCCGGCGACGGTCGAGCTCCCGGACGTCCCCGCGGCACCCACCCGCCTCGCCGGTCAGGCAGTCGGCCAGCGCGGAGCGGGCACGGGCGAGGTCGCGCTCGAGGCCGTCGAGGCGGGCGGCGCGCTCGGCGTCCACGGCTGCGCGACCCGCCCTCGCGGCCACGCGCGCCGCCGCGCAGGCC
>JBFYZZ010000329.1:0-9226 GCA_041309225.1 Deltaproteobacteria bacterium | reverse complement strand
GGAGGGCTCCGGGCGACGCGATCCATGAGCGGACCGGTCCGCTCGCGAGCGCGCCCCTGACCTCGATTCCGCTCATCATCGCGACGACCGGAGGCCCGACCGACAGCAGGCCGCGGGCCCGTCAGGGCCGCCCCCCACGTCGGCCCGCAGGGCCGGTGCCACCGCGCCGTTCACGCGGATGGACTCCCGGGAGGCGCCACGACCCGTCGGACCGGTGCACCCCGAGCCCCCCACTCGCCCGGCCCTCCGGAGGGCGGCGACTTCAGGGAACTTCCCCGGACCTGCCCCGATCTGGAACGTGAACGGGCCGCAGAACGGCCGAAGTCGCGACAGGCAGGGATCGGGCGACGACATCGGTCTCGGTCTCGATCTCGACGGTCCGGCGTGCCGCGGTCCTGCCCCGAATCGCCCGTCGCGCCGCGGTGCCCGACCTGCCAGCGCCCCCGGGAACGGGGGAACTCCAGGCACCCCGTCGTTGACGCGCGTGGATCCTCCGCGGTAGGGTCGGCCCCACCCCCCCCCGGGGTCCGTCCCGCCGGAGGCCGCATGACCCACCCGCTCCTGCGCACCGTGCCGGTGGTCCGTCTCTTCGGGGAGCCCGGCGGCGAGGGCCGCAGCCTCAAGCGCTCGCTCGGCCGCTGGGACCTCGTGGCCATCGGGATCGGCTGCATCATCGGCGTGGGCATCTTCGTGCTCCCGGGGGTGGAGGCCGCCAAGCACGCAGGTCCCGGCATCATCCTGTCCTTCGCGCTGGCGGCCATGGCCTGCGCCTGCGCGGCGCTCTGCTACGCGGAGCTGGCGGCCATGATCCCGGTCGCGGGCAGCGCCTACACCTACGGCTACGCCACCCTCGGCGAGGTCTTCGCCTGGATCATCGGCTGGGACCTCATGCTCGAGTACATGGTGGGCGCGAGCCTCGTGTCCATCGGGTGGTCGGCCTACCTCGTGAACCTCGTGGACCACGGCCTCGCACCCTTCGGATGGTCCGTCCCGCACGCCTGGGTGGCGGCGCCCTGGGGTGAGGATCCGGGGATCGTCAATCTGCCCGCCGCGGGGATCGTGCTCGTCCTCACGGCGCTCCTCGTGCGGGGCATCCGGGAGAGCGCCCGGGTCAACCTGGCCATGGTGATCGTGAAGGTCGCCGTCATCGTGGTCTTCGTGGTTTTGACCGTCGGGTACGTGAATCCCGGGAACTGGCACCCCTTCCTCCCCTACGGCTGGTCCGGGATGGCCACGGCCGCGGCCGTCGTCTTCCTCGCCTTCGTCGGATTCGACGCCGTCTCCACCACTGCGGAGGAGGCCCGCGATCCCCAGCGGGACATGCCCTTCGGCATCCTCGGGTCGCTCGTGGTGGCCACCGTCCTCTACATCGCGGTCTCGGCCATCATGACCGGCGTCGTCCCGTACCGGGAGCTGGGCGTGGCCGACCCGGTGGCGCTCGTGCTCAACCGGCTCGACATGCCCTGGGCCTCGTCGCTCATCTCCGTCGGGGCCATCTGCGGCATCACCAGCGTGCTCCTGGTGCTGCTCCTGGGCCAGCCGCGCATCCTCTTCAGCATGTCGCGCGACGGCCTCCTGCCGCCCGCCTTCTCCCGGATCCATCCGCGGTTCCGCACCCCGTACGTCACCACCCTGGCCACCGGCGGTGTGGTGGCGGTGGCGGCGGCGCTCACGCCCATCAACGTGGTGGCCGAGCTCTGCTCCATCGGCACGCTCTTCGCGTTCGTCATCGTGTGCGCGGGCGTGATCGTGCTGCGCCACACGCGGCGGGACATCCCGCGACCCTTCCGCGTCCCGCTGTTCCCGGTGCTGCCGGCCGCCGGCATCGTGCTTTGCGGCTACCTCATGGTGAGCCTGCCCGGGTCCGCCTGGATCCGGTTCGCGGTGTGGCTCGTGCTGGGCGCCGTCGTCTACGGCACCTGGGGCTTCCGGCACTCGGCGCTGGCCACCCCGCGGAAGCCCCCCGCGGCCTGATCTCCGCGCCTACCTGGGTCGGAGGACCACATGCCCGGGCGTGCCTCCGGCCTCGAGGACGACCTCTGCCACGACGAGGCTGCGCTCCCCGAGGGCGAGGGGATCGCCCTCGACAAGCTCCAGGTCCCGCGGTCCCGTCCGGGTTCCCTTCTCCACCACCGAGATCCATGCCACCCGCAGGGACCGGCCATCCCGGCTCTCCTCCCAGGTCTTGGCGAGGGCGACGCGAAAGGTCCCGATGGTGACGACCTCGGTCTCCGCGATGCGCACCTCGGTCGGAGCGGCGTGGGCCGGACCGGAGGGCGGAGGTGGATCGCCGGCCCGGGCGGACCCCGCACCCAGGGCGACGAGGGTGAGGAGGAGGGCGAACCGGGACATGCGACACCTCGCGGCCAGGCGGCGCCTAGCGGGCCTTGATCTCCGTCCACAGCGTATCCAGGAGCGCAGTGGTCTCGCCCAGATCCTGCATCAGCTCGCATCGGCCGAGGGCCTCGGCGGTCGGGAACACCGCCGGATCGCCGGCCAGGCTGGGCAGGACGAGCGGCCGGGCGGCCGCGTTGGCCGTGGGGTAGCCCGTGACGTTCGTCGTGTCGGCCGCCACGTCGGGCTGGAGCATGAAGGCGATGAATGCGTAGGCCAGGTCCACGTGCCTGGCCGCCGTGGGGATGGCGAGGTTGTCTACCGCGAACGTCGCGCCCTCCTTGGGGAGCACGTACCGGATGGTGCCACCGGACTCCCGCGCGACCCGGGCCAGCTCACCCGAGTAGCCGTGGACGACCCAGCCGTCGCCCGCCTGGATCTTGCCGGCGAAGTCGGAGGAGTCGTACGCGAGGACCAGGGGCCGCTGGTCGATGAGGCGCTTCTGGGCGGCCCGGAGCAGCGCCTCGTCGGTGGTGTTGAGCGACTGGCCGGACGACTTCAGCGCCACGGCGAAGTCCTCGCGCATGTCGTCCAGCATGACCACCCGGCCCTGGAACCTCGGGTCGAAGAGCGGCGCCCACGAGTCGACCGGCTCGGCGATCTTGTCGGTCCGGTAGGCGAAGCCGGTGGTGCCCCAGAGGTAGGGTACCGAGTGGCGCGGGCCACTGTTCGTCTTGCCCCAGTCGAGGAGCGGATCGAGGTTGGACAGGCCCGGCAGGCGGGCCTCGTCGAGGGCGGTGAGCAGGCCCTGGCGCGCGAGCGACACCACCATGTAGTCGCTGGGCACCACGATGTCGTAGGGCGCGGTGCCCGACTGGAGCTTCTGCTCGATGACCTCGTTGTTGTCGTAGGTGTCGATGACGACCCTCACCCCGTGCTCCTTCTCGAAGCGGGCGATGGCCGCCGGGGAGTGGTAGTTCGTCCAGATGTAGACGTTGAGCTCCTTGGGCGCGGGCGGCGCCTCCGGGGCCTTCTCGCCGCAGCCGACGGCGGCGAGGGCGACGATCACGAGGGGGACGGGGACGGGCTTCATCGAGGGCCTCCTTTTCTGGGGAGCCTGGGTTGTCGGACGGTGCGCTGGAGGACTGCGGCCAGGAGGATCATGGCCGTGGTGGCCACCAGCAGGAGGGTGCAGATCGCGTTGATCTCCGGCGTGATGTGCTTCCGGAACATCGCATAGATCTGCAGGGGGAGGGTGGTGTTGCCCACGCCCGCGACGAACGACGTGACCACGTAGTCGTCGATGGAGAGCGTGAGGACGAGCAGCGCGCTGGACAGGACGGCCGGCCAGAGCTGCGGGAGCGTGACCTTCCAGAACGCCACCCACCGGGTGGCCCCGAGGTCGGCCGCGGCCTCCTCGAGGGCGTCGTCCATTCCCGCGAGGCGGGCCTGGACGACGATGACGACGTAGGAGACGCAGAAGACGACGTGGGCGAACCAGATCGTCCAGAAATCGAGCGTGATCCCGCTGGCCCCGAAGACGCGGAGCAGGGCCACGGCCATCACGATCTCGGGCAGGACGATCGGCAGGACCAGGAGGGGGGTCGCGATCCGCCGGACCAGGGGCGGCGTCCGACGGAGCCCGATCGCGGCGGCGGTGCCCAGGGCCGTGGCCGTGACGGTGGTGGCCACCGCCACCTCGAGGCTGACCCACGCAGCCCGCCAGACCGCCTCGTCGGCCGCCAGCTCCCGGTACCACCGCAGCGTGAACCCGCTCCAGACCGCCGTCTGGGTGGCGGCGTTGAACGAGAACAGGACGAGGACCGCGATGGGCGCGTAGAGGAAGGCGTAGATCGCCACGCTGTAGGCGGCGAACGTGGCGCGGGTCGCCCGGACCGCGGGGCGGACGCCCGTCCGCGTCCGAGGGAGGACGCCCTCACCGGACGGCGTCACAGCAGGTCCTCCAGCCGCCCACGCTTGACCAGCCGCGTGTAGGCCCAGAGGATGAGCAGCACCAGCGCGGTCAGCAGGAAGGAGACCGCGAAGCCGAACGGCTGGTTCCTGCCCCCGAAGAACTGGTTCTGGATGAGGTTCCCGGCCAGCATCGTGCGGGCCCCGCCCAGCATGTCGGAGATGAGGAACTGGCCGACCGACGGGACGAACACCAGGATCACGCCGGCGGCCACGCCCGGGACCGTGAGCGGGAGCGTGACCCTCCAGAACGTGGTGAGCGGGCCCGCCCCGAGATCGGCCGAGGCCTCGAGGAGCGACCGGTCCAGGCGCTCGAGCGCGGCGTAGATGGGGAGGATCATGAAGGGCAGCTCGCCGTAGACGAGGCCCAGCAGGACGGAGAAGGGGTTGTAGAGCAGGTGCAGGGGCTGGTCCGCGAGACCCGTGGCCAGGAGCACGTTGTTGACGAGCCCCTCCGTCCGCAGGATCCAGACCCAGGCGAACGTGCGGACCACGAACGAGGTCCAGAAGGGGACCACCACCAGGAGGAGCCCCAGGGGCCGCCGGGAGGGCCGGACCATGACCGCGAGCCAGTACGCCACCGGGTAGGCCGCGAGCAGGCAGAGGGCGGTGGTGAGCGCCGCGATCCAGAGCGAGCGCCAGAAGATGAGCAGGTAGATGCCCTGCGTGGCTCGCCGGTAGTTGCCCAGGAACGCCCCGCTCGCCAGGTGTTCCCAGAGGTCCGGGATGGGGGTGAACCCGCCGTAGACCCCGCGCAGGCGGAAGGAGTCGAGGAAGATGAGGGCCAGCGGGACGACCAGGCCCGCGGCCAGCAGCAGGAGCGTGGGCGAGGACAGCCAGGGAGAGGGGTGGAGCGGTGGCACCCGGCCACCGGGCCCTGGCTCCCGGGGCGCTGGCGCCCCGCCCATCAGCCGTCGTCCGCCGCGAGGAGCACGCCCAGGCCCGAACGCCAGACGAGGAAGGCCGGGTCTCCCGGGCGGACCGTGTCCAGCGGATCGTGGCCGTCGTGGCCGTTGGAGTTCATGTTGAGCTCGACCACGTCTTCGCCGAGCCCGCTCACGCTGAAGGAGGTGAACGCGCCGAGGAAGTGCCGCTCCTCCACGCGGACGGGCCAGGAGGCCCACCCGGGCTCCCGGGGCGCCTCCAGCGAGAGCGCGAGCCACTCGGGCCGGAGCATGACGCGCACGTCCTGGTCGAGATCGACGCGGATCGCCTCGGGCACCGGGATCTCGCACTCGGGCCCCTGGCGGATGGCCACGCGGGCCCGGCCGTCGACGATGTCGTGGACCCGGGCGGCGAGCAGGTTGGAGGCGCCCATGAACCGGGCGACGAACTCGGTGCGGGGCCGCTCGTAGATGTCCTCGCCGGTGCCGACCTGCACGACGCGGCCCTCGGACAGGACCGCGATGCGGTCGGACATCGCGAGGGCTTCGTTCTGGTCGTGGGTGACGAAGAGGAACGTGATGCCGCAGACCCGCTGCAGGGCCTTGAGCTCGACCTGCATCCGGACGCGCAGCTGGTGGTCGAGGGCGCCCAGCGGTTCGTCGAGGAGCAGGATCCGGGGCTTCAGCACCAGGGCCCGGGCCAGGGCCACGCGCTGGCGCTGCCCGCCCGAGAGCTGGGCGGGCATGCGACCCTCGAAACCATGGAGGCGGACCAGCGCGAGGACCTCAGCCACCCGCGTCCGCACCTCGGGATCGGGCGTCTTTCGGCGACGGAGGCCGAACGCCACGTTCTCGAACACCGAGAGGTGGGGGAACAGGGCGTAGTGCTGGAACACCGTGTTGACCGGCCGCCGGTGGGGGGGCAGCGGCCCCAGGTCCACGCCGTCGAGGAGGATGCGGCCCGTGTCGAGGGGCTCGAACCCCGCGATCAGGCGAAGGAGCGTCGTTTTCCCGCAACCGGACGGCCCAAGGAGCGAGAAGAACTCCCCCCTATGGATCTCGAGGTCGACATGGTCCACGGCGACGATCCGGCCGAACCGACGCGTGGTGCTTTCGACGCGGAGAATCGCCGCGCCTGTACCCTGGGGAGCCACGTGGTCCAACGAGGGAACCCTCCAGAATCCAGACGGCGCGGAGTGTATGGGCGATCGCCCCCCCCCGCAAACACTTTTCTGGCCCCCGGTCCCAAGTGGGGCCTCCTTGCTCATGATCCGCTTTGGCCGCGGGCTCGGCGAGGGCTGCGTCGTGCTGGTCCGGGGGGGGCACAGGGGTCGATCGAGGGGGTCGATCTGCGCATCCCGCCAGGGCCTCGCCGGTGGGCGGCGCGGTCAGGGTGTGGACGGGGGTGCCCCCTCGGGTGCGGGCGCCACGGGCGCGGGCGCCGCCGCGGGTACGGGCCCGGCGTCGAGGCAGCAGCGGAACCCGAGGATGGAGTCGGAGTAGGCGGTCCCCTCGTCGAGGGAGGTGGCGCAGCGGTAGCCCCGCTGGGGATTGCCCCGGATGCCGCTCTTGACGAGGTGGCGGTTGGACTTGCCCTCGGGCGAGGAGGCCGTCCACTCCCGGACGCCCCCGGACATGTCGTAGGCGCCGTATCCGGACACGCATCCCGGGCGGCCGCCGAGGGTGTAGGCCTCGTCCACGTCGGCACCGCACACGGCGGGGTCGAAGGTGTCGCCGTAGGCGTAGACCGAGTTGGCGGGCCCCTTGCAGGCCTTCTCCCACTCGACGTCGGTGCACAGCCGCTTGCCCACCTCCACGCAGGCGTTCGCGGCGCGCTCCCGGGAGACGCGGACCGCGGGCTTGGAGCCCGGGGTATTGGGGAACTCGAACCGGTCGATGTAGAACGGCGGTACCCGGACGACCTCGGCCAGGGGCTCGGAGGTCGCGGTCACCACGGGCCGTTCGGCCCGCAGGCGACCCCGCACGAACGTGCCGTCGGGGACGAAGACCATGCCCGGGTGCGCGGCGAGGCGCTCCTTGATCTCGGCCTCGGAGGGCACGGGGTTCTGGCTCGAGACCTGCTGACGGAGGCTGTCGTCCAGGCGCCGGGCCTCCTCGATCGCGTCCGTGCCGCCGGAGGCGAAGAACCACCATCCCACCGCCGCCACCGCGAGCGCGCCCACGCCGATTCCCACGAGCAGGTTGCGGAAGGAGATCCGCGTGCGGCTCTGCTGCATCTCGACGAGGAAGGACCGCTGGATGTCGTTGATCATGTCCCGGGGCGTGGGGTAGCGGTCCTCCGGGTTCTTGGCCAGCGCGATCTCGACGATCTGGTCGAGGTGATCCGGGAGGTCGGATCGCAGGCGCGTCGGCGCGAGGTAGGTGCCCATCGGCCGCTGGCCGCACAGGAGCTCGTAGAGCATGACGCCGACGGAGTAGACGTCGGCCTGGGGCCCCCCCTCCTGGTCGAAGCCCACCAGCTCGGGCGCCAGGTAGGGGGCGTTCGCGCGGTTCACGAAGGACTCGGCGAAGATCGTCGGGCTGACGATGCTCACGAGCCCCAGCCCCGTGACCTTGGTGCTCCGGACGATCTTGGCGTTGGCCTGCGGGCCCGTCCGGCGGGTCTGGAGGAGGATGTTCTCGGGCTTGAGGTCCTGGTGGATGATCCCCGCGAGGTGGCCCGCCTCGGCGGCCTCCAGGATGGGGATCACGATCTGGCAGGCCTCCTGCAGGGTGAACGTCTTCTTCTGGTCGATGTAGCCCTGGATGATCTGCCGGAGGTTCTCGGAGGGGTAGTACTCCTCGGTGAGGTAGACGTCGTCGAGGTGGACCCCGAGCTCGCCGTACCGGATGAGCAGCTCGTGCCGGACGGCCCGCGCGCGCTCGAAGAGCATGCGCAGGCGATCGCGGTCGCGCTGGGTGGCGACGAGGTTGCGGTGCAGGACCTTGAGGACCAGGTCCTTGCCCGAGGCGATGTGCTTGACGAGGAAGGTCGTGCCCAGCATGCCTTCGCCGAGCAGACGTTCGATCTCGTATTTCTTGGCTATCACTTCGCCGCGCGTATAGACCTTGGCGCTCGTCACGGGCACGGGGGCTCCAGGCGCACGCAGGGAGGTGGACGACCGGTCCCGACCGTATCACAGGCGGTGCGCCCGGTTCAACGGGTGGGAGCGGATAAGGAGGGGCGATGATCGGCGTTGTTCCCCCTGCGACCCTCGTGGTGGCGGAGGTCCACGTGGGCGACCTCCCCACGGGGGCGTCGTGGGACGGGACCACCCGTGCGGCGCTCGCGGTGGCCGAGGTGGCCGAGGGCGTCTCGGCCCGGCTGAGCTTCCGGATCCGGGAGCGGTTCGCCCGGGAGGCGGCCCGCCGCGGCGCGGACGACCCGCTCCGCCGGCTGGAGCGCGGGGGCCACGAGGTGGGCACCCACGCCCACGGCCGACGACTGGCCGAGGCGAAGGCGGCAGTGGATGCCTGCGGCGTGGCCAACCGGGTCGTCTCGCCCGGCATGGTCCAGGGGGATCCGGGCTTCCTGCTCGCCGAGTGCGCTCGGCTCGGCTTCGCCTGGATCACCGACGCCCCCGCCACGCGGGCCTGGTCGTTCTCGGGCTGGGTCCCCTGGCGCCCGGGGCCGGGCTGGCGGCCCCAGGGCGTTCCCCTCGGCCCGATCGTGGTGGAGTCGTCGGTGGACCCCTTCGCCTGGGGCCTCCTGGTCCGCGACGGCGAGGCCGTGCGTCACCGCCAGCCGCTCGACGCCGCCTGCTTCGCCCGACTGGCCGCCCTCGCGGCGGACCACGAGCGGAGGCCCCTGCCCGAGGGCTGCCCTCGCGTGTTCCTCTGGACCCTCCACGACCACGACCTGTGTGCCCCGGGCCGGTCGGCTCCGGATCCGTCCGCCCTCGACGCCTTCGCGGCCTTCCTGTCGGGCCGCCGGGTGGTCCCGGCCGGGGAGGCGGTGGACGCCACCCCGGTCTCCGTCCCGGCGGCGCCCCGCTCGGCGCCCCCGGCCGGCGCGTCCCGCCGCGCGGCCCTGGGGC
>JBFYZZ010000328.1:0-4907 GCA_041309225.1 Deltaproteobacteria bacterium | reverse complement strand
GGATCCCGGCGGTGAGGGCGGGCGTCCGGAGCGGCCGGGCGGTGGAGAGCGCTGGAGGGAGGCGGGCGGCGGGCGCCTCGGACGGCGGGAGGGGCGGGGTGCGCAGCGCGGAGAGGTCCCCGGTGGCGGGCAGGGAGTCGGCGGCGGGCACCCGGGCCTGGACCTGGAGGCGGACGGGGGCGAGCGGACGGAGGGACACCCTCAGGATCCCCGCGAGCAGGACCGGGATGCGCTCGTCCACCACCCCATCCACGACGACCTGCTCCGCGATCCGGCCGTCCGGGCCTTCGATGATCACGTCGACCCGGGTCGGTGGGCCCTCGCGGGCCAGCACGAGGCGCAGCGCCGTGGGGCCGAGCACCTCGAAGCGGGCCTGTCCGCCAGCGGGGATCGCCCACGCCCGGCCGAGCGCCTGCCGGACCCCCGCCGGCAGCCGGACCTCGACGTCCACGCCGTCGCCTGCCCCGGCGTGGATCGCGAGCGCCTCGCCCGCCGGGAGCCGGAGGCGACCGGGTGTCCCCCAGGGGTCCACCCGCACATGGGCGACGACCTTCCCGTCCGGCGATCGGGCCTCCACGACCACGCCGGGCATGGGGTCGACGCGGGCGGATCGGGCGCGGACGCGGATCTCGCAGGGCTCGGTGCCCGCGGGCATGAGGAGGTCCCAACCCTCGGGGATCGCGACGGCGTCGGGCCATGCATCGGGCCAGAGGGCGTCCTCGACGGGGTCCCTCGGCGGGGTCGGGAGGAGGATGCCCGGGGCGGCCTGCACGTCGCCCTGGACCTGGTGGATGCGCTCCCAGCGCGAGAGCGCCCGGAGGGGGGCGAGCCAGGGATGGGCCCACTCCCCGGAGGGGGTGTGGGCGAGCAGGCTCGCGTAGCCCCGGATGCGCTGGTCGGGCGTGAGGATCTGGCCGTCCAGGACGGCGTGCCTCCAGCGGAGCCGGGCGTCGGCGCCCGTGGTCTCGAGGGCCTCGGCCACGGCGATGTGATCCCCACGGGCGGCGGGCCACGCGAGCACGGGATCGGGCACCCAGGCGGGATCCTCGGGGGCCCACCGGCCGGGGCCCAGGGCGAGCCGCCCCTCCTCGCGGGCGAGCGCCCGGCGGGCCGGGGCGTCGTCGGCCAGGTCCGGCTGCAGCGCAAGGGCCCGCGCGAGATCCGTCCAGGCGAGACGGGCGCTCCCGACCGCGAGGAGTGCCTCCGATCGCGCGAGCAGGGCTTCGGCGCGCCGCGGCCCCTCGGGAGCGGCGACCACGGCCCGGGTGAGGGCCCCGAGGGCCCGGGGGGAGGGCGGCGGCCGGGCGTCGGGGGCCTCGGGAGTACGCTCGGGCGGGGCGCCACCGGCCGGGGGCAGGCCGGCCGCCACCAGGCGCACCAGCGCGCCCCGCGCGTCCACCTCCAGCGGGCCCTCGACCGGCCCGAGCGGGATCCGCACCGGCGCGGCGAACGCCCGGCCGTCCTCGGCGTGCCGGGCGGGCTCGGGCCAGGGCACCGGCCGGACCATCCACGACTCCCGCGCGCCGCCGCGGATCACGTGCACCGGGAAGGTCCCGCTCGCCCCGTGGGGGACCGCGACGAGGAGGGTCGCCGCCTCGGTGGGCGGGATCTCGCGCCGGAAGGGTCGATCCGCGGGGTACCAGGTCGTGACCGAGGCGCCCTCGCCGGCGCGCTCGGCCGGGGCCTCGACGCGAACGTAGGCGGTGCAGCCCGTCACCGAGGGCGTGACGGCCGGAGCCGGCCCGGGGCCGGTCCACACGAAGCGGCTCACCGCATGGGGGGCGGCGGCCCACCAGCGGTCTCCGCCCAGCGTCACCGCGCAGATCGCGTGGGGAGGGGCGTCGAGCCAGAGGTGGATCCGGTCGTCGGGGTCGACGGGCGAGAGCCCCTCGATCGCCTCCGGCCGGAGCCAGCGCGGGGCCGTGCCCTCGATGGTGCGGGTCCGCTCCCCGCCCAGGAGGAGGAGGGAGGGGGCCTCGGAGGCGACGGTGCCGGGCGCCGGGGTTTCGATCGGCTCGGGCGGGGGGCCGTGCACGACCTGGCCGACCTCGGGATCGGGGCCGAGCCCGTCGACCGGGAGGGTCACCGCCACCCTCACCAGGGCCGGACCGTCCAGCGCGAGCGCGTGCCGGCCCGGGCCCACGAGGGCCTGCCACTCCTCCAACCGGCCCACGCGTACCCCGTCCAGCTCGACCGGGACCCGCACGGGTCGGGGCTCCAGGACGATCTCGGTCCGGTCCTCCGCGACGCCGCAGGACGGGGGACCTCCGTCCACCCGGAGGCAGAGCGGGCGCCAGGGGCCCAGCCGCCGGGCCACGATGCGGACACGGGCCGGGCCGTCGACGTCGACGCCGGGGGACGTCGCGCGCCACCACGTCTCGGCCGCATCCCCGGCCGGCGGGAACCGGACGCGCTCGGCCCCCGACGGTGCCGGCCAGGCCCACGCGGCGGGCCAGGGTCCGGGAGGGCGCCAGGCGAGCCACCGGTCGCGCCACCCCTCGCCGGGTACGAGCCAGGCCCGATCCTCGGCGGTCAGGCCAGGGTCGCCGGCGATCCGGACGGCGAGCGCCCCCTCGTCGCGGGCCTCCCGCTCGGCCCGGGCCACGGTCCAGGGGGTGGGGCCGACCCGGCGCACCTGGACCTCGCAGGCGGCCGGCCAGGCCCACGTGGCCAGCGACGCGGGGGCGAGCGGGTAGCGGTTCCAGCCCTCCGCGTCGGGCACCGGCGCGGAGAAGGGCCCCTCCACCAGGGCCGCGCCGCCCTCGGGGAGCGAGAGTGCCCACCGTCGCCCCTCGGCCGGGCAGCGTGTGCGCACGACCGTGTCTCCGGGGATCTCCGCCACCCGGAGCGTCTCGCCCACCCCGGCCTCGAGCGTCCCCGGGACGTACCGGACCGCCTCCCAGCGGGCGTCCAGCAGGGGGGACGCCGCGGTCAGGAGGGCGAGGCCCAGGGTCACCGGGCCCCCTCCGCATTCCACGAGGCCGCCACTGCGTCCGCGAGCGCCGCGCGCCGGCCCGGATCCTCCGCCAGGAGGGCCCGGGAGGCCGCCGAGAGCTCCAGGTGCAGGAAGCGATGGCCCACGCGGGCCAGGGCACGCCCCTGCACGTTCACGGTGCCGCCGAGCTCGTCCACGTCGCTGCCCCAGGCCGCCACCCGGCCGAGGACCGGGACCAGGGCCTCGGCGAGGCGATCGGCCGGCGGGCCCTCGATCCCGAAGCTCGCCACGGCGTCCCAGGGCAGGTTCTCGCGTGCGAAGCCGTGGATCTGAACGAACCGCAGGTCCGGGTCGCCCGCGGCCAGCCCGATCGTGGCGGCCTGGAAGAGGCTCCCGTGCTCGCGCGTGACGTCGGCGGGATGGACCTCGTCGTCCGGCGACTCTTCCGGTGTCGCGCGGTAGCGGTGGACGGTGTTCCACATCGTCGCGCGCGCCCCGGTCTCCAGGAAGAGGTCGCGGGCGATGCGGCGCGAGGGCGCCTCGTAGAGCGCATGGGGCGCCTGCCAGACCCAGGGACGCGCCGGGCCGCACCGGACCACGAACAGGCCGGCCCCCCGGTGCTCCCGGTCCTCGCGCACCACCAGGAGCGGCGGATCACCCTCCACCCGATCGATCGCCATGTCCGCGACCGCGAGGAGCCGGCGCGCCTCCGGGGCGGCGTCGCAGGGGTCGGGCGCCGCGGCGAGGGTGCGCATCGCCTCTCGGATCGCCTCTCGCTCCACCACCACCGGCGAACGCCAGGTGGCGCCGTGCCGCGCGGCCTCCCACGCGGCGTCCAGGGTGTCCCCAGGGGAGGCGAGCGCGGCGGCGATCCAGAGCAGCGTCGTCATTCCTCGCCTCCTGCAGGGACCATCCCGGGGACCTCGACCCGGACGGGCTCGGGCGCCCGGGTGGACTGGATGGCGGCACGGATCCAGACCCGGGCTGCCGAGCGGTTCATGACCTCGACCCGATGCGCGTCGTCCAGGAGATCCTCGCCCAGCGCGAGGGCGCGGGCCTCGAGCGCGGTCGCCCCCGCGTCCGGATCGTCGAGCAGGCTGGACTGCTCGACGCCGAGCGGCAGGATCCACTCCCGATCCCCGTCGCTGAAGGCCTCGAGCAACCCCGTGCGACGCCGCACCTCACCGCCGTCGATCAGGATCCGGAGGCGCGACTCCCCGCTGGCGAACCCCCCGATGCTCACGAGCTGGCCCGACCATTCCCGCCGGACGTGGAAGCCGATGCGCGCGCCCGGGTCCACCGGCCACGCCACCAGGGCGCGCCGGGCCGTCTCGCACGCGGATCCGGGCCGGTCCCAGGTCCGCACCCAGAGCGTCGAGCCGGGAGGCCCTTGGAACGAGATCCGGTCCCGGGGCCGCTCCCCGGCTCCGCTCAGGCGCGTCACCCGCTGCCTGATCGTGCCGCGGCGCCAGGGCGCCCCGTCCAGCTCCACGGAGAAGGCGTTGCCGAGCGAGGGGGTGCCGGAGGTCCAAAGGACGCCCTTCAGGCGCCCCTCCAGCGCGCGGGCGGCGTCGGGGCTCCAGGCGAGCGGCCGCGGCCCCTCCCCGGGCGCGTGGCCACAGTAGAGCAGGCCCGGCGTGGTGCCCTCGCGGGGCGGGACGAGCCAGGTCCGGCCCGCGGCCTCCGGGTCCGACGGCTCGAGGCTCCGCCAGTGGATCGGGATCCCGGCCCCCAGTTCGGGGATCCCGTCCAGGTCGTCGTCGGTGGCACCGCGGCGCTCCATGCGCGCGTTGGCGACATAGCGGATCCACGGGACCTCCCCTCCCTCGGGTGGGATCGGGTGCCAGTCGGTCGGCCGGGGGTGGCGGAAGCGGAGGACCACGTCCGGATCCGAGGGGAGCGGGTCGAGGGACTCGCCCCCGAAGGGTGCGCCGCGGGATCGCGCGACCACGACCACGTCCCCGTCGGCGCC
>JBFYZZ010000327.1:0-6894 GCA_041309225.1 Deltaproteobacteria bacterium | reverse complement strand
GGCCCCCCGATGGGCCAGGCGGCGGCCCGGGCAGCGGCGGCGAGGGCGGTGAGGTCCACGCCGCTGCCCGCCGCCAGTGCCACCCGGCAGGCCGCCACGGCGAGGTGGGCGGACCGGCCGGCCGAATCCCGGCCCGCCAGGAGGGTCTCGGCATCCTCCAGGTGCTCGCGGGCGAGGCCCAGGCGCCCGAGGTCCGTCTCCCCGGCCGCGAGGGCGAGGTGCAGGTCCACGAGGTCCGCGGAGCGACCCCCGCACCGCTGGACCGCGAGCTCCCCGAGGAGCAGCGCCGTGGCCTCGGACCACCGTCCCTGCCACCTGAGCGTCGCGCTCCGGGCCAGCACGGCCGCCACCCGTTCCTCCGGCGGTCCCCCGGCGTCGTCCGCGGGGCGCGCCGGGGACGCCCGCCAGCACACCCGTCCCGACGCGAGTGCCGCCGGCGCCACCCGCCCGCCGGCCACCAGGGCGTCGAGGCGCGCCTCCACCCCGGTGGGGCGACCCCCGGCCTCCGCGTGCAGGACGGCCACCAGGTCGGGATCCGGTTCCCGTCCCCCCAGGATCGCCCGGATCAGGCAGGAGGTGGCTCCGAGATCCAGGGCGGGCACCGCCACCACCTCGGCCTCGGGCCCGAGGCCGAGCGAACCCGCGTCCGCCGCGGTGACGAGGAAGGTCACCGGGATCCGCCGGCGCTGGACCACGCGGCGCAGGTGGGCCAGCGCCTCCCGGTCCTCGGGCACCGCCTCGTCGAGGTCGGCCAGGGCCACGATCCCCGGCGGTCCGGGCGTGGGATCCGGCCCGGCCAACGCTTCGGCCACCGCGGTCACCCGCCGGCCCTCGGGCTCCCCCTCGCCCGAGGGGCGGGCGCGATCCCGGCGGGGCAGCGCCAGCAGGATCTCGCCCGGCAGCCCGTGGGCGAACCCGTCCCGGGTCTCCAGCCGGATCACCCGGGCCCCCCGTCGCCGGGCCGAGGACAGGGCGGCGTCGAGGAGCCGGCCCTTGCCCGTGTCGGCGGGCCCCTCCAGCACCAGGACCGACCCGGGCACGCCCCGCTCCACGAACGCGTCGGCGGCCTCCTCCGGCACCTCCCACCCGATTGGCGGCACCACGCCCCACCAGGGGGTGGACGGGGCCGCGAGGGCGGGGGCTGCCCACGGCTCGAGCGCCGCCACGACGGACCGGGCGTCGGGCGGCCGATCCTCTCGGCGGGAGGCGACCAGCGCCCGCAACAGGCCGCCGAGCCCCTCGGGGATTCCGAGCGCCCGGAGGTCGGCCCCCCGATCCTCCGGGATCGCCAGGCGGCCGGTGATCATCCGGTGGAGGAGGACCCCCAGCCCGTACAGGTCGCTGCGCGGGTCCTGGGACTCCCCCTTGCGCTGCTCGGGGCTCGCGTAGGCGAGCGTCCCGCCGCCCGTGCCGTCGTCGGGCCGGAACCGGGCCACGCCCAGGTCGAGGAGGCGGACGCCGCCGTCGCCGAGCACCAGGACATTGGAGGACTTGACGTCGCGGTGCAGGATGCCCCGGCCGTGGAGGACCTCCAGGCCCTCGGCCACCGCGCGGGCCACCCGGGCCGCCTCAGCCGTGCGACGGGGATCCCCGGCGGGGCCCACCGCGCGGACGTGGAACTGGGCCGGGCGGCCGTCGAGCCGCTCCATGGCGAGGAAGAGCAGGTCGCCGTCGCGGCCGGCCTCGAGCACGCGCACGATCCGGGGGTGGTCGATGCCGAGGAGCACGCGGTACTCGGCCAGCATGCGGCTGGCCTGGGCCTCCCGCACGGAGAGGACCTTGAGGGCCGCCGGACGGCCGCTGCCCGGGTTCACCGCGTCGTACACGCGCGCCGCGCCACCGCGGCCGAGCACGCCCCGCACCCGCCAGGGACCGACGGTGCGGGGGAGCGCGGTCACCGGTCGCCCCGAGGCCACCGGCCCGCGCCATCAGGGAGCGTCGGTTCGGACATGTCGCCTCTCGGGCCCGTTATCCCAGGTGGGCCTCCGGGACCACGTCGTGGGTGCACGCGCAGGCCGAGGGCGTTAGCAGGAAGGGCCACCTTCCCCGGTTCCCCGACGTGGAGTCCATCATGCGTTCTCTTCCGGTTCTCCTTCCCCTGGTGCTCCTCCTGGGCTGCCCCCCCCCTGCCGAGAAGACCGCGGGCGCCCCGGGTGCCCAGGTCGGCACGGGCGGCGCGCCCTCCGTGGCGACCCCCTCCCCCGACACGGTCGTCGCCACCTGGACGGGCGGCCAGATGACCTGGGGCGAACTCGAGAAGGAGTCCCGTGGCCGCCTGCTCCGGATGGAGGTCAACTACCTCACCGAGCGCGACGAGGCCCTGCGCGGCACCATCGACAACACCGTCAACAAGGCCCTCGTGGAGGCCGAGGCGAAGCGCCGCGGCCTCGACGGCGGCGATGCCCTGCGCACGGCCGTCCAGCAGGAGAACGCCACGGTCACCGACGCCGAGGTCAAGGCCTACTACGAGGCCAACCAGAAGCGGTTCCGCGACAAGCCCTTCGAGGAGGTCAAGAAGGCCGCCACCGACTCCCTCGTCCGGAGCAAACAGAAGGACGCCTGGACCGCCCTCGTCGAGGACCTGCGCACCAAGGGCGGCCTCCAGGTCACCCTGGCTCCGCCCGACCTGCCCCGCATCGAGGTCTCCATCGACGACGACGCCGTCCGCGGCGACGCCTCCGCGCCCGTCACCATCGTCGAGTTCGCCGATTACGAGTGCCCCTACTGCACCCGTGGCTACCAGACCATGAAGCAGGTGATGGAGGCCTACCCCGGCAAGGTCAAGTGGGTCTACCGCGACTTCCCGCTCTCCTTCCACCGCAACGCGATGGCCGCGGCGGTGGCGGCCAACTGCGCCGGTGCCCAGGGCAAGTACTGGGAGATGCACGACGCCATCTTCGACAACCCGAAGGCCCTCACCGAGACGGATCTCGAGGCCAATGCCGGCCGCATCGGGCTCGACGTGGCCGCGTGGAAGGCCTGCATCGCCGCCCGCGACGTCCAGATCAAGGAGATCACCGCCGACCAGACCGCCGGCGGCGAGGCCGGCGTGACCGGCACCCCGGCCTACTTCGTCAATGGGCTCTTCCTCTCCGGCGCCCGGCCGATCGACGACTTCAAGAAGGCCATCGACGGCGAGCTGGCGCGGATCGGCAAGTAGCCCGCGCGGAGCGGAAGGCGCCGCCCTCGCCCGCGTGGGACCGTGAAACGCTTCCTGAGGGACTACGGTCTGGTGCTGGCCCTCGTGGCGGGGGCGTTCCTGGCCTGGTGGACGCCCTGGACCGGCGCGCCGAGCCTCCCCGAGCGCGCTCCGCCGCTGGTCCTGTCCACGCCCACCGGCGAGCGCGTGTCCCTGGCCGATCTCGCCGGTCGGCCCGTGGTCGTGAACTTCTGGGCCTCCTGGTGCACCCCGTGCCGGACCGAGATCCCCGAGTTCGCCGCCTTCGCGGCAGCCCGGCCCGACGTCCCCGTGCTCGGCGTGGCGCTCCGATCCGGGAGCGCAGCGGAGGTGGCCGAGGCCGCCCGGGGCTTCGGCATCCCCTACACGGTCCTCGTGGGTGACGCGGCGGCCGACCGCGATTGGGACATCTCGATCCTGCCCACCACCGTGGTCGTGGCCCCGGACGGCCGCGTGGCCTCCATCCACGTGGGAGCCCTGGACCGCGAGGCGCTCGAGCGCGCGGTGGCCGACGCCGAGGCCCCCCCGGGCGGGACGGGACCCGATCCGTGACCGGCCGTCCGCTCGCGATCCGGGCGGGGACCGGGGATCCGGCGGTGGACCTCGCGGCCGAGGAGGACCTGCTCGACCGGGCGGCGTCCGGGGCGCCGGGGCTGCTCCTCACCTCCTGGACGGGTCCCGTGGTGGTGCTCGGGCACGGCCAGCCGGCCTCCGACGTGGACGGGGCCTGGTGCGCGGCACGGGGCATCCCGGTGCTGCGCCGCCTGTCGGGGGGCACGGGCGTCGTGCACGCCGGCGACCTCGGGGTGTCGCTGGCGCTGCCGGCGGCCCATCCGTGGGCCCGCGGCATCCACGCCGCCTACGACGCGTTCCTGGACGTCGTCCAGGCCGTGCTCATCGGCGCCGGCGTGACGGTCGTCCGGGCACCCGCGCCGACGCCGGGGATCCGGGCGCGCTCCCCGGTCTGCTTCGAGGACGTCGCCTGGGAGACCCTGCTCGTGGAGGGCCGGAAGGCGGTGGGATGCGCCCAGGTCCGGCGTGCCCGGGCGAGCCTCGTGCACGGGGTGCTGGCCTTCGATCCGCACGTCGCGCTCTACGCCGGGACCTTCCGGGCCGATCCGGTCCGCCTGGGCGAGCGGCTGGGGGCCCTGCCCGTCCCGCCGGCCGCGCGATCCCGGCTGGTCGAGGCGCTGGCCGCCGCATTCGCCACGGCCGTGGACGCAGCGACCGCGGCCGGCTGAGCCCCTCAGCAACGCCCGGGGCCGCTTGCGCATCCTCCGGATCCCGCGCCTGAGGGCGGCGCAGAACTCCCCGGAGGACCCGCCATGCCGAGGACCGTGATCCACACGGGCGTCACCGAGCGTCTCGAGATCCTGGACAAGGACGGCCGGATCGATCCCGAGCTCGATCCGGGCCTCACACCCGAGATCCTGCTCGGGTTCCACCGCGCCATGCTCCAGGCGCGCCTCTTCGACGACAAGGCGCTGAAGCTCCAGCGCCAGGGCCGGATGGGCACCTGGGCGTCGCTGGAGGGGCAGGAGGCGGCTCAGGTCGGAGTGGCCTCGGCCCTCGCGCCCGAGGACTGGGTGATCCCCTCCTTCCGCGAGCACGGCGTGCTCCTCGCGTTCGGGATCCCCGGCGCGGACGTCTACCGCTACTGGCGCGGCGACGAGCGGGGCGCGATCCCGCCCGAGGGCCGGAACGTACTGCCCCCGTCCGTGCCCGTGGGCTCCCAGCTCCTGCACGGGGTGGGCGTGGGGCTCGCGCTCAAGCTCCAGGGCCGCCGGGCGGCGGCGGTCGCCTTCGCGGGCGACGGCGGCACCTCCCAGGGCGACTTCCACGAGGCGCTCAACTTCGCCGGCGTGTTCTCCCCGCCGACCGTCTTCGTCATCCAGAACAACCACTGGGCCATCTCCCTCCCGTTCCGGAAGCAGACCGCCAGCGCGAGCATCGCCCAGAAGGCCCACGCCTACGGGATCCCGGGCATCCAGGTGGACGGCAACGACATCCTGGCGGTCCACGTGGCCGCGCGCGACGCGCTGGCCCGGGCCCGCGCCGGAGAGGGCCCCACGCTCATCGAGGCCCACACCTACCGCTTCGGCAACCACACCACCTCCGACGAGGCCACCCGTTACCGCAGCCCCGAGGAGCTGGCGTGGTGGCGCGAGCGCGATCCCCTCCTCCGGCTGCGGCGCCACCTCGAGGCCCGGGGCCTGTGGGATTCGACCCGCGAGGAGTCCCTGGTGGCCGAGCTCAGGGCCGGAATCGAGGCCATGGTGGAGGCCGCCGAGGCTCTTCCGCCCCCACCCCCCACCGAGATGGTGGAGTGGACGTACGCCCAGCTGCCCTGGCACCTCGCCGAGCAGCGCGCCGAGATCGAGGAGGCCGCCCGATGAGCACGCGCAAGATGACCATGGTCCAGGCCGTCCGCGACGCGATGGCCGTCGAGCTGGCCCGCGACCCCCGGGTGGTGGTGCTGGGCGAGGACGTGGGCGCCAACGGCGGCGTGTTCCGCGCCACCGAGGGCCTCCAGGCCGAGTTCGGCGAGACCCGCGTCCTCGACACCCCGCTGGCCGAGAGCGCCATCGTCGGCACCGCGGTGGGGCTCGCGGCGGCAGGCATGCGGCCGATCGCCGAGATCCAGTTCTCGGGCTTCCTCTACCCGGCCATGAACCAGATCGCGGCGCACGTGGCCCGCATGCGCAACCGCTCGCGCGGCCGGTACCCCATGCCGATCGTGATCCGGACCCCGTCCGCCGGCGGGATCCGCCCGCCCGAGCACCACTCCGAGTCGTACGAGGCGCTGTTCGTGCACACGCCCGGCCTCAAGGTGGTCATGCCGGCCACGCCCACGGACGCCAAGGGCCTCCTCGCCTCCGCGATCCGCGACGACGACCCCGTGGTCTTCCTCGAGCCCACCGCCCTCTACCGCGCCACCCGGGAGGACGTCCCCGAGGGCGAGTTCACCCTGCCCCTCGGAAAGGCGCGGACGGTCCGCGAGGGGAGGGATGCCACGATCGTCACCTGGGGCACCACGGTGAAGCCAGCCCTGGAGGCGGCCCGCGAGGTGGAGGCCGGGGGGGTCCAGATCGAGGTGATCGACCTGCGCACGCTCTGGCCGTTCGACCTGGAGGCGGTCCTCGAGAGCGTGGGCCGCACCGGCCGCCTCGTGGTGGTCCACGAGGCTCCGCGCACCGCCGGCCTGGGCGCCGAGCTGGCCGCGCTCGTGCAGGAGCGTGCCCTCCTCCGGCTCCTGGCGCCGGTCGAGCGCGTGACCGGGTACGACGTCCCCTTCCCCTACCCCATGCTCGAGAAGCACTACATCCCCGATCGGGGCCGCGTCGTCCGTGCGCTCCGCAAAACCCTGGAGTTCTGATCATGGCCTCCGAGTTTCGCTTTCCGGACGTGGGCGAGGGCATCCACGAGGGCCGGGTGGTGGCCTGGCTGGTGCGGGAGGGCGATCGCGTGGCCCTCGATCAGGCCCTCGTCAAGGTGGAGACCGACAAGGCGGTGGTGGAGCTCCCCTCCCCCGTGGCCGGCGTGGTCGGTCGCCTCGAGGTACCGGCCGGCGGCACCGTCCACGTGGGTGACGTGCTGGTCCGCTTCGGCGAGGCCGGGGGCGCACCCTCGGGGCCGGAGCCCGCGGCCCCGCCCGTGGCCCCGACGCCCCCCCCGCCCGCGGAGATCCCGGCCGCCCCCGGGGCGCTCCCTCCGCT
>JBFYZZ010000326.1:0-7013 GCA_041309225.1 Deltaproteobacteria bacterium | reverse complement strand
CGCCCGGCCCTCCGGAGGGAGGCGACTTAAGGGACTTCCCAGGACCTGCCCCGATCTGGAACGTGGACGGGCCGCAGAACGGCTGAAGTCGCGACAGGCAGGGATCGGGCGACGACATCGGTCTCGATCTCGATCTCGATCTCGACGGTCCGGCGTGCCGCGGTCCTGCCCCGGATCGCCCGTCGCGCCGCGCCGCTCGACCTGCCAGCGCCCCCAGGACAGGCGCAACTCCAGGACCCTCCGCCTTGACAGCCCGGGCCCGATCCCCTACATTCGGCCGGCTTCGCGTGGGGGTACCCCCCGGCGCGACGTCCCATCCAGCGCCGCTGCCACCCGCCAGGGGCAGTCGACGGCCAGGAAGAAGGCCATGTACGCCATCGTCGAGACCGCCGGCCAGCAGGTCGCCGTCAAGCCCGGCGACCGGATTGTCGTCAACCGCATGGACACCGAGGTGGGCGCCGAGGTGCTCCTCGATCGCGTCCTCCTGGTCGGTGGCGACACCCCGGTCGTGGGCACGCCCACCGTGGCCGGCGCCAGCGTCACGGCCCGCGTCGTCTCCCACGATCGCGGCCCCAAGGTCGTCGGGCTGCGGTACATGCACCGGCGGCGCTACCGCGTCCACCGCGGGTTCCGCGCGGACACCACCACCCTCGAGATCCTCTCCATCGCCCGGTAGCCGGAGGAAGCCATGGCACACAAGAAAGGCCAGGGAAGCAGCCGCAACGGCCGTGACTCCCAGCCCAAGTACCGCGGCGTCAAGTGCGGCGACGGGCAGTGGGTGCACGCCGGGGCCATCATCGTCCGCCAGACGGGTACCGTCTTCCACGCTGGCCGCAACGTCGGGACCGGCCGGGACTGGACGCTGTTCGCCCTCATCGACGGCCACGTCCGCTTCGACACCAGCGGCGATCGTCGGCGGGTCACCGTCGAGCCGCGCATCGAGGCCTGATCCGAGGCGTCCCGTGGACGCCCGGATCCGCCCGTCATGCGGTTCATCGACGAGGTCGAGATCCGGGTCCGCAGCGGGCGGGGGGGCGACGGTGCCGTGTCGTTCCGGCGCGAGAAGTACGTCCCCTACGGTGGCCCCGACGGCGGCGACGGCGGCGACGGCGGTTCGGTGATCCTCCGCGCCGACGGGGGATCGAACACCCTGGCCCCGCTGCGCGGGCGCCGCCTCTTCGCCGCCCGCAACGGCGAGCGCGGGGGGTCCCGCCAGATGACGGGCCGGTCGGCCCCCGACGAGATCGTGCGCGTGCCGGTGGGCACGCTCCTGCACGATGCCGAGACCGGGGACCTGCTCGGGGACCTCGCCCGGCACGGCGACGAGGTGGTGGTGGCCCGAGGCGGTGCGGGCGGGAAGGGCAACATGGCGTTCCGCTCCCCCACGCAGCGTGCCCCCCGGACCTTCACCCGGGGCCGGCCCGCCGAGGAACGGCGCCTGGCCCTCGAACTGAAGCTGCTCGCCGACGTCGGCGTCATCGGGTTCCCGAACGCCGGCAAGTCCACGTTCGTGGCCCGGATCTCGGCCGCCAGGCCACGCATCGCGGGGTATCCGTTCACCACGCTGGTCCCCACCCTCGGGGTCGTCGACCGGGGCGACGGCCGCTCCTGGGTCGTGGCCGACGTGCCGGGCCTCATCGAGGGCGCGGCCGACGGCGCCGGCCTGGGTCACCGGTTCCTGCGGCACGTGGAGCGCTGTCGCATCCTCCTCCACCTCGTCTCGGTCCTGCCCGACGGGGGGGGCGATCCGGATCCGCTCCTGCGGTACCGCGCCCTCCGCCGGGAGCTCGAGCGGTACGACCCCGCCCTGGCGGATCGGCAGGAGATCGTGGCCTTGAGCAAGGTGGACGCCGTCTCCCCCGACGTCACGGCCGCCGCGCTCCACCGCCTGGCGGAGGCCGGACCGGCCATCGTCCTCCCCCTCTCGGCCGTGAGCGGGGCTGGTCTGGGCGAGGTGCTCGAGGCCCTCGACCGTCGGCTCTCGGCCCCAGCCCCTTGATCCGCGCGTCGGCTCGCAGTACCGTGGAGCCATGGGCCTCCACGTCATCGTCCGGCATGCTCTGCGGCTGCTTCCCGCCTGAGCCCTGCCGTGGCGGGTGGTCCCGTCGTCCGGGCGGGCGTCCCGTGCGCCCGACCCCGAGTCCCGAGAGGAGGAACCGTCATCGACTCCCGTGATCTGTCCCTCTATGCGGCCCAGGCCGCGTACGGAAAAAAGGCAGAGGACATCGTCGTCCTGGACGTGCGCGGCCTCGTCACCTGGTGCGACTTCTTCGTCCTCTGCTCCGTGTCCAATCCCCGCCTGGCCGCCGCGGTGGCCGACGCCGTGGCCAGCACCCTCAAGGAGGCCGCCGGCCTCCGCCCCCTCGGGGTGGAGGGCCTGGAGCGGGCTCGGTGGGTGCTCCTCGACTTCGGCGACGTCGTGGTCCACGTCTTCGACGAGGCGCTCCGGCGGTTCTACGACCTCGAGGGCCTGTGGATCGACGCCCCCCGGATCACCCTTCCCGAGGCCGAGGCAGCCGTGGAGGCCCCAGCGCCCCCCCCCTCATGAGGGTCGTGGTCGTCACGGTGACCCGGGGCCGCGCGGCCTGGGCCGACGAGGGATTCGACGACTACGCCCGGCGGGTCCGTCGCTGGATGCCCATCGAGGAGGTCCGTCTGAAACCTGCTTCCGGTGATGACCCCGCCGCCGCGCGTGCCGGGGAGGGCCGGGCGGCGCTCGCCCTCCTGAAGGACGGCGATCTCGTGGTGTGCCTCGACGAGCGGGGCCGGTCCCTCGACACCGGCGGGTTCCGGGATCTCGTGGAACGGGCGGGCGTGCAGGGGTACCGCCGGCTGGTGTTCCTCCTGGGCGGCCCCTTCGGCCACGACGCCGCGGTCCGGGCACGGGCCGACGTCGTGCTCGCCCTCTCGCCGCTCGTGCTCAACCACCAGGTGGCGCGCGTGCTCCTGGCGGAGCAGGTCTACCGGGCCCTGGCCCTGGTCCGGGGCGAACCCTACCACCACTGAACGCCCGTGCGCGGACGCGACCTCCTCGACGCCGTCCTCCCCGCCTCGTGCGCAGCCTGCGGCGCGCTCGCCGGAGACGGGCCGTTCGCCCACCTGTGCGGCGTGTGCGCGGACACGATCCCCCGGTCCGTGTGGCCGCTCGCCACGCGGATCCCGTTCCTGCGCAGCGCCTGGTGCCTTCTCCCGTACGACGGCCTGGGCGGCCTGCTCGTGCGGCGCGGCAAGTACGGAGGCCGGGAGCGGCTCCTGGCCGAGCTGGCCGGGTACGCCGCGCGCGCAGCGGTCCCCGCGCTGCCTCCGGTGGCCGGGGTGGTGGCCGTGCCGTCCCCTCCCGCACGCGCGGTCGCCCGCGGCTTCTCGGCCCCCCACCTCCTCGCCGAGGCGTGTGCCGCCGACCTTTGCGTGCCACACCTGCGCCTCCTCCGGCGCCGGGGCGGCCCCCGGCAGGCCGGCCTCGGGCGGGCGGCACGGGAGGTCAACGTGGCGGGCGCGTTCACGCTCGGCGGCCGGATCGAGGGCGAGCCGGTCCTCCTCCTCGTGGACGACGTGGTGACCACCGGCGCCACGGCGGCGGCCTGCGCCGAGGTCCTCCTCCTGGGAGGCGCACGGGGCGTCCACCTGTTCGCGTTCGCGGCCGCCCTGCCCTGACCGGCGATCCGTCCCCCTGTCCGAACCTGGAACACTGTCCAAGAAACCGGACAACCGGATCGGGGTCCGCGAGAACGCTCGGGGGCTCCGCGGTGTTGGCACGGACAGACGGGTCGGCTGGGCGATCGGCCTCCAACGCCGTTGGACGACGCGAGACCTCGCCGTACGCACCCTCCTTCCGAATCTTGGCATGAAGTTTGCAAATTTCCGAATCGAAACGCGAATATCCTAAGTCCACGCCGCACGATCCCCCGGAGCTTCCCATGAGCCGCCACACCACCGTCACCCTGGGCGACCTGGTCTCGGCCTTCTACGAGGAGTTCCTTGCCCTCTACGGCGACGAGGAGCTGGCGGCGGTCGCGGCCTCGACCACCATCAACGAGCTCCTGACCGACGGCCATGTGTGGCTGGAAGGCGAGGAGCAGGCAGCCTGATCCGGGATCGCGCGGGGCGAGGATCCGAGCAGGGAGGGAAGGGCCGGCGCTCTCGTCGGGTGGGAGGAACGGCGGGGCCGCGGCGGGTTATGGCATCCACCCCCCGCTCCGCCCGCCGCTCCCGATCCCCTCCATGCCCACCCCCACCCGTCCACCCCGGGGGAATCCCGCACTCGCCTGGTCGGCCCTCACGAGCCGCGTGGCGTGGCAGCTGCGCCGGGCGCGCGTCCGCTCGACCCCATCCGTCCTCGCGGAGGTGCGCGAGCACGTGCTGCTCTCCATGCCCGCGATCCCGGAGCCCTCGGAGATCGAGGTCGCGGCCGATCTGCTGATCCTGGAGTACCTCGAGCGGACCCGCGGAGGGCGATACCGGGGCCCGCCCCAATCTCCGGCCCTGCCCCCGGTGGACGTGACCTGGCGGCGCGCGGTCGAGGCGGCCTGCGACCCGACGGTGCTCGCGGTCTTCCGCCTCCGGTACGGCGACGGCGCGCCGCCGGCCGAGGTGCTGCGCACCTGCCGGATCGACGCCGCCACGCTCCAGACCGTCCTCGAGGGGCTCAGGGAGGTGGTCCGCGAGGAGGTGCAGGCCCGCGGTCACCCACCCCTGTCACCGGGCGCGGCCGACGCCCTCCTCGAGCGCGTGGCCGCGACGGCCGGCGACGACTGCCCGCCCGCTGGCGACCTGGCCGCCCTGGCTGCGGCGCCGGACGGGCGCCCCGCGGCCGAGCACGTCGCCGGCTGCCCCCGCTGCGCCCGGACGGTCCGGCTGCTGCGGGCGGGCCTGCTCACCCCCGCCGACCTCCTCCCGCCGGATCCCTGGCCGCCCGCCACGTCCCGGATCTCGATCCTGGCGCTCCACCTGCACCCGCAGGGCCGCGCCCACCTGAAGTCCCTGGCCGGCGCCCTGGGGTCGTGCGCCCGGGCCGTCGGGGAGGACTCCCTCCTCGTGGATCCCGGCCGGGGCGACGAGTGGCGCGACCGCCTGCTGCAACGGATCCGCATGGGCCTGCCGGCCCGCGACCACGTGCGGGGCGCCCTGGCCCACGGACCCGGACGCTGGACCCCCCGCGCGGTGCTCGGGCCGGTGCCGATCCGGGCCCTCGAAGCCTCCCGCGCCCGCACCTGGGGCGAGGTGGAGGGCATCCCCCTGCTGCCGGACCCCATGCCCCATCCCCCCAGCGTGGCCCGCCTCTGGACGGTGGCCATCCTGGTCGGGCTCCTGGCCGGCCTTGCCGGGACCTGGCTCGTGGTCGGGCGGGGCACCGGCGCCCGGTGGCCCTTGGACGCGCACGCGGACCTGGCGGGCGGAGCCGTGCGCGTGCGCTTCGACGTGGACAATCGGGCCTTCGTGGACGCCTGGGACCTCGGCCCGCAGGGCGCCCGGCCCATCCTGAGGAGCACCAAGGTCGCCGACAAGGGCGCGCTGGCCACCGGCGAGGGCGACTTCGAGGTCGTCTCGTTCCGCAGCGGTGTGGTCCTGGTCTCCTCCGGCGAGCCCCTGCCCGACCTCGGGGAGATCCTGGGCGGCCTGGCCGGGCCCGGCCAGGACCGCGGGGCCGTGGAGGATCGGATTCGTGCGCTCCGGCCCGACGCGGGTGTGGTCGTGGAGGTCCGGCCGCCGGTGCCCTGATCCCGGGTGGTACCCCCCTGCCCGCGGCAATAGGGAGGCATCATGCGGGTCACCCCTCTCGACATCCTCCAGAAGCAATTCGCGGCGGGCCGCCGCGGGTACGACGCCGACGAGGTCCGGGCCTTCCTCGACGAGGTCCGGGAGAGCCTCGAGGAGGTCCTCAGGGAGAACCAGTCCCTGAGGGACCTCCTCCTCGCCCGGGAGAAGGAGATCGCCACGCTCCGCGAGAACGAGCTGGGCATCAAGGATACGCTGCTCCTCGCGCGCCAGCTCGCCGCCGACGTCCGGCGCGCGGCCCACAAGGAGGCCGACGTGATCGTCGGCGAGGCCCGGTTGGAAGCCGAGAAGGTCATCGCCTCGGGCCACGACGAGCAGCGCCGTACCGTGGAGCAGCTCCTGCGGCTCCGCGCCCTGCGCCTGCAGTACATCGCCCACGTGCGGGCGCTGCTCCGGAGCCAGGACCGCATCCTGGCCGAGATCGAGTCGGATCCGACGCTTCCTGCGCTCGAGGTCCAAGACCCGGTCCCGGGTTCCCGCGCCGGCCCCCCGCCGGGCGATCCAGGGTGATAGGACAGGCTGCCCCCTTCCCAGCCCCGAGGCGTCCATGGCCGACACCGTCACCTTCTTCCGCGAGACCCTCCCGCAGAAGATCGCCGAGAACCCGGATCTCCTCGACGTGGGTGCGGTCTTCCAGTTCGATGTGGACGGGGCGGGCACCTGGACCCTCGACCTCGTCAAGGGCGAGGTCCGCGAGGAGCCGACCGAGGCCCCCGGCTGCGTGATCACCGTGGGCAGGGAGCACTGGGATCAGGTCATCGACCAGCCCATGCTGGCCACCCAGTTCTTCATGATGGGCCAGCTCAAGGCCTCCAACCTGGCGCTCGCCCTGCAGCTGCAGCGCATCCTCAGGTAGCGCCGGCGCGCGCGCGCCCTACAGCCTCCTCCGCCGGAGCCAGGTGGCCAGCGCGCCGGCCACGGCCAGGGCGGGCACGAGGAGCAGGGACAGCGCCCACACCAGCACGCCCTGCAGCACGCTCACCTGGAGGGTGCCCTTGGCGGCTTCGTTGGGGCGGATGGAGACCTGGTCCTCCTCCCCCACGAGCCAGGCGATGGTGTTGAGAAAGAGATCCTGGTTCATGCCCTGGACGAAGAGCTGGTTGGAGGCGAAGGACGCGTCGCCGATCACGACCAGTCGCCCGTGCCGGGCCGAGGCCTCCTCAGCCTCCGCCGCCGAGGCCTCGTCGCCCTCCGCACCCTCGGCCGCCGGGGCCTCCGCGGCGTCGCCGCCCTCCGCC
>JBFYZZ010000325.1:0-3031 GCA_041309225.1 Deltaproteobacteria bacterium | reverse complement strand
GGCGCCGCTGGTACGCCTCCTCGCGGGGCTCCCCATCGTCGGCAGCATGGGCAACGCCCGGAGGCTGCTCGTCGGGTTCATCCTGCCGGCGGCGATCGGGGGCGGTCTCGCCTGCTCGCGCTGGCGGCCAGCGGCGATCGTGCTCGCGGGCCTCGCCTTCGCCGAGGCGGGACTCACGGTGCGACCCCTCCTCATGCCGACCTTCGCCAGCGATTGGGAGCCCGCGGTGCTCGCCGCCCTCGACGGTCCCACGGTGGTCTTTCCGAGCGGGGACTCGCCCTGCTGGCACCCGAGCGTGGGCCCCCGGGAAGCCGCCTTCCTCGCCTCCCGGGCCGGTGTGCCCATCGCGGCCGATCTGGGCCGCGGGGTCCCGCCCTCGGACCTCCGGTACCAGGTCGGTCTCTCGGCGATGGGCAGCATCCCGATCGGGCTCCAGGCCCTCGACGCGCTCCGGCGGCCCGAGGGTGTGTCCCCCGCCCCGTTCGGGTGCCTCCTGGTGCTGGAGGACCGCCTGCAGGTCCCGGAGCGGACCCGCCTGCTCTCCTGGCTCGAGGCCCACGCCCGACCGCTGGTGCGAGGGCGGTGCTCAAGCGCGTGGCGCATCCCGGAGGGCGGCTGGTCATTCCCCGGCATCGAACACGAGGGATGGATGATCGCACGCAGGAAGCCTCCATCCCGGTTCCAGACCCACTGACGGCGATCCGGGCGGCGGGTCGATTCGTGCAGTGACCGGCGGATGGGCATGCTACCCTTTGGGCCGCAACCATCGAGGTGATCCGATGCACCCCTCCGTCCCCTTCTGTCTCGCCCTGCTCGCCCTGTCCGCATGCGACGACGGTACCGACGACACCGGTCCCGGGCCAGCGGACGACACGGCCACCGACGACACCGGCACGCCACCCGACACCTCGCCTCCGGGCGTGGACGAGGACGGCGACGGGTACGACTCGGACGTGGACTGCGACGACCACGACTACCAGGTCTGGCCCGGAGCGCCCGAGCTGTGCGACGGCCTCGACAACGACTGCGACGGTACCATCGACGAGGACTTCGATCTGGACGCCGACGGCGTGGCCACGTGCGCGGGCGACTGCGACGACACCGACGCCAGCATCCACGAGGGCGCGCTCGAGGTCCCCTACGACGGTGTCGACCAGGATTGCGACGGGGCCGATCTGGTGGACGTGGATGGCGACGGCTTCCGGGCCGTCGAGGCCGGCGGCAACGACTGCGACGACACCCACGCCGAGGTCAACCCCGCCCATGCGGAGATCCCGAAGAACGGCCTCGACGACGACTGTCGCGATGGCGACGACATCGACGGCGACGACGACGGTCATGGCGACGACGACTGGGGCGGCGACGACTGCGACGACACCGACCCGTCGATCCACCCGGGGGCCGACGACATCCCCTTCGACGGCATCGACCAGGACTGCTCGGGATCCGACAGCCTCGACGAGGACCACGATCACGACGGCTACGAGAGCACCGCCATGGGCGGCGACGACTGCGACGACTTCGATTCGGAGGTCCATCCCGGGGCCGTCGAGGTCTGCGACGGTGCGGACAACGACTGCGATGGCGAGATCGATCCCGACACGTCCGCCGACGCTCCGACCTGGTACCTCGACGACGACCGCGACGGCTACGGCGACGAGACCATCTCGACCGTCTCCTGCGTCGCGCCCGACGGATACGTCGACAACGGCGACGACTGCGACGACACCGATCCCGAGATCCTGGAGTGCTCCTGCACCCTCACGGACGCGGGGCGCCCCGAGACCCTGGTCTACTCCGGATCGACCTGGGGCCAGTGGATGGCGGACCCGCTGGAGACGCTCGGTTCCGGTCTCTACTGGGAGATGGACGCCTACGGCGATCCCCCGACCTACACCCTGACCGAGTACGCGAGCCTCGAGGACCTGGAGGCCCGTTCGGCCAGCGGGACCGTCAGCCTGCCCTACGCCTACGACGGCACGGGTGCGGTGGTCTACGACGGCTACCTCTACTACAACCAGTCCAGCGGCAACACGCTCGTCAAGTTCGACCTGGCCACCGAGGAGGTCGACGGCACGCTGTCCCTGTCCAGCGCGGGCTCCCACAACACGTACCCCTACGAGTGGGGCGGCTACTCCGACATCGACTTCGCGATCGACGAGCAGGGACTGTGGGTGCTCTACGCCACCCGGGAGAACTCGGGCCGGATGGTGATCAGCAGCATCGATCCCGACTCGTTCACGCTGGTCGACACCTGGAACACCGACTCGGAGGAGAAGACCGGCATCGGGAACGCGTTCATGGTCTGCGGCGTGATGTACGCGGTCGAGGACTACAGCAGTTCGACCACGCGGATCTACTACGCGTACGACACGGCCGAGAGCACGTCCTCCAGCCTGTCCATCACCTGGTACAACGAGCACGGCTACAACTCGATGATGGCCTACAACCCCACCGACGAGCTCATCTACTCCTGGGACAGCGGCTATCGGGTGATCTACACGCCCACCATCGAGTGAACCCGACCCGGCGACCGTCCCGTGGTCGACGATGCCGGAGCCCATTGGTACTCCGACAGTTGACAATTCCCTGACACCGGCCGCGCGACCCCGGGGACACAGTGGGATGCCACCCTTGGAGGTTCCCATGCGTACGCTCCCCCTCTCCGTCCTCGCGCTCTCCCTGCTCATCGGCTGCGACGACGAAGCCGACGACACCTCCAACCCGCCGGTGGACGTCGATGGCGACGGCTACGACGCGTCCGAGGACTGCGACGACGAGGACGCCACAGTCCACCCCGGGGCGACCGAAGCCTGCAACGGCAAGGACGACGACTGCGACGGCGGGATCGACGAGGACTACGCCGACACCGACGGCGACGGCACGGCCGACTGCGTGGACGAGGAGGAGTGCGACGGGCTCGACAACGACGGCGACGGTGCGGTGGACGAGGACTACGCCGACACCGACGGCGACGGCACGGCCGACTGCGTGGACGAGGAGGAGTGCGACGGGCTCGACAACGACGGCG
>JBFYZZ010000324.1:0-4971 GCA_041309225.1 Deltaproteobacteria bacterium | reverse complement strand
CGCGGTGCAGGTCCGCCTCGGGGGGCAGGCGGCCGGCTGCCGCGGCGGTGGCGAGGCCCGCGACGGCCTCGGCGGGCCGGTCGGCCCACAGGTCCAGGATCGCGCGGCCGTAGAGCCCGTGGGCCTTGCGTCCCAGGGTGGGGGCCACGGTCTCGACGAAGAGGGGGCGATCGGCCGGCTCGACCAGTCGATCCGCGACGAGCGTCTCGATCGGCCGGACGGCCTCCCGGTCGGTGGCCCGACGCCAGTTGAAGGGTCCGATCTGCAGGACCTCGGCATCGTCCGCGCCGTCGTAGGGGACGAGGAGGCAGCGCAAGGGGTGCACCTCCTCCCGGAACCGCAGGAGGTCGGGCCCGGCGGCCCCGCAGGCGAAGGGGGAGAGGCGGTCGTCTCCTCCCTCGACGGCGATCTCGCCGCCCAGCACGAGCCACCGACGGGGGCCCGCCGCCTCGTTCACCTCGCCGGCGTCCCGACCGCGGGTGGTCCAGACACCCCAGGGGCAGGCCGCGGCCATCCACCGGTCCATGAGGGCCCGGATCTCGCCAACGGCTTTGAGGCCGAGGGTCCCGCAGGACGTGGCGAGGGCCTCCAGTACCGTCTCGACGCCGGGGTGCCCGGTCCTGGCCGCGAGACGGGCGACCTCCACCGCGATCTCGGGTCGCAGGCGGCGCTCGGCGAGCAGCGCGCCGAGGGTGGCGTACACCTCGGGGTCACCGTTGGAGGTGGCGGAGATCACGAGCCGCTCCAGGCCGACGAGCGCCCCGGTGCGGACATCCGCCCTGGGATCCCTGAGGCCCGGGACCAGCCCGCGGATCGCGCCAGGGACGCCCGAGGTGCCGATCACCTGGAAGAGGGCTGGATTGACGCCCGGATCCATGGAGCGGACGCGACGCAGGAGATTTTGGCGGACGGCGTCGGGGACGGCGTCGCGCCAGGGGGGCAGGCGATGGCGTGAGAGGATGTCGGCCACGGCACCGGCCGCGGCGAGCCGGACCCCTGCAGACCGGTCCGCGATCGCGCGCTGGAGGAGGGGATCGAGGGCGGGGGGCCCCCCGGTGAGGCCGAGCACGCGCGCCGCCTCGGCCCGATCGGCGATGCCCAGGGCATCCAGGCCGGCGAGGGCGGCGGTGTCGTCCACGTGTCCTCCGCGCGACCGGGACGGCGTAATCGCGGCACCCCCCCGAGGCAACGCCGAAGCGCACCCCCCGGCGGGATAGGTCGGCGCCAGGGAGGTCGCATGCCCATGCCCCCGTACGCCCGGCCGCTCGTCCTCCTCCTCGTCGTCGCGCCCGGTTGTGCGACCGGGATCCGCGCGCAGTATGAGGCCACCCGGGTCGAGGCCCTGGCCGATCCGGGCCCCGCGCCTGCGGACTGGACCCCCGACGCGGTGCTGGGGCTCGGCTGGCCGCTCGCGGAAGCGCTCCTGGCCCGCGAGGTCGACGCCCGCCTGGACCGCGCTGGATCGGGCATCCGCATCGACCTGCCGCTGGGCGGCGAGGCGTCGGCCTCCCCCGCGCTGGCCCTGGAGGACCTCTCCCTCTCGCCGGGCCGGGGCTGCGAGGCCTGCGCCCGGCTGGACGCCACGGTGGGGGGGCACGTGCGCTGGAGCGCGGGCCCCACCTCGGTCACGACGCCGGTCCACATCGCGCTCGCGGCCACCGTGGACCTCGCGGTCACGTCCACGGGCCGGGGCCACGCCGTGGACGCGGTCGTACGCCGATTCCAGGTCCGGGACGCGGACGCCGAGCACGCCAGGGGCGTGGATCTGGGCGCACCGCTCGTGGCGTGGGTGCTGGACCGGCTCGGCGGCCAACCGCCCACGGTACCCCTGGCCACGCTCGGTGCGGACGCGGTCCCCGCCCGGGCCTTCCGGCTGGTCCCCGAAGCCGGGGGTCTGAGGGTGGACCTGCTCACGCAGGCGCCCTCGCCGGATGGCGCCCGGCCGGCGGTCCCGGCCGGGCGTCCGGACTGGTACCTCTCGGTGCGCACCGCCTCCCTCCTCGGGCTCGCACGACGGGCCGCCTTCGAGGAGGGAGACCTGGGGTACGGGGTCCACGCCGATCCGCGCGCGCTCGCCGTGGACGGGGACCGTTTCACCCTGGGCCTCCGGCTGTGGCGCCTGGAGGGCGCGGGCTGGTGGCGCGACTACGCCGTGGAGGGCGGGCTGCGCCTGGAGGGGAACCGGATCCGCCTCGAGCCCTCGGACGTCGCGGAAGGGGAGCACTCAGCCGGCGCGGGCGTGCTCGATCCCCTCACCCTCCTCGCGCGGGGCGCCATCCTGGAGGCCATCGCCGACGGCCTCCGCATCGCCCGCCCGGCCTCGGAGGACGCCGACCTCGGGGCCTCCCGCCTGCACCTGGAGGCCTCGGAGGCAGCGGGTCGGGGCGGCAGCCTCGTCCTGGTCGGAGAGGCGCGCATCGAGGGGAGGAAGGGCGCTCGAGGACGGAAGGAGTAGCGGCCGGACCCGCTCGCCGTCGGGGCGACGGGCCTACGCGGGCCGGCGGAGGTGGCGGACGGCGGCCAGGCCCACGACCACCAGCAGGAACCACCAGCCCGACACCAGGGCCCACACGCCGACGACCGCGGCGGAGGCCAGCGAGACCCAGCGCACGACCGAGGCCGTCCGGGCCGACCCGGCCCCCAGGGCCAGGAGACCGTGGGCGAGCAGCATCCCGCCGTCGAGCGGGTGGAGCGGCACCAGGTTGAAGAGGCTCCAGAAGAGGTTGATCCCGAGCAACTGGGCGAGGATTCCGCGCGCGGGGCCGCCGGCGTCGGGCAGCAGGAGGAGGCCGGCGGCGGACACGGCCGCGAGGAGGAGGCCTGCGCCCGGCCCGGCCGCCGTCATGAGGAGTCCCTGGCGCGGCGTCGGCAGGCGGGACGACGCCGTGAGGCCGCCGAAGCCGTGGACCACGATGCGCACGGGCCCGAGCCCGAGCCGGCGCGCCACCAGCGCGTGGCCCAGCTCGTGGACCAGGATGGAGGTCAGCAGGGCCACGGCGAGGACGAGACCGTCCCGGAGGCCCTCGGGACCGCGGCCCGCCCGGGCCAGGATCACGAACCCGAACACCAGCCACGCGCTCGGGTCCACGCGGATGGGGAAGCCCAGGATCCCGAGCCTCACCGTGGCGTCTCCGGCCGGGGCTCGGGGGGTCGGATGGCCGCCTCGTCGGGGACGGGCAGGGGTGGGGTCACCGGCATGGCGAACCAGCCGAGGGCCGCTCCCCAGCCGACGAGGGCCAGCAGGGCGACCACGACGAGCACGCCCACCGCGAGGTCGAGGCCACGCCGCGCCTGCCCGAGGCGGAGGGTGAGGTCGTCCACCCGCCGCTCCAGGAGGCGACGATGCTCGGACAGGTCGTGGAGGTGCCGCTCCAACGCCTCGGCCGGGTCCGGCAGGGCGGGAAGGCCTCGGATGCCCGCCACCACGTCCTCGACGCTGCGGGGGCGGGCCCTGGGTACGTCCCCACGGCCGGCCGACGACCCGAGGAGCGGCGCGGCCGGGTGGGCCGGCCACGCGGCGAGGGCCTCGGCCAGCGCGCGCCGGGCGTCGTGGGTGGGACTGCCCTCCCGGAGCGCCGTGAGGAGGGCCCAGGCCGCGTCGTGGAGGGGCAACGTGCCCGGATGGCCGCGCCACGCCTCCATGCGATCCAGGACCTCGGTCAGGGTCTCGGCAGCAGCAGGGGTGTCGGCGGGATCGGGCACGGGGACTCCCGAGCCCCCCTATCCGGGCGGCGGGCCCGGATCTCCGTTGACACGCCGGGCCTCCTCGGGTAGGTACCGCCGCCCTCGGGCCGCCCCCGCCCGGCCCCGCCAAGGACACGCCCATGGCCTCCAACGCCCAGGTCACCAAGAAGCGCCGCGCCACCCGCCTCAAGAACGCTGGCCGCAAGGCCAAGCACCAGCGTGAGAACCAGGGCTCCACGCCCGCCTTCCCCATCCACACCCCCGAAGCCGACGCCAACGCCGAGGCCAAGGCGAAGAAGGCCTGACACACTCTGAACGTGGATCGGCTCGGTCCTCGGCGCTCCAGATGCCGTGCAGGGGTGTCGAGTGGACGCGCGGACGCAGGCCCAGGTGATCGGGGATCCCGCCGGTCACATCTCCGAGCGTTGATGCCAACGCGTCGATTTGTGGCCGGATTGCGGTCATATCTCAGGGCGATGACGTCATCTCCCTCCATTGTGGCCACCACGCGGACAGTACTCGCGGAGATGATCGCATCCTCCCGAGTTCTGGCCGCGGCCGGGCCCCCCCATCGGAGGGCCGGGCCCGGGACCTCGTCCCAAGCCCCCCGGGAACCGAGCCGATCCGGGTCCAGAATGGTGGACCTCGACCATCCGGGCCTATGCCCCGCCGCGCGCCTCCGCCGCGGCCGGCCCCAGGAGGCCGGGGCTCCGGAAGAACCGGGCCGCGTTGCGGGCCGTGGCCCACGCCACCGTCTCGGGCGCCTCCCCACGCACCCGTGCCACGGCTGCCAGGGTGTAGAGCACCCACGCGGGCTCGTTCCGGTGCCCACGCCAGGGCTCGGGGGCGAGGTACGGCGCGTCGGTCTCCAAGAGGTAGCGGTCGGCGGGCAGGGCGGCGGCCACCTCCCGGAGCGACGCCGCCCGGGGGAACGTCACGACGCCGGGGATGGAGAGGTATGCGCCCGCCGCCACGAGGTCGACGGCCTCTCGGGGGGTGCCCGAGAAGCAGTGAAAGAGCACGCCGGCGCCGCCGAACGCACCCTCCCGGGCGAGGATCGCGAAGGTCTCACCGTCGCTCTCGCGGTCGTGGACCACGAGGGGCAGGCCCAGGCGCAGCGCCAGGTGCACCTGGGCCCGCAGGACGTCGCGCTGGATGTCCCGGGGCGAGAGGTCGTAGTGGAAGTCGAGGCCCACCTCGCCGACGGCCACGACCTCGGGCCGGCGGGCGAGTGCCTCCAGGTGCCCCAGCTCGGCGGCCGACGCCCGCCGGGCGTCGTGCGGGTTG
>JBFYZZ010000323.1:0-2645 GCA_041309225.1 Deltaproteobacteria bacterium | reverse complement strand
CCGACAGCGACGGCCTGCCCGATCTCCCGGACCGGTACCTCGGCCCCGAGGGGCGCTACGTGGGCTGGTAGTCCACCCCGCGGGGCGCCGGGCGCCCCGCGGCGGTGGAGGGCTGGGGACGGCTACTGGGCGTTGAACTTGACGATCACGGCGTAGCCGGGCTGGCTGCCCGCCGTGACGGTGTCGAACGTGTAGCCGGTGGCCGTGCACGTGTAGGTGTAGATGGGTGCGCCGGGGATGACGAACAGGGCACCGGCGGCGGCCACGGTGCCCGTGGTGAGGAAGCCCACCTTCGGGCCGGCGTAGTAGTACGTGGTGGTGCCCTTGGGACCGGCGACCATCGCGCCGTCGACCGGGGCGCCGGCGCTGTCGAAGACGAACCCGAGCATCGCGCCGTCCGTGGTGAGCGCGCCGGTGTAGCCGGCGAAGGTGAGCCCGGCCTGGAATGCGGTCTGCGCCGCGGTGTCCAGCGAGTAGATGTTGTAGTCGGGGATCACGTCGCCGTCGGCGAGGCTCGAGTAGGTGCTCGCCGCCATGCCCGTGGCGGAGGGCCACACGGTGCCCTCGGCGGCGCAGTCCTGGACCAGGAGGAGCAGGCCCGCGGCGCTGTCGGTCTCGATGTTCTTGAGCTCGTACATCCCGCCGGTTCCGACCGTGCCCTGGACGAGGACCGAGTCCATGATGTTGCAGTCGCCGTCGAGGCACGGGGTCGGATCCGCGGCGTACACGCAGAGGCCCTCGGCGGCGGGCGCCTGCGCGAGGAGGTTGATCGCCATGCCCTTGACGGTGAATCCGCTGGGCCCGGTGTCGTCGGTGGGGGTGCCGGTCTCGGAGGTGTCGTCCTCGTCGTTGCAGGCTCCGAGGAGCAGGACGAGGGGGAGGAGGATGCGAGCGGTCATGGTCTTCTCCTTCTTGGCGGTGAGGTACGGAGTGCGTAGCCGTGGCGTATACTACGCCGCAATCGGGCGTGCCGGAAACCCCGGTGCCCGTCCTCCACATCCAACCCCCGTCGCAGAACTGTTCGATAGTAGCATAGAACGCACGAAATCATCTCACCAGTGCTCGAGTCGCCTCTTCCCACCGCCCCCGGAGCCTCCATGACCCTGTCGCGCGCATCCGTCCTCCCGCTCCTCCTCGGCCTCGCCGCGCTGCCCCTCCCGGCGGGTGCGGCGTCCATCTCCACCGCCGGCTACGCGGGCGGCCCGGACTCCAACGCCGCCAAACCCAACCCGGCGGCCATCCACTACAACCCGGCGGCCATCGCGGCGACCGAGGGCGTACAGATCCTGGCCGACGGACAGCTGTCGTTCATCCGGATCGACATCGAGGCCACGCGCAACGACGGCATCGATCCCAACACGGGGGAGGCCTACGGCCTCGCCCAGGCCCGCGTCATGGTGCCCAACGCGGTCCTGGGCGTGACGTGGAAGGCCATCCCGGATCGCCTGGCGCTGGGCTTCGCGGTCACCGATGCGCTCGTGGGTGGAGGCGACTACCGGGAGGGTGAACCAGACGACGAACCACCCTGGCAGAGCCATCAGCGGTACGCCGGCGTGGTCTCCAAGATCATGACCATCCACCTGGTTCCCGCGGTCGGCATCACGGTGATCGACGGCCTCCACGTGGGTGGGGCGTTCAAGTACATCCTCGACAACGTCGAAGCCATCCAGGCCGCCGACACGATGGGCGGTGAGGGGTACAGCGCCGTGGACGGCGCCTACAGTACCGATTCCATCCTGGAGATCCACGCCTCCGGAGGCCACGTGGGCTGGAGCGCGGGTCTGTTCTTCGACCGCTTCGAGAAGCTCCAGGTCGGCGTGTCCTACATCGACAACGGCACGTTCTCGGCTGAGGGCGATGGGAGTGTGGACGCTCCGAAGTGGATCGGAGGCGGCAACCCGGACGCGGTGGTGTCCTTCGAGGGTCCGCTCGCGCCGATGGTCGAGGCGTGGCTGCGCTCCCAGGTCACCGATACGCTCGAGGTGGGCGCCGGCATCGAGGCCCAGCTCTGGGGCGCGTGCTGCTCCTCGCCCGAGGCCGACTTCGTCATCGGGATCACGAGCACCGACGGCGACGCCCTCGGCGAGGATCCGGAGGATGGGATCAGCCTCCCGGTGGCCACCACCCAGTACTCACCCCGACGGCTCGAGAACGCCGTCAACGTCTACGGATCCGCCGGGTGGCAGGCGAGCGACCGCCTCTGGTTCGGGTTCAAGGGCGGCTACCATCCCCACGCCGTGCCCGACTACGCGGTGTCCGCCACCAACCTCGACTTCACGAGCGTGGGCGCGCAACTCGGCCTGCGGGTCCGGATCGTGGGGGACCTCGAGGCCGGTGTGGCCTACTCCAAGTACTTCCTGTTCGACCGGGAGATCACGAACTCGGCCTGGAACGTCCAGGACGAGGACGACCCCGACTACGTGGACGAGCGCTTCGGCCCCTCGAACCCGCCCTACAAGGCGAGCGCCAACGGCCTGTACCAGGGCCTCGTGGACACGGTGGGCTTCCGGCTGCAGGCCAAGTTCTAGGGCACCCCACCCGCGGGTGTGGAGACCCGGGCCGCGAGCAGGTCCACGCGGAGGCCCCAGGCGGCGCCGGCGTCCACCGGATCGCCGCCGAGGACGACCTCGGGCGGGGACAGCGAG
>JBFYZZ010000322.1:0-2776 GCA_041309225.1 Deltaproteobacteria bacterium | reverse complement strand
GGCGTGGACCTCCGGCGGCGCGCCCTCAACCGTACTACACTCCAAGTGTGCCCTTTGCCCGCAGAGGTTGACCGAAATGAGGCCCCCGACCATCGTCGCCTGTGCTCTGCTGTCCGGGTGCGGACTCGCCCACGCCCAGGTCGTTCCGCCCCTCTGGCCCCCCCTCGGCGACAACCTCGCCGCCGGCCTGCCCTGCAGCTTCGACCCGGCGCCCAACTACCCGTACTGCACCGACGAGGGCGACGCGCTCCAGCTCACCGACGGCGTCTTCAACGGCTGCGACTGGGTCGACGAGCGCACGGTCGGCTGGGTGGTGGGCGACCGCGTCATCCTCATCGACCTCGACCTGGGTGAGCCCGCTCCCGTCGGCGGGGTCACCTTCGACACCATCGCCGGCGGCGCGCAGGTCACCTTCCCCTCGGCCGCCCTGGTACTCGTCAGCGATGACGGCCTGACCTACCGCTACGCCGGCGACGCGCTCACCGAGTCGCTGTCCCAGGACGGGGGCATCAACCACCGCTTCGCCAACACGGACCTGCTCGGTTTCGGGCGCTACGTGCGCATCGCGGTCATCGCTGGCGGCTTCTACGTGTTCACCGACGAGATCGAGATCCTGCGCGGCGAGCACTCCGAGTGGGAGGCCGAGTACCTCGACGAGGTGCCCATCGCCGTCGAGGACGTCCGCGCGTGGGCCCAGGCGATGGTCCCGTGGACGACGCAGAAGAACGCCACCCTCACGCTGCTGCGCGAGGCCGAGGACGCCATCGACGCCCGCGAGACGCTGGTGGACGATGCCGCGCTCACCGCCGCTGCCCGCGCGGTCGTCGACAGGGGCCGCACCGCCGCGCTCGCCGATGCCACGGTCACCGAGCCCGACTACCGCCTCGGTCCGCCCTACCGCGACCCCGACCGGTCGGCCTTCGCTGCCGTCGCGGCCATGAACGCCCGCATCTGGCCCGGCTCGCCGGTGGTCGCGTGGATGGTTCCGGACGGGGAGTGGCTGCATCCGCTCGACGGCCCCGTCGAAGGCGGGACCGGCGCGGAAGTCGCGGTGGACATGATGCAGAACGAGTTCGCCACCGCGAGCTTCGTGCTCACGAGCTGTGCGGACGAGGATCTCCAGCTCGACCTGTCCGTCGCCGACCTGACCGGGCCGGTCACCATCCCGGCGAGCGAGATCCTCGACCTCGCCCAGGTGATCCACGTCGAGGCCAACGGCTTCAACTACCGCGACGACGCCATCCTGCCCGAGCGTGAGGGTCCGTTCACCGTGCCGCCCGGCGTGGCCAGGCGCATCTGGATGACCTTCCGCACCCGCGGGCGCGACATCCCGCCGGGCGACTACACCTCGACCGTCACGGTCTCGGTCGGCGGCGACACCGTGGCGGCAGTGCCGGTGAGCCTGCGCGTCTGGCCCCTCCGCCTGCCCGACGAGACCACGCTGCACAGCAACACCTGGGGCTACTTCGACGAAGGGCCGATCGTCGGCCACGAGGCCGATGCCGCCCGAGACCTGGTCGAGCACTACAACACCGCGTTGACCGTCAACTGGCGCTACCTGCCCACTCCCGTGGCCGACGCCGAGGGCAACCTGGCGCCGATGGACTTCGGCGCGCTCTCCGACCTGATCGACCTCAACCCCGAGGTCCGGTTGTGGCTCATCTGGCCGGGCTTCGAGTTCGGCTTCCAGTACCTGGGCTTGCCCGAGGTCGGCAGCCCGGCGTGGGAGATCGCCTTCGAGCAGTACGTGACGGCCACCCGCGACTTCCTCTCCACCAAGGGCATCGGCACCGACCACTTCGCCTGGTACTGGGTGGACGAGCCGGGGCCCGAGACCTGGTACGACCTGTACATCCCCTTCAGCGAGCGGGTCAAGCGCATCGACCCGGACATGCTGGTCTGGGCCAATCCCTCCTCCGGCCTGTCGCCGGCGGACATCGAGACCGCACTGCCCTCGGTGGACATCCTGTGTCCCTCGATGGACCTCGTGATGGCGATCGGCTCGGACGTGTTCCAGCGGACGCGCCTGCCCTCCTGGACCTACGGCTGCAGCAGCGAGAAGAACCTGCCGCCCTACGCCTACTACCGCGGGTTCTCCTGGATTGCCTTCAGCCTCGGCCTGCAGGGCGTCGGCATGTGGACCTACAGCGATGTCAACGCGATGGCGCTCAGCGACTACGCCGGCGGCATCAGCTACGCGATGGTCTACGCGGGCGAGGAGGGGATCGTCGGCTCCAAGCGCTGGGACGCATGGCGGCAGGGGATCGCGGACGTCGAGTACCTGACCATGCTCGGCCGGGCCGCCGACGAGGCGCGAGCGGCCGGGCGCTCCGCCGACGCGGTCGCCATCGCCGACTGGATCCTGGTCGAGGGCGTGGCCGGCGTGCTCGCCGACCCGTACGACGTGGACGTCGCCGACGACCTGCGGCTGCAGATCCTCCACTGCCTGGTCGATCTGCAGGCCACCGGCGACACCGGCGACACCGGGAACACGGGTGACACCGGCGAGACCGACCCGACCGACGAGACCGACGAGACCGACGAGACCGACGAGGACGTGGGGGCGAGCGGCTGCTCGTGCGGCACCGTACCCGGTGCCCCTGCCGTGATTGGGCTCGCCTGGCTGCTCGCCGTCCCCGCCCTCCGCAGGAGGAAGGGAGGTCGCGGTAGGGACGCCCGTTGACGATCACCTTCGTGTCAAACAGGCTGCCAAGGAGTGGTGATCAGCCCATGAGGTATTGCCCGACTTCCGCCAGCGTAGAGGCACGACTCTGTC
>JBFYZZ010000321.1:0-4562 GCA_041309225.1 Deltaproteobacteria bacterium | reverse complement strand
GGCCCCCGGCGCCGCCGCCCTCCTGCGGGCCGCCGGCACGTGGAACGGCCGCGTGCTGCAGCGCGGCCACCTCCAGGACTACGCCCTGTGGATCGCGCTGGGGGCCGGCGTCCTCGTCCTCCTGGCGGCGGTGGGCTGATCATGCCGATCCTCACCGTCCTGATCGTGCTCCCGGCGCTGGGCGCCGCCCTCGTCGCGATCGTGCCGCGGCGCCTCGCCCGCCCGACGGCCCTGGCCGCGAGCCTGGCCACACTCGGGGTTGCCGTCGCGGTCTGGGCCCGCTTCGATCCCGCCTCGGCCGAGCCCTTCCCCCTGCACGAGGGGCCCTGGCCCTGGATCCCCGACCTGGGCGTGGCCTGGGCGCTCGGGCTCGACGGCGTGGGCCTCGTGTTCGTGCTCCTCACGGCCGTCGTGGTGCCGGCCGCGCTGGCCGCCCGGAGCGCCCCAGGACGGGCCCCGGCGGCGCTTCTCCTCCTGTCCGAGAGCGCCGTCCTGGGCTGCTTCACCGCGCTCGACCTCTTCCTCTTCTACGCCTTCTTCGAGGCCATGCTCCTGCCCGTCCTGGTGGTGCTGGCCGGCTTCGGCGGGGCCGGCCGGATCCGCGCCGCGGTGCGCTTGCTGCTGTACACGCTCGCCGGGTCGCTGCCGCTGCTCGCCGCCGCCGTGGCCACCTGGGTGCACCACCGGGCCGCCGCCGGCGCGCCCTCGGCGCTCCTGGCCGACCTCCTGTCCACGCCGGTGCCCGCGGCCTGGGCGCCCTGGCTGTTCGCCGCCTTCGCCCTCGCGTTCGCCGTCAAGTCCGCGGTGGTGCCCCTGCACGGGTGGCTGCCCGACGCCTACGCCGAGGCCCCCGTGGGCGCGGTGGTCGTCCTCTCCGCGCTGCTCGCCAAGGCGGGCATCTACGGGTTCCTGCGCTGGGCGCTGCCCCTCTTCCCCGAGGCGGCGGTGCGGGCCGGGCCCGTGCTGCTCGCCCTCGGATCCCTCGGGGTGCTGTACGGCGGCCTGCTCGCCTGGGTCCAGCGGGACCTGCGGCGCGTGGTGGCCTGGGCATCGGTGAGCCACCTCGGGCTGTGCGTGGTCGGCCTGGGCGCCGGCACCCGCGAGGCTCTGGCCGGCAGCGCCTGGCAGGCCGCCGTGCACGGGCTCTACACCGGGGCGCTCTTCCTCCTGGTGGGCGTGCTCGAGGCCCGCACGGGCCGCCGGGGCGTGGACGACTTCGGCGGCCTGGCCGCGACCGCCCCGCGCTTCGCCTTCCTCCTCGGGCTGGCCGTGCTCGCGGCCATCGCTGTCCCGGGGCTGGCCGGCTTCCCCGGGGAGTTCCTGCTCGTCGCCGGCACCTGGCGGGTCGCGCCCGCCGCGGCGGTGGCCGCGGTCCTGGGCGCGGTCCTGGGTGCCGCCTACCTCCTGCGGGTGGTGGAGCGCGTGTGCTTCGGCCGGCCCGGGGCCGACGCGCCCGCCGACCTCGCTCCCGGCGAGGCCCTGCCCGTCGCGGTCCTGGGGCTGCTGCTCGTCGGCCTCGGCGTCTTCGCCGGGCCCTTCCTGGACCGCGTCACGCCCGCCACCGACCGCGTGGCGGCGGCGCTCGAGGCTGCTCGGGCCGGGGAGGGGCCCTGACCGTGGACTGGACGACGCTCCCCCCCGTGGCCATCCCGGACCTGGGACCGGACCTCCTCCGCGCGAGCCCGGTGCTCGCGGTGTTCGTCGCGGCGCTGGTCGTGCTGCTGGCGGGTGCGGCAGGACGGGGTCGGGGGGCCCGCGTGGCCACCGTGCTCACCGCCGTGGGCCTCGCCCTCGCCGGCATCCTGGCCGTGCCGCTCCTGCTCTCGCACGGCGGGCCGGCGTTCGGTGGCGCGGCCCGCCTCGACCGCTACTCCGGCCTCGTCGTGCTGATCCTGGTGGCGTGCACCGCGGGCGCGGCGGCGCTCTCGCCGTCCCTCCTCCGGGCCGTCGACGCGCGGATCCCGGAGCACGACGCCCTCCTGCTGCTCTCGCTCCTGGGCATGGGCCTGCTCGTCGTGGCCGACGACCTCCTGCTCGCCTTCGTGGGCCTGGAGATCATGACCGTCGCGGCCTGGGTGCTCACGGCGCTCAACCGATCGGAGGCGACCGGCGTGGAGGCCGCGGTGCGGTACTTCGTGCTCGGGGCCTTCTCGAGCGCGTTCCTGCTCTACGGCGTGGCCTTCGTCTACGGCGCCGCAGGGGGCACCGGCTACGCCGAGGCGGCCGTCGCCGCGGCATCGGGCGGGCGGATCTTCGGCGTCGGCCTGGCCATGGTCCTGGTGGGGTTCGCCTTCAAGGTGGGCGCCGTGCCGTTCCACCCGTGGGTCCCGGACGTGTACCAGGGCGCGCCCGCCCCCGCGTCCGCCCTGTTCGCCACCGGCGTCAAGGTGGCCGCCTTCGCGGCGCTGCTCCGGTTCACCGCCGCCGTGCTCCCCGCCGCGGGCCCGAGGTGGGGCGTCGCCCTCGCGGTCCTGGCGGCCGCGAGCATGCTCGTCGGCGCCGCGGCGGCGTTCGTCCAGCGGGACCTCAAGCGGTTCCTCGGGTGGTCCGCCGTGAGCCACACCGGGTTCGCCCTGGTGCCCCTGGCCGGTGGCGGGGCCGGGATGCACGGCACGCTCGTCTACCTCGCGGCCTACGCGGCGGCGTCGCTCGGGGCCTTCGCGGTGGCCGCGTCCATGGCGCACGACGGCCGGGAGGACCCGGACATGGAGCGGCTGCGGGGCCTCGGCCGGCGTCACCCCTGGCTCGCCGCGGGCTTCGCGACCTGCCTGCTCTCGCTGGCCGGCCTGCCGCTCACCGCCGGCTTTCCGGCCAAGGTGTACGTGCTGCTGGCCGCCTGGGAGGGCGCGGGGGGGTGGCTCGCGGCCGTGGTGGTCGTGGCGGCGCTCGCCGGGGCCGCGTACGCCGTCCGGCCCGTGGCCCTGCTGTTCGCCGAGCCCGGGGAGGGAGTCCCCGTCGAGATCGGGCGGGCCGCCCGGGGGGTGCTCGTCGTGGCGGTGATCGTGGTGCTGGCCCTGGGCGTCATGCCAGGGCCCTTCGTGGACCTGTGCCGCCTGGCCGTGGCGGAGCTGGGAGGGTGACCGCGCCGCTCCGCGTCCTCCACGTGACCGGCCGGCTCTCGGTACGGGGAGGCGCCGACCTTCACCTCCTCGCCGTCCTGCACCGCCTCCCGGCGGGGGTGCAGGGCGCGCTCGCCGTGGGCCGCCGGGAGCACCCGCCGCCCGAGCCCGTTCCGGTCGAGGTGCACACCGTTCGAGGCCTCGGCGGTCGAGCCCGGGCCGGTCCGCAGGCGGCGCGGGGGCTCGCCCGTCTCGCCGCCGGGCTGTGCCCCGAGGTGATCCACCTCCACGACGTGACCCAGCCGGAGGTGACGGCGGCCGCGGCCGACCTCGCCCCCCTGGTCGTCACGGTCCAGGACCACCGGGCCGTCTGCCCCGGCCGCGGCCGGGTGCGACCCGATGGGCGGCCGTGCACCGCCCCTCCCGGGCCCGCCACGTGCGCCGGGTGCTTCGACGATCCCACCTACGGCGCGTGGATCGCGGACCGGGCCGCCCGCAGGCTCGCCGCGCTCGGCCGTGCGTACCGGGTGGTGGTGCTGTCCCGCTACATGGCCGGGGAGCTCGCGGACGCGGGCCTGGATCCGGGCCGGATCCGCGTGATCCCCCCCTTTCCGTGGCGCGCGCCCTGGCCGGCGCCCGCGGTGTCCGCCGAACACCGCGGCCCCTTCCTGCTCGCCGCGGGCCGCCTGACCTGGGCCAAGGGCTTCCAGGTGCTGCTCCGGGCGCACGCCCGAGCGGCCTCCCCCCTGCCGCTGGTCCTCGCCGGCGACGGCCCCCACCGGACCGCCCTCGAGGACCTGGCCCTGGCCGCGCCCCCGGACCGCCGTCCCTCGCTCGTCGGGTGGCTGCCCCACGGCGCCCTCCTCGACCTCCTCCCGCGGGCGCGGGCCCTCGTCCTGCCCTCGCTCTGGGCCGAGCCGTTCGGCATCGCGGGCCTGGAGGCGGCCGCCGCCGGGATCCCGGTGATCGCCTCCGACGTGGGCGGCGTGCGCGACTGGCTCGACTCCGCGGCGGGCTGGTTCGTGCCCCCCGGCGACGCAGACGCGCTCGCCTTCGCCCTCGATGCGGTCTCGGATCCCACCGAGGCCGCGCGGCGCGGCGCCGCGGGAGCCGCACTCGTGGCGACGCGCTTCCGCGAGCCCGACCTGACGGCGGCGCTGGCGGCGGTGTGGCGGGAGGCTGCGGGCGGGTGATCGCCCGCGTCACTCGATCCGCATCGCCCGGCGCACCGCCCGAATCGCCTCGGTCCGATGGCCCGCAGCGTCGCGGACGACCAGGGGGGCCAGCTCCGAGGCCGGGCCGTCCCCGGGCCCGGCGCGGGCGAAGACGGTGAGGCGCAACGACGGGGGTCGACCCTCGCGGAAGACGACGGTCCGGGACGACCGGAGGGCGAGCCCGGCGGCGGCCGCCGCGGGCCCGGGCCGCGGATCGCCGGCCGGGAACACCAGGCAGAAGGCCCCGCCGGGCGCGAGCGCCCCGGCCGCCGCTCGGCTCCAGTCCCGG
>JBFYZZ010000320.1:0-13408 GCA_041309225.1 Deltaproteobacteria bacterium | reverse complement strand
CGTCGCCGCCGCAGTCGCCGCCGCAGTCGCCGCCGCAGTCGCAGTCGCCTTCCGCCGTGGCGTCATCGATGGCCTGGCCCGCGATCCTCTCCCAAAGGAACTCGCCCTCGTCATTCCCCGAGCCGTCCTCCGGTGCGCAGGCCATGAGGGCGGCGAGGGGAAGGATCGCGAGGAGGGTGGCGAGGCGACGCATGGGGACTCCTGGGGTCGGTGTGGTTGGAGCCACTCTACAACATCTACTCCCACTTCGCAAGTAGGAGAAACAGATCGGATCCTGCTGCCAATGACATACCACAGAGATAGGATATCTGTCCGACTCCCCGGCTACCCTCGAGGTGCCCGTGCGGTACGTGAAGATGGCCATCGCGATCGTCGCCTCGCTGCTCGGCGCGCTCATGCCGTGGCGCACGCGCATCTTCTTCAGCGAGGCCCTCGGTTGGATCGCCAACCTCGTCCCGCCGGACCTCTACCGCATGACCGGCCCGGACGAGGCGGTCCCCCGCCTCCGCGCGGACGGGGCTGCTGCCCCCGGTCCCCCGATGGCCGAATGAGCGTCTCGAGTTCCTGGGAACGGTCGGACCGCCTGCCCGAAGGGCGTGTGGCCCTCCTCTTCTCGGGGGGCCTCGACTCGGCCTCAGCCGCAATCCTCCTCGCCCGCGAGTTCCGAGAGATCCACCTCTTCACCTACGACAACGGCCACGGGCACCTCTTCGTCAAGCGCTCGCGCGGCACCGCGGCCGACCTGGCCCGCGCCTTCCCCGGTCGCTTCACCCACCACATCGCGCGTTGCGGCGACCTCTTCCACCGCCTCGTCACCGAGGACGTGCTGGGCAACTACCGGCGCTACGGGTCGCGATTCGTCTGGTGTCTCGGCTGCAAGATGGCGATGCACAGCGAGACCATCGCCACATGCCTGTGCCAGGGGATCGGATGGGCCTCCGACGGATCCTCCTCCGAGACCGCGTACTACGTCGAGCAGTCGCCGGTGGGGCTGCGGCTCGTCCGCGGCCTGTACGGCGAGTTCGGGATCCGGCTCACCACGCCGGTGCACCGCCTCGCCACCCGGGGCGAGGAACGACGACTCCTCGACGCTCATGGGGTGCGGACCGGCATCACGTTCCGGGATCGGAACCCCGGCACGCAACCGCTCTGCCTGCCGGGCAACGGGCTCTACCTGCTCTCGACCCTCCTCTCCGTCCACCCCGACTTCCCCATCGATCAGGTCGAGGCGTTCTTCGCCGACAAAGCCCCTATCTGTCGGGAGTGGATCGCCCGGCGAGCCGGAGGCCGCCATGGATGAGGTCGCCGTCCTCTTCAGCGGAGGGTCGGACTCCACCTGCACCGCGGTGCTGGCCGCTCGTGTGCACCCGAGGGTCCACCTGCTGACCTGCAGGCGGCTCGGCATGATCCACGTCGAGCGGTCGGACACCAACTTCCGCAAGCTGCAGGAGATGTTCGGCCCCGATCGGTTTCGTCGGCCGGACCTCATGCCCGTGGATCGCCTCTTCCGGTACCTGTCCTACCGCGGCTACCTCGGCGACCTGACACGACACGGGCTGATGGTGCTGACCACGTGCGGTGTCTGCAAGCTGGCCATGCACACCCGGGCGCTGGTGTACTGCCGGACGTGGGGCATCCGGAGGGTATGGGACGGGGCCAACCGGAACATGTACATCTTTCCCGAGCAGATGCTCTCGGTCCTGGACCTCCTGCGCGACCTCTACGCGCGCCACGGCATCACCTATGAGAACCCCGTCTTCGACTACGAGGATCCGCAGGGCCTCAACTTCGGCAGCCGCGTGTTCGGCGTCAACCCTGCACGCCGCGAGACGGCCGGCAAGGCCGAGCAGTCCACGGGCGAGGTGCTGCGCTCGATCGGCATCCTGCCTGCCGCAGACGTGAAGGGGACCGCGGTGGACCGGGCCATGCAGGCACGTTGCTACCAGTTCGTGCTCTTCAACCTGTACGCCCGGTGGTGGGCGCTCGAACGGGAGTCCTACGAGGACTACGCCGCGCGAGTGTACCGCTACTACGTGGACAAGGTGGCGGTCTGCCAGGACCTGCTCGCCTGTCTCGAGCCCTCAGGCGGCCGACCCGACGACCGGCTCGCCGGACTCCTGGAGTAGGCCGTGGGTTGCTGCTCCCTCAAGCGGGACCCCGCAGGGGCCTCCTGGCTCTCGGTGGCCCTGGTGTGCGCCCCACTCGCCCTCTTCGGCACCGCGCTCTACCTGGCGGTGGCGGCGACGGCGGCGGCGGTGCCCCCGCTGGGGGACGTCCGAGACTCGCTCCATTGCCTGCTCCGGCGCAACGCCGAGCTGCTGAACCGAAGGTTCAAGCACCTGAAGTGGCGCTGCACGCTCTCCGGCGTCCTCCTGCGTCACTGGCCGTGGGGCTCGGGCTGCCTCTTCCGGACGCTTTACCCGGCCACCGCCGCGGCGGCATGGCTCGTGGCGCTCGCGGTGCTCCTCGGCGGCGCCCGCCTCGCCTGGGGGGGGAATTGATGGCCTGCTGCGCCTTCCAGCGACGGGAGCAGGCCTCGGTGAACACCGAGATCCTCGTCCGCACCGCCTGGGTGGCCGCCCTTGACACCACGACCACCGCGCTCGCGCCGCTCTCGGCCGTCTCGCCGCGCGCCCGGCTCTGGCGTGACTTCGCCGTGATGCTCGCCGACTCCGAGCGGCAGGACGAGTCCTGCGACGTCTACGCGCCCCAGGGCCTGCCGCGCCTCCGTCGGGTGCTCGCCGCCCGCCTGCTCCGCCACTCCCCCGCCGCCGCGGGGGTGCTCTACCGAACCCTCGGCCACGTCCACGCGGGCGTGCTTACCGACGCCGTCGCCGGGCTCGTCGCCCGGGCCCTGGAGGAGGGATGACCCTGGACACCCGTCGCATCCGCGCCGACTTCCCACCCCTGAATCCGAGGTCCGGCCGTCCACCCGTGTACCTGGACAGCGCCTGCATGTCGCTTCGGCCTCGCCAGGTGATCGAGGCCTCCAACCGCTACTACGAGGAGTTCCCCGCCTGCCACGGGCGGACGTTCCACGCCTTCGGACGGCGCACCACCCGGGAGGTCGACGCGGCCCGCACCCGAATCCGCAAGGCCATCGGCGCCGCCGAGGATGCCGAGCTCATCTTCCTCAAGAACGTCACCGAAGGCCTGAACCTGCTGGCCACCAGCCTCGCACTCGGGGCTGGCGACACGGTGATCACCACGGGCATGGAGCACAACTCCAACCTCTTGCCCTGGCAGCGGGAGGCGCGGCGCCGCGGCTTCACCCACCTCGTGGTCCCACTGACGTCTGAGGGCGAACTCGACCGGGACGCGTTCGAACGCGCGCTCGACTCGGCTCGGATCCGCCTGGTCTGCACCTTCCACACCTCCAACGTCACCGGGGTCACGCTCCCGGTGGAGTGGATCGTGGACCAGGCCCACCGCCGCGGTGCGCTCGTCGCGTTCGACGGCGCCCAGGCCATGCCTCACCGTGGGGTGGACGTGCGTGCGCTCGGCTGTGACTTCTACGTGTTCTCCTTCTACAAGATGCTCGGCCCCTCCGGTATCGCAGCCCTCTACGGCCGGCGTGCGCTGCTCGAACAGATCCCGCCTCCGCTCGTGGGGGGGGAGGGGATCTTCGACACCACCTACGTGGGGTACACCCCGGCCGACCTGCCCGACCGCCTCGAGCCCGGCCTCCAGAACTACGCGGGTATCCTGGGTGCCGCGGCGGCGGTGGCCTACCTCGAGGATGTCGGCCACGAGCGGATCCGCGCGCACGACCTCGCACTCAATCGCCGCCTCACGGCCGGCCTCGAGGACGTCCCCGGCCTCTCCATCCTCGGGCCTCGCGATCCGGGCGACCGCGGGTCGGTCGTGAACTTCCGGATCGATGGTCTGGATCCCATGGAGGTGGCGCACGTGCTGGACACGTCGCACGGCATCATGCTGCGGGCCGGGAAGCACTGCGCCCACGCCTGGTTCCACGCGAACCAGGTCGGCGACACGCTGCGTGCCTCCGTCTACCTGTACAACACACAGGAGGAGATGGATCTCCTCGCCCGCGTCATCCGACACGTCGCCCGCGAGTTCGTGTAGGATGGGCGTCATGAAGGTCAGCACCCGGTTCCGCTACGGACTCCGTGCCATCCTCGAGATCGCGGCAAATGGAGGCGACGAGGCCGTCTCCATCGCTCGGATCGCCGAGGCGCAGGGGGTGAGCGCAAAGTACCTCGAGCACATTCTCAAAGGCCTGCTCCGTGCCGGCCTCGTCCAGAGCCATCTGGGCGCCCACGGCGGCTACAACCTCGGCCGGCCGGCGGAAGCCATCACGCTCCTCGACGTGATGGAGGCGGTGGGCGACCACGCCGACGTCGTCGAGTGCGTGTCCCACCCGGAAACCTGCGATCGACATCGCGATTGCCCCACACGCGAGGTCTGGTGCGGGGTGAGCGAGCAGATCAGGGCCATATGGCGCGGCTTCACACTGGCCGACCTCCAACGCAGGCCCGCGCCCGATCTCCACCCGTTCGGGTCGTGATCTCGAGACCTCCTTCGGCCGGAGCCGCTCCATGCCCGATGTCGGTCCGGACAAGGTCGCCCTCGCGGCTCGCTGGCGGCTCCACCTGGAAGGGACGCTCGCGTCCCTGGAGCGCACGCTGGGAAGCGCCCGGAGCGCGATGGACGTGGTGGGCGACCGGCCCGACAGCCGGGGCGAGCGCGCCGACGTGACCAGCCAGGGCTATCTGGCGGACGGCCTCGCCCGGCGGATCGAGGACGTCCGCACGGCGCTCGCCCTGCTCGACGAGGTGGACGCCGGCCCCTGCGAACGGGGGCGCACGGGCGCGCTGATGACGGTGGTGGAGGAGGACGAGGCCGTCCGGCACGTGATCGTCCTGCCCGGGGGCGACGGCACCCGCCTGGAAGACGGGCTCCTGGTCGTGACGGTGCTGGCGCCCACCTCGCCCTGGGCGCGCGCGCTCCGGGGGCTCGAGGCGGGGGACGAGGCGCGGGTGGATCGGGCGACCGGCCCGATCACGATCCGGGTCGTGGCCGTGGCGTGACCTCGCGCGGGAGGCGCCCCACCCTCACGGATCGCCGTCGCCGGACGCCATCCACTGCTGGACGAAGTCCGCGATGGCGGCGACGTCGTCGAGGGGCAGGACCGGCACGTCCAGCTCCAGGGGGGTGTCGCTCGCCACGGCCACCAGGGTGGGGTCGCGCGCCGCGCCCCGACAGAGGAGGGTGTCGCTCCGGGCCTTGCGGTGGAGCTCGATCTTGGGCAGCGGCCCCTGCTTGAACCCCTCGGTCAGGACGAGGTCCACGTCCGGCAGCCAGGTCGCGATGGCGGTCCGGATGTCGGGGGTGGCGGGCACCCGCTTCACCAGGGCGATCTTCTCGGGCGAGAGGAGCAGGATCGCCTCCGCCCCCGCCGCGAACAGGCGGTGGGAGTCCTTGCCCGGGTGATCGATGTCGAAGCGGTGGGCGTCGTGCTTCACCACCGCCACGCGCACACCCCGGCGGCCCAGCTCCGGCACGAGGCGCTCGAGGAGGGTGGTCTTACCCGTGCCGGACTTGGCGACGACGGACAGGGCCCTGGGGGGCATCGGGGACCTCCGGGTCAGGGGGGTGGACGCACGAGGGGGAGGCAGTCGGCCGGCGCGCCCGCGGCCAGGTGTGCCACGCCGGCCGGCAGGTGGATCAGCACGTGGGCCCGGGCCGCCGTGGCCATCGGCGCTCCGCGGGGGAGCGGATCCACCGCCAGGTCGCCCTCGGGGCCCCGGGTGAGGCGGGCGGGCCGGAGGGTGTCCCGATCCGCCCGGCGAGCCTCCACCGCACGGGCCAGGCGCACCCGGAGCGGCGCCTCTGCGGGCAGGCCCAGCAGGCGATCGAGGGCGGGGCGTCCCAGGGCTGCCCAGGCTGCGAGGGCGCCGCCAGGACCCCCGGGAAGGGCGAGGCAGGGGATGCCGTCCACCTCGAAGAGCGCCGCACCGCCGCCCGGGTGGAGGGCCACGCCCTGGAAGCACGCCCGCCCCAGGCGTGCGAGCACCGGTCCCACCCGATCCCGGTCCCCGGCGCCCGTGCCCCCCACGGTGACGAGGAGGTCGCAGCCGGGGACCGCCCTCCGGATCGCGTCGGCCAGGACCTCATCGTGGTCGGGTGCGGGCGGGAGCGCCTCGGCCCGCGCGCCGTCCACGCGAGCGAGGGCGGCGAGGAGGAGGGTGTTGGAGGAGCGGATCCGCCCGGGCCCCGGGACCTCACCTGCCGGGGCCAGCTCGTCGCCCACCGCCAGGATCCGTACCAAGGGCCGGCGGCGCACCTCGATCCGGGCGTGCCCGCAGGCGGCGAGCAGCCCGATCGCCGCGGCCGGTATCGGGCATCCCCCGGGCCACGCCACGGCGCCCGCCCGGATCTCCCCACCGCGGGGCTCCACGTGTCGGCCGGGCGCCACGGGGGCCCCGAACGCCACCGGACCGGGCGCTCCGGATCCGACGGCCTCCTCCCGGGCCACCACGGCATCCGCGCCGGGGGGCAGGAGCGCGCCCGTGAGGATCCGGACCGCGGTGCCCGGCGTGAGCGGGGCCGGGATCTCCCCGGCGGCGATCGTGCCCGCGACGGGCAGGGCCACGGGGCGATCCCGGGTGGCGGCCGCCAGGTGGGGACTCCACACCGCCCATCCGTCGCGCTCGGCGCGGTCGTGGGGGGGCACGTCGAGGTCGGCGCGCAGGTCGGTGACCGGCACGCGACCGGTCGCGTCGGACAGGTCCACCCGCTCGGGGGGCAGGGGCTCCAGGCGTGCACGGACGAGCGCCACGGCCTCGGGCAGGGGGAGCCGGACGTCGTCGCCCGCGAGGCCCCCGGCGACGAACGCGGCCACGTCCTCGGGCGTGTTGAGGTTCCACAGCGCCCCGGGGGCCGGCACGGGCCGCACGCGGACCCGGGCGGTGGCGAGCGCGTCGAGCACGGAGCGCCCGCCAGCGTCCAGGACCCGGTCGGCGTGGGGCAGGAACGAGCGGGCGTAGGCCGCCGTCGTGGGCTGCAGCACGTGGGGGGGGGCCTGGGGCACCGCGGCGTCGGCGTCGTCGAGGTCGTCGAGGAGCGAGAGCAGGAAGGGCACGTCGAGGGTGGGGACGTCGCAGGCCAGGACCAGCACCCGAGGCCAGGCGGCGGCGCGAAGGCCGTCCCGGATGCCCACGAGCGGGCCCGCGTCGGCCACCGAGTCCGCGACGCCCCGCAGGCCGAGGAAGGCGTACCGGGACGGATCCCGCGCCGAGACGAGGACCTCGCGGACGTGAGGGCGGATCCGCTCGACCACGCGCTCGAGGAGGGTGCGGCCCCCCAGGCGGAGAAGCGCCTTGTCGCGTCCCATCCGGCGCGAGTCACCGCCGGCCAGGATCAGGGCCGTGGCCTCGACGGGGTGGCGGGCGGCGGTGGACGGCGGTAGCGGGGGCACGCGGTCGCGTAACACTCCCGCCCCCTGGCGTATCCGCACCGCCTTCGCGCCCGACCGGGCGGCGGCGTCCCGGAGCACGAGGCCCTCCATGCACCGACGCACCTTCTTGAAGCTGGGTTCTGGGGCAGTCGCAGGCGCCTGCCTCCTGGGCTCGGGCGTGCGGGCCCGAGCGGGGAGCGCGCTCCCGAAGCCGACCGGCCAGGTCCGGGTCGTCCCCACCTTCTGCGACATCTGCTTCTGGAGGTGCAACGCGCTCGCCACCACCCGGGGAGGTCGCCTCTGGAAGATCGAGGGCAACCCGGAGGACCCCCTCTCCCGCGGCCGGCTCTGCCCCCGCGGCACCGGCGGCGTCGGTGCCCACTACGATCCGGATCGCCTGAAGCGCCCGCTCCTGAGGAAGGGCGAGCGGGGCGCCGAGACCTGGCACGAGGTGTCCTGGGACGAGGCCCTGGGGTTCGTCGCGGAGCGCATGCAGGCCATCCGCGCCGCGCACGGCCCCGAGGCCATGGCGTTGTTCAGCCACGGCATCGGCGGCACCTTCCTGAAGCACCTCTTCCGGGCCTGGGGTTCGCCCAACATCGCCGCGCCGTCCTTCGCACAGTGTCGGGGTCCGCGCGACGTAGGCTTCCACCTCACCTTCGGAGAGGAGGTCGGATCCCCCGAGCGCACGGACATCGCGCATGCCCGCTGCCTGGTGCTCCTGGGCTGCCACCTGGGCGAGAACATGCACAACACCCAGGTCCAGGAGTTCGCCGAGGCCGTGGGCCGGGGCACCACCCTCATCGTCGCGGATCCGCGCTTCTCGGTCGCCGCCTCGAAGGCGAAGTACTATCTGCCCATCCGGCCCGGGACCGACCTCGCCCTCCTCCTCGCCTGGATGCACGTCCTCATCGAGGAGGGCGCCTGGGACCGCGCCTACGTGGACGCCCACGGCTACGGGTTCGACGCCTTCGCCGCCTCCCTCGCTCCGTACACCCCGGAGTGGGCGTGGACCGAGACCGGGATCGCCCCGGACGTCATCCGCGAGACCGCCCGCGAGATGGGGCACCACCGGCCGGCCACCCTGGTCCACCCGGGCCGACACGTGAACTGGTACGGCGACGACGCCCAGCGCAGCCGCGCCGTGGCCCTGCTCAACGCCATGCTCGGATCCTGGGGCCGGAAGGGTGGCTTCTACCAGCCCGCCAGCATGGACGTACCCGCGTGGCCCTACCCCCCCTACCCGCCCCACCGGGGCAAGGCCGACAATCCCGACCAGCGCTACCCCTTCGCCCTCGAGACGCTCACCACGGGCCTCCGCGAGGCCACGCTCACCGGGAGGCCCTACCCGGTGAAGGGGTGGTTCGTGTACGCCACGAACCCCCTCTACGCGCTGCCCAACGTCGACGAGACGATCGCCGCGATCCGCGCCCTGGACCTGCTCGTGGTCATCGACGTGGTGCCCAGCGAGATCGCCGGCTGGGCCGACGTGGTGCTGCCCGAGGCCGTCTACCTCGAGCGGTACGACGAGCTCAACGTGGAGCTGTTCCGGCAGCCCTTCGTGGCCCTGCGCCAGCCGGTCGTCGCCCCGCCCGACGACCAGAAGTCCAACGCCTGGATCGCCCGGGAGCTGGGCCTCAAGCTCGGCCTCGGGGCCTGGTTCCCGTGGCGGGACGTCGAGGAGTACCTGCGCTGGCGCGTGGAGGCCGCGGGCCTCTCCTGGGAGACCCTCACCTCCCGCGGGCTCGTCCTCGGGCCGCGGCCCCCGCTCACCTACGAGGAGGGCGTGGCGCCCGTCTTCGACACCCCCTCGGGCAAGATCGAGTTCTGGTCCAACCAGCTCCAGGCCAAGGGGTTCGACCCGGTGCCCCGCTACACCCCGCCGGATCCGGTCCCGCCCGGGTCCTTCCGGCTCCTGTACGGCCGCTCGCCGGTCCACTCCTTCAGCCGCACCCAGACCAATCCCCTGCTGCACGACATCATGCCGGAGAACGCGGTGTGGATCCATTCCGAGGTGGCACGGCGGCTGGGCCTCCGCTCGGGCGACCGGGTGCGCCTCCGCAACCAGGACGGCGTGGAGAGCGGGCCCGTCGCGGTCAAGGCCACCTGCCGCATCCGCCCCGACTGCGTGTTCCTCGTGCACGGGTTCGGGCACACCGCCCGGGGCCTCCGGCGCGCCCTCGACCGGGGCGTCAACGACGCGCTGCTCCTGAGCCGGTACCGCACGGATCCGCTCATGGGCGGCACGGGCCTGGGCATGAACTTCGTCGCGATCCTGCCGGTGGAGACCTGACCATGCCGCGCCTCGCCATGGTGATCGACACCCGCCGCTGCGTGGGCTGTGCCGACTGCGTGGTGGCCTGCAAGGTCGAGAACGACGTCCCCATCGGCCACGATCGGGACTGGATCGTGGAGGAGATCCGGGGCCGGTGCCCCGGTCCCACCCTCGAGATCCGGTCCGAGCGCTGCAACCATTGCGCCGACCCGCCCTGCGTGTACTGCTGCCCCACCGGGGCCAGCCATGTCCACGACTACGGCGGAGTGGTGCTGGTCACCGCCTCCAAGTGCATCGGGTGCAAGGCCTGTCTCGCCGCGTGCCCCTATGGAGCGCGCTTCATCCACCCCGACGGCTTCGCCGACAAGTGCACGTTCTGTCTCCACCGGGTGGAGAAGGGGCTCGACCCGGCCTGCGTGGCGGTCTGCCCCACGCACTGCATGACCTTCGGCGACCTCGACGATCCCTTCGGTCCCGTCCGGCGCCTCCTCGACTCCCGGCCGCACCACGCGCTGCTGCCGGAGGCCGGCACGGAGCCTTGCATCTTCTACCTGACCTGAGGCTGGGTCCGGCCATGCAGCACGTCGAGATCAGCACCACCCGCGCCAACCCCCTCGTGGATCCCATCCTGCACGTCTGGGGCTGGGAGATCCCCGTCTACCTCTTCCTGGGTGGCCTCGTCGCCGGCCTCCTGGCCCTCTCGGGGTTCTACCTCCTCCGGAGCCGCACGGCCTCCGAGCGGGGCGCCTGGCCCCAGGCCCCCATGCTGGGCGTCGTCCTGCTCACCCTGGGCATGGGCGCGCTCTTCCTGGATCTCGATCACCCCTGGTACGTCTGGCGCGTCTACCTGACCTTCGAGCCCGCGTCCCCGATGTCCTGGGGCTCCTGGGTGTTGATCCTGGTCTACCCGGCTCTCCTCGCCGCCGCCCTGCTCCATCCCCCCGAGCGCGTCCCCTTCGGGGCGGGGCTCCTGGCGGTGATCCGGCGCTGGTCCGAGTGGATGTGGGCGCGACCCCGCCTCGTGCAGGCCATCGCCCTGTCCAACCTCGTGGGGGGGATCGCGCTCGGGCTCTACACGGGCATCCTCCTCGGCACGATGGTCGCCCGGCCCCTGTGGAACAGCGCGATCCTGGGCCCGCTCTTCCTGTTCTCCGGCCTGTCCTCGGCCGCGGCCCTGATGCACGTCCTGACCCTGGTGCGCACCCACGGCCTGGTGGACTCCACCTACGCGGACCTCCTGCTCCACGGCCTGTTCCAGCTCCTGAAGCCCCCGGGTCGCGACCCCTCCACCGCCGGCGAGGCCATGGTCCGGGCCGACGCGGCGTTCCTGAGCGTCGAGGGGGCGCTCATCGCCCTGTTCCTCATCGGGCTCGCCGCGTCCACTGAGGTCCAGCAGCAGGCGCTGCAGCTGCTCCTGACCGGCGCGTACGCCCCCGTGTTCTGGTGCCTGATCGTGGGGACGGGCATCCTCGTACCCCTGGTCCTGCAGTACCTCGAGCTCGCCGGTCGGATCCGGCACACCGTCGTCCCCGCCCTCCTCGTGATCGCCGGGGCCTTCCTCCTCCGCTGGGTCCTGGTCCGGGCGGGCCAGGTCTCCTCCTGGACCTGATGGAGTTGCCCATGCAGGGTTCCCCCCGTCCGTACGCGAACCCGTACCTGGCCGGCTTCGGGCTCGGCCTCGTGCTGCTGGCCGCCTTCGTCCTGATGGGACGGGGCCTGGGCGCCTCCGCCGCGTTCTCCGCGCTGGCTGCGGTGATCGTGGAGTGGATCGCGCCCGCGCACGCGGCCACCAACCCCTTCTACAGCCGCTACCTCGGGCCCGGCGGGGGCCTGGAGGAGTGGCTGGTCTGGGAGGTGGCCGGCGTCTTCGTCGGCGGCCTCGTCTCGGGCCTCCTCGGCAACCGGGTACGGCCGGCCGTGGAGCGGGGACCGCGGGTGGGCGTGCCCGTCCGGCTCGTCCTCGCCTTCCTGGGCGGCCTGTTCATGGGGGTGGGCGCCAAGATCGCGGGTGGCTGCACGAGCGGGCAGGCCCTCACCGGCGGGGCGCTCCTCAACGTGGGCTCCTGGGTGACCATGATCTGCATCTTCGGTGGCGCCTATGCCCTCGCGTGGTTGCTCCGGAAGGAGTGGACATGAACGCACCCTTCTACAAGTTCGACGCCTTCGGGGACACCGCCGCCCTGGGCGTGGCGTTCGCGATCGGGCTGGGGATGGGCTGGTTCCTGGAGCGGGCCGGGTTCGGCAGCGCCACGAAGCTGGCGAAACAGTTCTACTTCCGCGATCTGGCCGTCCTCAAGGTCATGTTCACCGCCATCGTGACCGCGATGGTGGGCCTCTTCCTCGCCGCCGAGCTCGGCTGGGTGGATCTCTCGCTCATGTACCTGCAGCCCACGGTGCTGTGGGCGAACGTCGTGGGCGGCCTGCTCCTCGGGGTCGGGTTCATCATCGGGGGGCTCTGCCCGGGCACCTCGGTCGTCTCGGTGGCCACGGGTCGGATCGACGCCCTCCTCTTCGTGCTGGGCGTCCTCGCCTCCCAGTTCCTGGTCGGGGAGGCGTGGCCCCTCTTCGCGGGCATCTCCGAGGCCGGCGAGATGGGGCAGATCACGCTGCCCGGCCTGCTCGGCGTCCCCTATGGGCTCGTGGTCCTGGCGGTGGTGCTCATGGCCGCCGGCGCTTTCGTCGCGGCCGAGTGGGCCGAGGTTCGGATCGGCGGTGTGGAGCGGGCCGGCCAGCCCCTCCTCGGTGCCGGATGGCGAGCCCGCAACGCACCCCGCGTGCTGCTGGCCTCGCTGGCGGGGCTCGCGCTCCTCGGCATGGCCGGCGGGGATCCCTACCGGGGCCCGCGGGTCGTGATCGACGAGCGGGAGCTCGCCCTCCTGATCCAGAGGGAGGCCGATCACGTGACGGTGGACGATCTCGCCACGTGGATCGTGGAGGGCCGGATGGAGATCCGCCTCATCGACCTCCGCGATCCCGCAGCCCACGCCGCCGGCACCATCCCCGGCGCCGAGAACGTCCCGCTGGCGGACCTGCCCGCGGCCGGGATCGAGCCCGGCGAGCGGGTGGTGCTCTTCTCCCAGGGCCAGACCCACGCGGCCCAGGCCTGGATGCTGCTCCGGGCCCGCGGCGTGCGGAACGCCTACAGCCTGCTGGGCGGCATGGACGAGTGGAACGACCGCATCCTCTTCCCCGAGCTCCCCGCCGAGCCCACGCCGGACCAGGCCGCCGAGGTGGAGCGGCGGCGGGCCCTCGCGCTCAGGTTCGGGGGGAGCCCCCGGGTGGAGACGGAGGCGGGTGCCCCCGTGGCGGCGCCTCTCCCCGCGGTGCCCCCGCCTGCGGTGGTGACTCCGCCCGCGGCCCCGATCCCGGCGGCCGCGCCGGCGAAGAAGAAGAAGCGCGAAGGCTGCTGATCGGTCGGGTCGTCCGGCCCGGAGGCGGATCGGCTCGTTTCCCCGGCGCCGATCCCCCCCCGTTCGTGCCGGCGTCGGCACCGATCCCCCCCCACGCGGGCCACCCGACCCTCCGTCCGGCCCCGAATCCGCCCCCCCGACCGCCCGATCTGTCCCGTTTCAGGGGGGATCGCCCTCTTGCTGGCACGGGAGAGGGGGGATCGTTCGAGGGGCCGGCACACGGAGGGGGGGATCGTTCACAGGGAGCGCCTTCCACGCCGGCGCGTCACCGGGAGCGCCGAGGCCCGTGCCGATCCACGTTCA